>NZ_QJUG01000099.1 GCF_003426775.1 Allorhizocola rhizosphaerae | reverse complement strand
AGCCCGGTGGCCCGCGTGCACGGGGCGTGGCTCGAAGTGGCCGACGCGCTGCGCCTGGCCGGGCGGCAGGCGCCCGATCACCTGACGGCGCACGAGGTTTCGGCGCACGCGGCGGCCGCGGCGGCGCGCATCCGGGGCCGGCACACCGTGCGGCTGTCGGCCCCGTCCCTCGACGAGCTGGCCCACGAGGTCAACCACGCCACGTTCAGCCCCGAGATGACGACCGATCAGCGGGCCGAGGCGGCACGGGCGCGAGCGCTGCACTACATCGGCGAGCTCAAGGGCCGCCGCCCGTGGTGGAAGCGCCTGATTTGGACGCTGCACCCGGGTCCCCTGCGCTGGAGCCGCCGGCGGCAGCGGCGATGACGACCAATCTGCCCCACCGGCCGGACGGCTGCGTGACGGCAGCGCCGTACCGTACGCGTGGGGTCGTTCGTCCTCCCCGGCGAACGCAGCCCTGCTACCGCCGCCGCGGTCGTGGCGTTCACGGACGATCCACGACCAGGCGAGGCGCTTGGTCAGCAGCTCGTGTCGCTTTAGGACCCGCCTTGAGCGCCGTGCCGTGTCGCCGTGCTCGGCGTGGAAATCGGCTGACTGTACCGGATCGAGCACCGACCGTGCGTGATCGACATCACGCCGCGCGTTGCCTTGCACGCACTGGAGTTATCGCCCCCCGCGCGCGGCGAGTTTGCACTAAGGTGTCGCTGGTGTCGGCATCCCCATCCTTGCGGCGCAGCCCATTGCGCCCACCGGCCGCTTCGGTGCTGGTGGGCCTCGGCCTGATTGTTGCCTCCATCGTGCTGGCCGGGCAGCGCGACCCGGGCATGGACAGCACCGTCTACCAGGGTGGGGCGCTGGCCGTGCTGCGTGGAGACCCGCTCTATGAATCGCTGCGCATCCCGCCGCCGTGGGAGGATCTGCCGTTCACCTATCCCCCGATCGCCGCGATCCTGTTCATCCCGCTCGCGCCGCTGCCGATGCATGTGGTCTGGGGGGTGATGGCGGCCCTTTGCGCGCTCGCGCTCGGCATCACCATGCGGCACAGCCTGGGCTCCCTGCTGCGCCGGGAGCCGCCCACGTGGGCCGTCAACATCTTGGCCGTGCTTCCCTTTGCGCTGCAACCGGTGTGGAGCACGGTCGGGCTGGGCCAGATCAACCTGCTGCTCATGGCGCTGGTCATGGTGGATGTGCTGGCCGTGCGCCGGTACGGTGGCATCCTCATCGGCGTCGCGGCTGCGATTAAGCTCACACCGCTCATCTTCATCCCGCACCTGCTGCTGACCCGCCGCTGGGCGGACGCGGCCCGTGCCACCGCGACCTTCCTTGTGCTGCAAGGCATCGGCTGGCTCATGCTGCCCACCGACTCGCTGCGTTTCTGGACCGGCGCGATCATGGCCGGCAACGGCGACCGCACCCACGAGGCGGCCAACCAGTCGCTCAACGGGCTGGTGCAGCGGCTCACCGGCGGGGCTCCGGACGCGCTCGCGATCAGCCTCGCGCTCGGTGTGCTGTGCCTGGCGGTGCACGCCATCCTGGTGCGCGCGCTGCACGCGCACGACCAGCCGCTCGCCGCCCTGCTGACCACCGCGTTCTGCGGCCTGCTGGTCAGCCCGGTCACATGGACCCACCACTGGGTGTGGGTGGTGCCGCTGTGCGTGCTGATGGGTTATCGTGCCGTGCTGCGCAACCCGTCGCTGGGCGGGCTGCTGATCCTGGTCCTGGTGGCGTTCAGCGTGGACTTCCGGCTGTTCGTGCCGATCGGCGACCGGCTTGAGCTGAGCTGGACCATGCTCGAAACCCTGGTCGGCAACGCCTATCTGGTCGCGGCCGTGGTCGTGGGCGCGGCGGCCATCATGCTGGTGGCCGCCCGCGCTCAGCCGCGCTTCGACGGGTCGATCCCGGCACAGCGCCAGCCGGAGCAGACGGCCCAGCTAACGCAGTCGGTATAGATAGCTGCCCTCGTGGTCGCGGACCACGTTTTCGTGCGAGTCGACCCCGAACGTGATGTCGGGCAGCCAGTCCGGCGGATAGCCGGACGCGCTCAGCCGCGACAGGAACTCCTGCCGCAGCCGGTCGATGGTCCCGTCCGCCTGGAGCCGCTCCACGCTGGCGTCGCTGTCGAGGAACAGCCAGACGCTCAGCCCGAAATCAGTCTTGGCGAACGGAAACAAGCACTCGATGTGCACCAGCGGGATGCCGGCCGAGGCGGCCCAGTCCATCAGCTGTGCTTTGGCAGCTTCGGCCTGCGACAGCTGCTTTTCCCGCGCGGCGGCCATGGCGTGAGTGTACTCGTGCCAGGCGTAAGTTAGGACCATCGAAATACGCGCAGCGCGCCGATCCAGGCGATGGCCGCGTATCCGGCAATAACCGCGAGATGGATCATCCAGGAACACATACCGTCGCCCGCCGCACAGCGCTCGTGGAACAGTCCAAACGCGACGATATTGCAGGGTAGGCCGATGCCGACGGCCGGGCGCCCGGCACGCTCTACACCGGTGTCCCGGCCGCCGCGTTCTCAGCGGCCGGCCGGCCGCTGCCGGCGCGAGACCGACCCGCCCGCGGTGCTGCTCGCCTTGACCCTCGCCGGTCTGGCGATCGTCCTCGCGGGCGGATCGGTCGGCGGACGGTCAGTCGGTGATGACGCCGACCCCCGTGACGTCGGCGAGGACGACAACGCGCGGGTCCCCGCCGGCGATCAGCCATACGCGTTCGCTGCCCTCGGCCCGGCGGTCGGTACGCGTGGCGACCGCGAAGGTCACCGAGGTCGCCCCGGCCGCGAGGGTCTTGCACTCGACCAGCGGCGTGAAGTCCACGACGAGGTGGGCCGTCCCCGGTACCGTGCCCGCGCACACCGTCAGCCCCTGCGACAGCGGGCGCGAGACGGACACGGTGAACACCAGCGGCTGACCCTCGACAGTGGACGCGTCCGACACCGTGAGGCGCGCCCGGCTGCGGAACACCGCCACCTGCGGGTCGTGGTCGCTGGCGGCCTCGGACCAGTCGGAGTTCACGTGGGCGGCCCGCATCCGGACCAGATCACCGCGCAGGGCGGGGTTGACGAACAGGTGGTCCAGCGTCTGCGCCTGCCCCTGGAAGACATAGGAATAGGCGCTGGGAGCCGGGATCTCCTCCCACAGATTGTGCAAACCCTTGTCGTACAACGGCTTGAGCTGGTCCGACGCGGGCGTGAGCGGGTCGTCGGGCCGGGGGAACACGTTGAGGTCGCCGCCGAACACGACCCGCGCGTCAGAGTCGGCCGCCTCGATCGCCGCGATGATGGCCGCCCCATAACGAGCCTGCTCCGTGCGCTGCCCGACGCGCGCCTGCGGGGTGGACGAGAAGTGGTTGCTGACCGCCCACAATTCGGAGAATTCAGTCCCGCCCGGAGAAGCGAGGACGGTGAACTTGCCCACCTGCGGGGCCCGCGTGTAGACGTTGCTCCCGTCAACACCCGTGGAGGTGTCCACGTCCTCGGGCAGCACGGCGTTGAGCGTCTTCGGGTTCTGGACGTCCGCATTGGACGCAAGTCCGGCGGACCTGTAAGAAACCCCTGGTGTGGCAGAAAGCACGCTGGTCGGCGCGGCCAGGGCGAGCCGGTCGGTGCGGTACAGGAACGCGGCCACGATCCCGCGCACGTCCGCGCCGTCGCGGTCGTATGCGGCGTCATATGACGGTCCGCCCGCCGCCGCGATCGCCAACGCCAACTCCTGCAAAGTGTCCGGCTTGCCATCGGCGTTGTCAGTCGTGCCGCAGGCCAAGGAGCCGGAGGTGACCGTGCAGATGTCCTGATCCTCCGCCTCCTGCACGAGCAGCAGATCGGGCGCGTGCAACTGGTTCACGACCTGGCTGGCCAGTTTGGACAGATGCGCCTGATAGTCGGCCTCGCTTGCGGGCACGTAGTCGAACGGCCCGCGCACGCCCGGACACCCCCTGTTGCCGTGGAAATCGCACCCGTCGAACGGGTCGTCCCGGAAGTCGTAGAGGTTTTCGACGTTGTATGTGGCCACGGCGAACTCACGCTCGCGGTCGATCGGCGTCACCGGGTGGTTGGTCGACGGGTCGGCACCCTGTGCGAACGCCGCCGACTCGACCTGGATGCCGTACTTTTCAAAAGAGAAATACAACCCGCCCACGGCATCGCCGGTCAGGGTGTCAAACGTGCGGGCCGGCGGCAGCAGCGCGAAGCTGTCCTGTGCCACCCACTTCACGCCCATGGTGCCGAGCATGATGCGGTTGCCGTTGCCGTCGGCGACACCGTCAATCGGGTGCGCGTCGCGGTAGACCCTGCGGGTCAACGGATCCGGGCGGTCCAATGTGGGGTCTTCCACGTCGACAAGCCAGATCTCGGAGTCGGCGGTCGAGTCGAACACATCTCGTCCACTCACGACACCGCTGCCCGCCCGCACGCGCATGCGCATGCCTTCGTGTGCCTCCCAAAAGGCGTTGGCGGCAGCCAGGTCCGACGGCGGGACGGCGTCGGTCACATCAACGCTTGCTCCCTGCCCGACCACCCGCACCAGCGACGCCGACGTCAGCTGGGTGAGGTTGAAGAACTCCGAAACCCGGGCGCGCAGCACGACCTCGTCTCCGACCACCGGCACGTAGCCGCCGATGAGCGAGGGGAAGGTGCTCATGAACACAAACACACCGTCTGAAGTGGACGGATCGCCGTCGGTGCGAGACTGATGCGACTGCAGGAAGAAGCCGTGCAGGATGCGGCCCTGCTCGTCACGCGAGAGCGTGCGCTGGGCGACGACGCCCTGCACGTCATATTGCAGCGAGCTGGAGCCGTTGCCCGTGGCGGGCGCCAGCGGCGAGCGCGGGCCCGGGCCCTGCACCTCGCCGACCGTGAGCACGCGCGTCACGTTGACGGTGAACGTGCACGTGACCCTGCCCGACGTGATCGTCACCGGATAGGCGCCGGGAGCGAGGTCGGGTGCGACCGCGATGGTCGCGCTTGCCGTGCCGCCAACGGTTTCGGCCGGGGTGAAAGCGGTCCGCGTGATTTGAGGAACCGGGCTGGTGAGATCGAGCTGGGTGACGATTCCCTTTTGGTCGGTACCGGTGACGACCCGGCTGCCGCCCTGGCCCTGCGATAGCGTGAGCGGGCCGCCGCAGTCCAGCACGACGGTGGACCCGTGCTGCCCGAGACCGTCGAAGGTGTCGATCGGGAAAGCCGTCCACTGCACGGCCGGGTCGAACGCGTCCGCCGGATCGGAGTCCGGGAAGCCGTTGCGCCGCAACGTGTTGTCGGCCGTGGCACCGCCCCACTCGGAGCCCGGGTCCACGCCGATCTGCCCGATCGAGTCGATGACCACCGTGCCGCGCCGCAGCACGATCGCGTCGTCGCCGTTGAACCAGCCCGAGCCGTTGGTCTGGTCGGCGACCGCGAGGATGGCCGGGGCGGCGCCGGCGTGCGCGAGCACGAACACGTCGCCCGCCGCGACCGTGCCGGTCAGGTTGACGGTCAGCCCGGCGGTCGCGGCCCCGTTGAAGTACATCTGCACGTTGTAGCCGCCGGCCGCGAGGTCGACGGCCGAGCCCGTGTCGTTGAAAACCTCCAATGCCTTGTTATTGGAGGATCCCTCGACATATTCGGAAAAATACAGCTCACTGGCGGCGACCGCGGGTGTCGCTGGCGCGCCGATCAGTGCGATCAGTAAAGCCACGGCTACAAAACGCATGAGGCGCACCCTATCGGGGCGGTCAGAACCCCACAACCGTCGTAATGCCACCGTCCACTGGAATTACCGCTCCGGTCACGTAGGAGCCCGCGCGGCTGCTCAAATACACCGCTATTCCGGCCATGTCGTCCGGTCGGCCGATGCGTCCCAATGGTGCCATCGCGGCGATCTGCTCGCCCGCGGCAGCCAGCGTCGCGGCCATCATCTTCGACTCGAACGGCCCGGGGGCCACGGCATTGACCGTGATGTGCTGCGGGCCCAGCTCGCGTGCCAGCACCCGGGTCAGCTGATGAAGACCGGCTTTGGAAGCGGCATAGGAGTACCGGTTCTGCGGCACGGCGATCCCGTCGATCGAGCCGATGTTGATGACCCGAGCCGGGTCGTCCGGCGTGGCGACCGCTCTCAGGAGCGGGAGCGCGGCACGGGTGAGGTAGAACGGGCCTTTGAGGTTGAGGTCGAGCACCTTGTCCCACGCGTGGTCGGGAAAGTCTTCGAGCGTCGCACCCCAGGTCGCACCCGCATTGTTGACCAGGATGTGCAGCGGTTCGTCGAGCACGGAGATCAAACGCTCGCATTCGTCCCTTGTGGACAGATCGGCTGGCGTGCCGCTGACCTCGCCGAGCGCGGACAGCACCTTGACCGCCTCCTCGACCGCCTCGGGCTTGCGCGAACTGATGTGCACCTTCGCGCCCGCGTCCAGCAGCCCACGGGCGATCATCATGCCGATGCCGCGCGTGCCGCCCGTGACGAGCGCCGTCTTGCCGGTCAAGTCGAATAGCCCACGCACTTTTGAGATCTCCGCTTCGCTCGATTCCGCTCCGACACGCTGCGCAACTCGGGTTGAGCTCGCGCGAGCGCTCGCTCAAGGGCCCAGTATAGGTAGCCCGATCGTGCAGCGTTTTAGCCACAAACCACCCCATAGGGGCAGGATCAAGTTGACGCGGCCACCGCCGCCCCGGATACGGTCCGTAGCTGGCCTGCTAATCGGGCCACGCCCAGCGGCAACTCCGGCTCGGAGATGTCGGCCCTGCGCCGCCACCCCGCCAACCGGAAAAGCCGGTCGCCCTGCGAAAGGTTTACGTTTTGTCTGGCAGTAGACGCAGACTGACCACAGCAACCCTCGCAACCGCAATCATCGTCGGCGGCACCTCCCTCGGCCTGGTCAAGGTCGCTTCGCAGGAGGAGTCACTAGCATCGGTGCCCGTCGAGGAGGTCGAGGCCGAACCCAGCCCGATCGCGACGACCGAGCGCCCGGAGCCACCCGCGGCCCGCAGCCGCGAGCGTGAAAGCTCCCCGACACCCTCAGCAACGTCCCGCAGCTGCGGGGCCTCCTTCTATTGGGAGCCCCAGCCGACGGCGAGTGGCGAACGTTTCGACCCCGAGGCCATGACGGCCGCGCACAAGACGCTGCCATTCAACACCATGGTCCGGGTGACCAACCCCGGCAACGGAAAATCGGTCGTGGTCCGGATCAATGACCGCGGCCCATACATAGACGGGCGCTGCCTGGACCTGTCCCGGGGCGCCTTCCGGCAGATCGCCAACCTCGAAACCGGCGTGCTCAAGGTGGTCCACTACGAGGTGCTGGCCAGATAAGCGGCCCCGGGGCGGTCATCAGGTGCGTCAGCTGTTGAGCTGCCGGATGTGCTCGACGGCCTCCGGGTTCTGCGACTGCAGGCGGCCCGCCCACCCCGCGTTTTCCAGCGGATAGTGGTTCATCAGGATCAGCGTTTCGTCGGTGTTGGCCAGGTCATGGTAGGCCTCCTCGATGGCGGTGTGGATTTTGCCCGCCATCTTCGATTTGGCGTCGAGATCGGATAGCTCGGGCGCCTCCAGGAAGCACAGCGGCCGGACGGGCTCGGCCCCGATCCGGCCGTCCTGCGCGACGTTGCCGGGAGCATATTCGCGCAGCCAGATCCGGACGTCGGGCATCCGGTAGGCCTCGTCGATCGCACTGGTGATCTCGCGCATCATCTTCTGCTTGGCGTCGGGCTGGACCCCGGCGGGGGCCTCGATGAGAAACTGTGGCACGGATATTCCTTTCCTGTTCGCACTAGATACTTCCCAAAAGCAAGTGAGCTCTTTCTAACAGGAATCGCCCATGGTGTCAATCGGAAGCGACGATGGCTAGACTGCAACCGTGCCTAGGATTCGCCGGGTCGCTGACGGCTGTGGGATCGCGCACGCGCTGCACTTCGTGGGCGAGCGGTGGGCGCTGCTGATCGTGCGCGAGCTTCTGCTGGGCCCCAAACGGTTCACCGATCTGCAGGAGGGGCTGCCAGCCGCCGGGCCAAAGGTGCTTGCCCAGCGGCTGCGCGAGCTCGAAGACGCGGGCGTCGTGCGGCGCCGCACCCTGCCCCCGCCGGCGAGCTCCCATGTCTACGAGCTGACCGAGTGGGGTGCGCGGCTGGAGACGGTGGTCCTGGAGCTCGGCAGGTGGGGGGCGGCCTCACCCGCGCCGCTGGAGGGCGAGGTCGGCCCCGACTCGGCCATGCTGCGGCTGCGCACGTGCTTCGCCGCCAAGCCGGCCCGCAAGTGGACCGCCACCTATGAGATGCGCTTGGGCCGCAACCGGTTTGGCGTGCGCGTCGCCGACGGGCAGCTCGTCGAGATCTTCCGGGGCGAGCCGCCGCGCCCGGACGTGGTCATCGACACCGACTCCACCACGCTTGACCACATCATCGGCGGGGAGCAGACGCTGCAAAAGGCCGTCCGCGATGGCCGCGTCACCGTCACCGGCGAGGTCCGCGACCTGCAACGCCTGCTCGACGCCACGCACCCCTAGGCGGTCGGTGACTATCCTGCGCTTCCCGCCGATTCAGCGCCAGGGCTTTTTCTGGTACCGGATAAGGTCTTCGGAAATCAGTGGCGGGCCACGGTGAGCTGGATAGCATTCGGGGATGCGCTGGTCGAAGCTCCACATTCCCACGCTGCGCGAGGTGCCCGCGGGCGCCGACGCGGTCAGCCACCGGCTGCTGTTGCGGGCCGGATACATCCGCCAGCTGATGGCAGGGCATTACTGCCTGCTACCGCTCGCGATCCGGGTGCGAGCCAAGGTCATCCGGATTGTCCGCGAGGAGATGGAGCGGGCCGGTGCGCAGGAGTTCCTGATGCCGGCGATGCAGCCGCGCGAGTTGTGGGACAAGAGCGGGCGCTGGTCGTCGATCGGCGACGAGATGTTCCGGCTGCGCGACCGCAAGGGCGCCGAGCTGGCGCTTGGCATGACCCACGAGGAGGTCTTCACCGAGATCGCCGGCGAGCTGCGGTCCTACCGCGAGCTTCCGCAGATCTGGTACCAGTTCCAGACCAAGTTTCGCGATGAGCCCAGGCCCAAGAGCGGGCTGATGCGCGTGCGCGAGTTCACCATGAAGGACGCGTACAGCTTCGACCTTGACGAGTCCGGATTGGACAGTTCATTCGAGGCGCAGCGGGCCGCATATGCGCGCATTTTTGAGCGGCTGGGCATCCCGGCGATCGCGGTCGAGGCGTCCAGCGGCATCATGGGCGGCGGCCAGTCGGTCGAGTTCATGTGTCCCACCGACGCGGGTGAGGACCTGGTCGTCCACTGCACCTGCGGCTACGCCGCCAACATCGAGAAGGCCGCGTCGCGGCTCGCGCCCGTGTCGGATGAGCCCGGTTCGCTGGAGCCGTTCGACACGCCGGGTGCGCGCACCATTGAGGATCTCGCGCGCGACCACGGCTTCCCCGGCGACCGCCAGATCAAGACACTGGTCTATCTCGTGGACGACCGGCTGACGCTCGTGCTGCTGCGCGGCGACCACGCGCTGGTGGAGCAGAAGCTGGTGGACGCGCTCGGCGCGGTCGACCTGCGGCCGGCCCAGCCCGGCGAGATACAGGCGGCGTTGGGCGCGCTGCCCGGAAGCCTGGGCGCGGTCGGTGTCACCGACCTGCCCGTGGTCGCCGACGTCGCGCTGCAGGGACGGTTCGGCATGGCCACCGGCGCCAATCGCGACGGCGTGCACCTGCGGGGCGTCGACGTGGCGCGTGACATCGCCGTGGGTCGCTGGGCCGATCTGCGCGAGGTGACCGAGGGTGAGCCATGCCCCCGCTGCGGGCGGCCGCTGTGCCGCACCCGCACTGTCGAGATCGGACACATTTTCAAGCTGGGCAGACGCTACACCGAGACATTGGGCGTCACCGTGCTCGGCGCCGACGGCGAGCGGATCGCGCCGACGATGGGCTGCTACGGCATCGGCGTCGAGCGGGCGATGGCCGCCGTCATCGAGACTCACCATGACGAGCGCGGGATCGTCTGGCCGTGGGCCGTGGCACCGTTCCACGTCGCGATCGCTCAACTCGGGGCCGCGGCACACGTCAAAGATGCCGCCGACGAGCTCTACGAATCTCTGCACCGCAACGGGTTGGAGGTGCTCCTCGACGACCGCGCCGAGCGGCCCGGCGTGAAGTTCAGCGACATCGAGCTGATCGGCGTCCCGCTGCGGATCACGGTCAGCGAGCGCGGCCTGGCCGAAGGCACGGTCGAGGTGACCACCCGCGCGACCGGCCAGACCGAGCGCGTCCCGCTCGCCGACGCGGCCGCCCACGTGGCCCGGCATCACGGGCAAGGAGGCTGATAGGCGAGACCGGGGACATATCGTTCCCACTCCTCGACAGTGATCGCGTCACCGGCGTGACCGCAGATGTGGTCGATGGCCTGTAACGGATCGGTGTTCCACAGCCACACCGTCTTTTCCGTGCCGCCGGCGGCCAGTGTGCGCCCATCCGGGTGGAACGCCACGGTGTAAACCGCGCCGACGGGCACGCTCAGCACGGCCGTGGTCACCGGGCGGGCCCGATCGCGCAGATCCCACAGCCAAACGGTTTCGTCCGTGCTCCCGGCGGCGAGCGCGTTCCCGTCCGGCGTGAAGGCCAGCGTGTACACGTAATTGGCCGGGCCGCCCAGCGGCGGGCCTAGCATCACCGGCTTGGCACGGTCGGTCACGTCGAACAGCCGGAGAGTCTTGTCCGCGCTGCCGACCGCCAAGGTCCGTCCATCGGGGCTGAACGCCACGGCGAGCGCGTAGTGCTCCAGCGTTGCCACCGGTGGGCCGAGCGCGACCGGCCGGTCGGGCCGTGCCACATCCCACAGCCGGACGGTGTTGTCGATGCTGGCCGCGGCGAGGGTCTTCCCATCGGGGCTGAACGCCACGGTGACCACATAGGCACGGAAGTCGTCCACTGTGGACAGCAGGCGCAGGTTGGCCGGGTCGGAGGCGTCCCAGAAGCGCAGCGTGTTGTCGTCGCTGCCGGACGCCAGTGTGCGCCCATCGGGCGAGAACGCCACGGTCTCGACGAGCTTGGCATGCGCGGCAATCGGCGGGCCGATCGCCGACGGACGGCCGGCGTCGCTGACATCCCACTGCTGGATCGTTCCGTCCCTGCCGCCCACGGCAAGGACTCGGCCGGTGGGAGACACGGCTATGGCGGTGGAGACCCCACTCGGGTTGGTGATCGAGCCGCGGCGGGTGCGGCTTTGCGCGTCCCACAGTTGAGTTTCCGTTCCGGCGATGGCCAACATCGTGCCCTGCCGGTTGAAGGTGACGCCGTTGAGGATCCCGCCGTGCCCGCCAAGCGTCGGCCAGGGCCGATGCCAGATCCGCGCTATACCGTCCGCCGCGCTGCTGACCACGGATTTGTCGGCGCCGAACGCCACGGATGTCACGGGGCCGGGGTGGGGCAGCGACGCGGTGAGCCGCTGGGTGTTGAGGTCCCATATCCGGACCGCGTTGCTGGAACTGGCAAACGCGAGCGTGTCGCTGTCGGGGCCGAACAACACGGCGTTCACCCACCCGCCGCCGCCGGGAATGGGTTGTCCCCGGGGCGCGGGACGGACCGGATCGGCGATGTCCCACAGATACACCTGGCTGTCCGCGCTACCGGCAGCGAGCGTGCGCCCGTCGGGGCTGAACGCCACGGAGAAGACCGTCCGGGCCGGACCGGTCAGCGGGGCGCCGAGCGGTGTGGCGCGTTCGCGGTCCTGCAGACTCCACAGCCGGACGGTCTTGTCGTCACTGCCCGCGGCCAGGGTTTTGCCATCCGGGCTGAAGGTCACGGCCTGGATGTAACTACCCGCGCCCGCCAACGGCTGCCCAAGGGCCCTCGGCTGGTACGGCTGCGCGACATCCCATAGATGCACGTTGAAGTCACCGCTGCCTGCGGCCAGGGTTCGGCCATCGGGACTGAACGCCACCGAGTAGATCAGTGCCGTGGGCCCGATCAGGCGGACCATGAACGCGGGCTCCCGCGGGTCGGACAGGTCCCATAGATGCACGGTCTTGTCGCCGCTGCCCGCGGCGAGGATCCGCCCATCGGGACTGAACGCCAGCGAGTAGATCGTGTCTTCGGCCCCGCGCAACGGTGGCGCGAGCGACACGGGTTTCTTCGGCCGGGTGATGTCCCACAGGCGGATGGTGCGGTCAAGCCCGGCGGCGGCGAGTCTGCGCTTGTCCGGTGTCAGCGCGACCGCCTGCATCACACCGGGACCGCCGATCAATCGCGTCGCGGCTGGGGTCGCGGTCGCGTCCAGCAGAGCGGACGTCGCCTCGATCGTAGGCGTGAGGCGGTACGCGACGAGACTCAGCTGCGCCGCGAGCGCCACGTCCTTGTCCCGGATCCGGTCGGCCCGGCCCGCGATCAGCCGCGAGATCGCGGCATTGCGCTCCTTTATCACCTCACCGCGTTGCTGCAGCGCGAAGGCTCCCGCGCCGGTGGCCACCAGGAGCAGTGCCGCGAGGCCCGCGATCGTCTGGTAGAGCCGGGTCGTCTTGCGGCGCTCGTGGCGCAGGCTGGCCTGGATGAACTCGTGGGACAGCCCGGTGGGTGCGACGGCTCCCGGCTGGCGCGCGTGCTCCTTCGCCACGGCGAGCCGAGCACCCCGGTAGAGCGCCGCCGGATCGCGGTTTTCCCGTTCCCACCGGGCAGCGGCCTCGCCGACCTGTTGCGCGACAAGCAATCGCGCGCGATCCTCCTCGATCCACGTGCGCAGCCGTGGCCATGCTCTGATCAATGCCTCGTGGCTGATTTCGGCCGTATCCTGTTCGACCGTCACCAGCCGGTTTTCCACGAACAGCTCCAGCACGGGTGCGGCCTCCACGTCCTCGCCCAGCTCGGCAATGGGCACGGGCCGGCGCGAGTCGGCGGTGTCCTCTCCGACGATCACCATGCGGAGGAGCAAGGCGCGGGCGAGCGCCTGCTGCTGCGCGCTCAGGCTCTGGTACACCGTCTCCGCCGTCTGTGCCACGGCTCCGTGGATGCCGCCCACGGTCGTGTAGCTGGCGACCGTGAGACCTCGGCCGCGGCCGTTCTCCCACGTGGCAAGCAGCGCGTGCGACAGCAGCGGCAGGGCGCCGGCCTCGTAGTTGACCGCCATGCGGCGGTGCGCGGCCAGATCGCGCAGGCACAGCTCCACCAGCCCGTTCTCGATGTCCAGCTTCGCCTTGCGCGCGGGCTGTTCGATGACCGTGCGCAGTTCGGCCTCGGACATCGGGCCGACGACGATCTGCTGTTTCTGCGCGACGCGGACCAGTTCGGGATGGCTGAGCAGGCGGCCGTAGAAGTCGGCACGCAAACCGAGCACCACCGACCGCGGGCCGGGGGAACAGATCGCCGCGATGAAGGCGTCGCGCTCCGCGTCATCGGTGCACGCGGTGAAGATCTCCTCAAACTGGTCGACGATGAGCACACACGGCCGGTGTGACGCTGCGGCAAGGGCTTCGGTCATGGCGTGCACCGGATGGGGGCCCGGTGTGAACAGCACGCATTCGCCGGGTTCGAGCGCCGCGAGCAGACCGGCCCGCAACAGTGAGGACTTCCCCGCTCCGGAGGGCCCGACCACGAGCAACATGCCGAACTCAGCGCCGCCGTCCGGCCCGACCCGCTCGACCAGCTCTTTGGCCAACGCCTCACGGCCGAAGAACCACTCGGCGTCCTCGGCCTGGAAGCTCGCCAGCCCGCGATATGGCACAGGTGCGCTCGCCGGGCGCGGGCCGGGCAGCCGCCTGACCTGTCGCAGCGCGTCCTCCCACTGCCCCACCAGTACCGGATCGCTGATGCCACAGGCGTGAAGGATGCGGGCGAGCGCGTCCGGCGGCTTCATCGGCGGCAGGTGCCGCCCGCTGAAGTAGCCGCCCAGCGTGCTGGCCTGCAGTCCGGTCGACTTGGCGACGTCGCGCACCGTGAGACCCGCACGGACGCGCAGCGCCGAGAGGGCCGCCGCGAATTCCATGCGAGTAGCCATCTCCGGCACGCCGTCGCTCATGCTCAAGAGTCTGCGTCCACGCCACTCAATAAAGTGGCGTTGGTCGATTTCTCGACTGATCCTTGGCACAACAGCGCTTGTACGACTCTGTCCGGAGATCTCTCAACAGCGTCCGGCCTTGTCTGGGCTATTGCCCGGACTGTTCCATCGCGGTGCGGCACCGCCTTTGCTGTGAATGCCACCGCTGGCGACCCGCCAGTCCACACAGCAAGGAGGACCGATGAGCAACTTCCGAGCCGGCCGCCATGGAGCAAGGCTGCTCCTAGCCGGCTTGATGGCGCTAGCGCCGATGACCGCGTTGGCATCACCCGCCGCCGCGAGCCCCGAGCAGGCGGCTGCTTCAGACAACACGATCATGAACGGCTGGGGCTACGTCACCGAGGGCAACCTGCGCAAGGACCCCAACCTCAACGGAGAGAGGATCGTCACTATCTATAACCAGTGGGTCGACATCGTCTGCTGGATCGACGGCGGGAACAACGGTTTCGGTTCCAACCGCTGGTTCAAGACCAACTACTACAGCCACGTCGGCTATCTCAGCTCCGGCGTCGTAAGCAGCCAACCCGCCGTCGGCCACTGCTAGTCAGACAAGAGGAGAACACCATGCGAAAGACCATTTCCCGCTTCGCCCTGGCCGCCGTCGTGGGCGCCTCGGCGATCGCCGCCACCGCCGCACCGGCACAGGCCGCCACGATCATCGGTGGGATCAACGTGGATCGGCAGTGCAAGGTTCAGCACGGCTCCGCGTTTACGGCCGTCGTGCTCGATACCAGGAACGCCTATTCGTGGCGCTGCCACTACAGTGGCTACCTGTACGGCGTGGACATGAATTCCGCCTGCATCAACCAGTACGGCGGCGGGGCCTTCTCCGTGCTGCTCGACCCCGGCAACGCCTATTCGTGGCGCTGCGCACGTTAGCAAGGCAAGGTCGGTGCGGCCCGGGGCGAGCGCGGGCCGCACCTGACGGGCTCAGCAGGAGGAAACGGGGCGCAGGTCGGCGATCTGGCGCAGGTTCACGGTGACCGTGCCCTCGTCCGTGCGGATCCACACCGAGCCGGCCGGCGCGCCGTCAACCCAAGCGCCGCAAGCGCTTGCGCCCTGCGAATCGCGCACCTCGACCTGGTCCCCGCCCGCTGAACTCGGCCACCAGCCCGCGAGCGATGCCAGTACCATCAAGATAATGGCGGCGAAGGTCAGGCCGATGCCGCCCTTCAGCCGGCCGGGGGCGTTGTCGGGCAGTTGCTGCCCCTCGCCCATGAAGCCATAGAGCGGAAACGCCACGCTTCCCACCATCCACATGGACAGCAGCGATGTGCCGAACGCCAGGATGGACATGGCCGTCGACCACCACATCAGCCATTGCGGCCCGGCCGGGGTCTCGCCCATGCGCAGCACGCCACACAGGCCGATGAACCCCATCACGGCAAGCTGTATGTTGTGCCAGCCCTTGGCGGAGTCGATCATCGAGTCAGATTGCATGCGGTGATAATGGGGAACATGTGCCGAAGCATCAAGACGCTGCGCCCCCCGTTCGAAGAGGTCGTGACCGACGAGGACTACTACGCTGCCGCATTGCAGTACGTCCGCAAAGTGTCGGGTTTCCGCAAGCCCGCCGCCCACAACCAGGAGGCCTTCGACAGGGCCGTCGCCACCATCACCACCGCCACCGCCGAACTCATGTCCACCCTCCAAGTCCGCCGCTGACCCCTTCGGGTTGATCATGAAGTTGATGCCGCGACACACCGCCGAACATGGACGAAGTTCATGATCAACCGGAAGGGGCGGGTGGTTTGGGGGTGGATACGGGTTGGGTGTGGGCTCGCGTTGGGCGCGTTGACCGCGCTTGCCGGGCTCGCCTTGCTCGTCCTCGCCGTGCCGGTGTTGCTCGCCGGGCTGGTGTCCCCCAGCGCGGCCCGGCTGGCCGGGCGCGGCGCGAAAGGGTTGGCCGAGCTGGAACGCCTGCGGCTGGCCTACTTCATGCGCAGCGACAACTCGCGGGACTACACGGGCGACCGCGCCCTGGGCTACGTGGCGGCCCGGATCCCGCTTGGCCTGCTCGGCGGCATCGTGCTCATGCTCGGGGTCTATGGCGCGGGCGCGGGCGTGATGGTGATCACCCATTGGGGGACCGGACGCGAGGTCGACGGCATACCCCCAAGCCCGTTCAACATCGTCTACGTCGCGGTCGCCGGTGTGGTCCTGCTGTTTTTGGAGATCACCGGCATCGCGGGCGTGGCCGCGCTCGATCGCGCGCTCGCCCGGCGGTTTCTGGGCCCGAGCCCGCGCGAGCGGTTCGAGCGGCGGATCGCCGAACTGTCCGCGGCCCGGGCCGAGGTCGTGCAGGCGGTCAACGACGAACGGCGGCGCATCGAGCGAGACCTGCACGACGGCGTGCAGCAGCGGGTGGTCGCGCTGGGCATGCTGCTGGGCAGAGCCACACGGGCCTGGCGGGCGCTAGAGGAGGCCACGCGGCCCGGCAGTGAGCCGCGGCGGGAAGCAGGCCGAGGCGAGACGCCCGCGACCGTGACGCACCGCGGGCGGGAGCGCGACGCGGTCGCCGAACTGCTGCGGCAGGCGCATGAGGAGGCACAGCATGTGTTGAACGATCTGCGCGACGTGTCGTGGCGGATCTACCCGGCGGCGCTTGACGATGGCGGGCTTCCCGCGGCCCTGGAAAACGTGGCCGAGCGGGCCACCCTGCCGCTGAAGCTCCACTATGGACTGTCGCAACGGTTGCCCGGACCGATGGAAACGGCCGTCTACTTTGTCGTGTCGGAGGCGGTGACCAATGCCATCAAGCACGCACGGGCAAGCACCATCGGCGTCGAGGTGGATCGGCAGGGGGCCGGCATTCTGGTACGGGTGAGCGACGACGGTGTGGGCGGCGCCGATTCGTCCGGCAGCGGGCTGTCCGGGCTCGCCCGCCGCCTGGCCGCGCTCGACGGACAGTTGCATGTGGACAGTCCTGCGGGCGGTCCGACGACGATAACGGCGGTGCTGCCATGCGCGTGATCGTGGCCGAGGACTCGACGCTGCTGCGCGAGGGGCTCGTCCGCCTGCTCGCCGAGGAGGGTCACGAGGTTGTGGCCGCCGTGGGCGATGGCGAGGCGCTCGTGTCGGCGACGGCCCAGGACCGGCCCGACGTCGTGGTGACCGATGTGCGCATGCCGCCCACCCACACCGACGAGGGCCTGCGCGCGGCGTTGCGCATCCGGCAGCAGTGGCCCGAGATCGGGGTGCTCATCCTGTCGCAGTATGTCGAGAAGCGTTACGCCATCGAGCTTTTGGGCGCCGAGGGTGGCCGGGTAGGGTACCTGCTCAAAGATCGAGTGGTTCAGGTGGCGGATTTCTTAGAAGCTTTGGATCGAGTGGGTACCGGTGGAGCGGCCTTCGATCCGGAGGTGGTCCGGCAGTTGTTGGCCCGGACCACCCACACCGATCCGCTGGAGCGGTTGACCGCGCGCGAGCGTGATGTGCTTGGACACATGGCCCAGGGCTACACCAACGCGGCCATCGCCACGCGCCTGCACGTGTCGCAAAGCGCCGTCGAAAAGCACGTCAACGCGATCTTCGACAAGCTGGGCCTGTCACCGGCCAACGGCTACAGCCGGCGGGTGCTCGCCGTGCTGCGCTATCTGGGCACCTGACGCCGGCGCGCCAGCCGGACCGTGACGAACGCCAGCACGGCCAGCGCCGCGAGCGCGATGACCGCCTTCTGATACACGCCAACATATGTCTCGACGCGCCCCCAGTTTTCGCCGAGCAGGTACCCCGCCATGATGAACACGGTGTTCCACAGCAGGCTCCCCAGCCCGGTGTAGGCCAGGAACCGCGGCACCGGCATGCGCTCCACACCGGCCGGGACCGAGATGAGGCTGCGCACGATCGGCACGAACCGGCCGAAGAACACGGACTTGGCCCCGTGCCGGGCGAACCATGCCTCGGCGGCGTCCACATCGGACAGTTTGACCAGCGGGAGCCGGGCCGCGATGGCGCGCACCCGGGCACGGCCCAGCAGGGCGCCGAGATAGTAAAGCGCCAGTGCGCCGACGACCGAGCCGAGCGTGGTCCACACGATCGCGCCCGCCAGGCTGAGCTCGCCCCGGCTCGCGGTGAACCCGGCCATCGGCAGGATCACCTCGCTGGGCAGCGGCGGGAAGAGGTTTTCCAGTGCCACCGCCAATCCCGCGCCGGGACCGCCGAGCCGCTCCATCAGTTCGACCGCCCACCCGGCGAGGCCGCCGGTGGGCACGTTTTCTTCAACCATGCCGACGACGCTATGGATCACCGGGCGGTGCCACCATGAGGTGCACCGCCCGGTCCTCCTGTGGAAAACCACACTGCCCGCTACGGCCGAACCTCATAGGCGAGGTTGAATGCACTCTGCGCGACCCGGCGGAAGCGGGTGAAGCCCGCCCTCTCGGTCACCTCGCGGATCGCCGACTCCCCCGCCTGCGCGCCCAGGGCATAGCCGCCCTGCTGCGAAAGCGCGTTGGGCACGCACAGGAACGTGGAGCCGTTGTAGTAGGCCCGGCCCACCGGGTTGAAGTTGTCCTCGACCGCGTCGGCGGCGAACGGTTCCACCACCAGCCACGTGCCGTCGGGCGCCAGCGCCTGCCGGATCCACCGGGCGGCGCCGACCGGGTCGCCCATGTCGTGCAGGCAGTCGAACGTCGTCACGAGGTCGTACCCGGTACCCGTAAAGGTTTGCGCGGTGGCGACCTCGAAGCTCACCCGGTCGCCGAGCCCGGCCTCGGCGGTCTGCTTGCGCGCGAGCTCTATCGACTCGGCGTGGTAGTCGGAGCCGACGATGGTCGCGCTTGGGTAGGCCTGCGCGATGAGCCTCGACGTGGAGCCGAGCCCGCACCCGACGTCGGCCACCCGCCCACCCGCGGCGAGCTTCGCATCCACCCCCTCCAACGCCGGGATCCATTCCGGCACCAGCGAGGCGATGTAGCCCGGCCGATAGAACGCGTCGCACCCGACGAACACATCGTCGTTGTGCTCGTGCCAGGCGACGCCCACACCGGTCCGGAACGCCTCGGTGAGCTGTGGCTCGGCGCGAAGGTAGCCCAGGATGATGGTGAACGCGGCCGGCAGGTTCGGGCCGTTCGGGTCGGCCAGGCAGAACGCCTGCTCCTCGGTCAGCGAGAACTCACCGGTCGCCGGGTCATAGGTGACATAGCCGCCCGCCGCCTGACCGCGCAGCCACTCGGTGAGGTAACGTGGATGGCACCCGGTGCGCTCGGCGAGTTGCCCCGGCGTGGCCGGGCCCCGCGCGAGCTCACGATAGAGGCCGAGCCGGTGTCCAATCACGACCAAGCCCGCCGCGCCCGCGGCGCCGAAGTCGGTGACGAACCTGCCGAGGAACTCGTCCAGCTTATTCTTGTTCACTAGGGTCTCCCTCCCGATCCGGCCGGCGCACGCCGACCGGGATCAAGCGTCGGGGGGTCGGCTTTCACGGCGTTCGCACGTGCTTTCACGCGACTGACAGAGGGCGGCTGACACCAGGGGCGATGGACATCCGGATCGAACTGCTCGGGCCGCTGCGACTGCTGGTCGACGGCGTGGCCGTCGACGTGCGCGGGCAGAAGCGGCGGGCGGTGCTGGCGTTGCTCGCGATGGCCGAGGGCCGCACGGTCTCGGTCGATCACCTCGTGGACGCGCTTTGGCCGGGGGACGTGCCGGAGTCGGGGCGGCAGGCCCTGCACAGCCACGTGTTCCGGCTGCGCGGGCACCTGGGATCGGCGGCGGAACGGCTGCAGACCCGGCAAGACGGCTACCGGCTGGAGCTCGGACCCGACATGGCCGGGCGGGCGCGAGAGGAGGCCATCGGAGCTCGCGGTGGCGCACTCACGGCGGGGGGTCGCGGCGAGACGCCCGCCGCCGCGGATTACAGCCTGGATGTGGCGCGGGCACGAAAGCTGCTGGCGCACAAGGGCTATGACGCATTGCGCGAGGCGCATGCGCTATGGCGAGGGCCCGTTCTCGCCGATCTGACCGACATCGCGCCCATCGCCGCCACGGTGCAGGCCTACGCGGGGCTCTACCGCGACATCACCGACGCACTGGTCGCGGCCGGGATCGACGCGGGCCGCGCCGACCAGGTCGTGGGCCTGGCCGCCGAGTCACACGCCGCCGACCCGTTGCGCGAGCCCGCGGTCCTGCTCCTGATGCGCGCGCTGGCCGCGACCGGCCAGGCGTCCGAGGCGCTGCGCACCGGCCGGGACTACCGCAAACGGCTCGCCGACGAGGCGGGCCTCGACCCGTCACCCGCGCTCGACGAGCTGGTCCGCGAAATCGCAGCCGGCCAATCCCCCGCCAGGCTCGAAACAAAAGCCCCGACCCGGCTCTACGGCCGCGACGCGGACGTGACGGTGCTGCGCCGGATGCTCGCCGAGGAGCGCCTGGTGACGGTCGTCGGACCGGGCGGCGTCGGCAAGACCCGGATCGCCGTGGAGATCGCGGGCAGGAGTGACAACGCGACCGTGCTTCGGCTCGCGCCGATCTCCGGGCCCGCCGCCATCCCGCACGCGTTGGCGGAGGCACTCGGCCTGCCGGTCGTCCAGCGGGATGTGCTGTCGGCGTGCGTTGCCGTCCTCGCCGACCGCGCCGGGCTGCTGGTCATCGACAACTGCGAGCATCTGCTCGAAGCGGCCGGCGACCTCGTCGGCACGCTGCTTTCGTCGTGCCCCGAGCTGTCCGTGCTGGCGACCAGCCGGGAACCGCTCGGCCTGACCGCCGAGTGCGCCTACCGGTTGGCGCCACTCGCACTGCCGGCGCTGGAAAGGGACCACAGTGAAGTCCCGTCCGTCGCGGTCTTTCTCGACCGGGCCGGCCGGGTGCGCCCCGGATTCCGGTTCACGCCAACGGATCTGCGCCTGGTCGTCGACATCGTGCGGCGCCTCGACGGCATGCCGCTGGCCATCGAGCTCGCGGCCGGCCGGCTGTCCACGTTTTCGCTGGCCGACCTGCACACGCGGCTCGACCGTTCGCTCGACCTGTTGGGCGGACGGCCCAGCGGCGAGGCCCGGCATCGGACGCTGCGCGAAACCGTCGAGTGGTCCTATCGACTCCTGTCCACCGATGAGAAGAAGCTTTTCCGGTATCTCTCCGTCTTCGCCGACGGCGTCGACCTCGCCACGGCCGAGCAGCTGGGCACAGACATCGGCCTGCGCGCCGATCCGGGCAGTGTGGTCGCCCGCCTTGTCGACGCCTCCATGCTCGACGCGGATTTCGGGGCCGGCACCCGGTACCGCATGCTGGAAACGTTGCGTGACTTCGGCCTTGACCGGCTCGCGGCGGCCGGGGAGCGGGAGGCCGCGATAAAGCTCTTGCTGGGCTGGGCCGGCAGCTTGACGGCGTGGATCGGTGAAACGATGACGACCGAGCGCGAACCGGAGGCCGATGCCGTCCTGCGTCGCGAGCTGGCGAACCTGCGCGCCGCATGGCGGCTGGCCCGCGACCGGGGAGCGCTCGACGAAGCCGTCGCGATGGTCACGGGATTGTTCGACGCGGTGTCCTATCGCGACCTGATCGAGCTGCGCGACTGGGCCGAGGAGCTGGCCGACGATTCCGCGCTCGCCGGACATCCAAGGCAGACACTGGTTTTGGGCATCGCCGCCGAAGCCGCGTATCACCGTGGCGACTACGCGCGCACCGAGCGGCTCGCCCGCGCCGGACTGGAACGGTCCACAAACGACAGCGACAGATGGGTGTGCCTGCAGACGCTGTCCGTGGCGGATCTGGCCCGTGGTGCGCACGCCGACGTTGTCGAGCATGCCCTTGCCGCGACGGCGCTCATGCCGCACCCGCGAGAGGGTCTCGGCGTCGCCGCGCTCGCCACGGCCTACGCCGGAGACCTTGAGCAGGCGCGAGCGATGAACGAGCGCGGCCTCGCCGCGGCCAGGTCGCCGTCGATGCGCGCGTGGGGCGCCTACGTCGCGGGCGAAATCGAAAGCCTCGCGGGCCGCGGCGAGTCGGCCGAGGAACACTACCTGCGCGCCATCGAACTAGCCGGTACCTCGGGCGCGACCTTCCTGGCCGGCATCGCATCCGTCGGGCTGGTGTCGGTGCGTGCCCGCTGCGGCCGGGTCGGCGACGCGCTGCGCGGCTACCGCGAGGTGATCGATTACTTCGCGCGCACCGGCAACTGGACCCACCAGTGGACCACCCTGCGCAACCTCGCCGACCTGCTGCGCGGTCTCGGCGACGACGAACCGGCCGCGCTGATCGACGCCGCTGCCGACCAGGCTCCCGACGCGCCCGCGGTCGACAGCGCACGCAAGCCGCAACGCAACGTGCCGGCCCTCGGGCGAGACGCCGTGCTCCGAACAGCGCGGCGCGCTATCGACGACCATCAACGAAGGCTTCCTCGCTGACCCACTGCGCATAGGTATCTATGCCCATCGCCTCGATGACTCCCGCCGTCTGGGTGGTTTGGGCGGCGAGCGCACGCACCTTGCGCGCCAATGTGTCCGGGTCGAGCACGAGGTCGATCGCGAGCCGGTCGTCGGCGGTGACGACCGGATAGCCCGGGACAAACACCTCCAGCTTTTCGTTGAGCTCCCGCCATCGCCGTGCCCAGCGATCCGTGACCGCGCTGTACAGCAGCCGAGCGCCGGGCGGTGCCGCGCGGTCAAAGGCCGCCGTGGCCCACGCCGACACGGCTTGATGGTCGGGGTGGCCCGTGTTGCCGTCCGGCCCGAACGTGACCACCGTGTCCGGCCTGACCTCCTCCATCACCTCGCGAAGTCGCGCGGCCGCGTGCGGCACCGGCACGGCCGCACATGCGCCGTCGCGATAGTCAAGCCAGACGTGCTCGGTGACCCCGAGGATTTCCAGGCAGCGGGTCAACTCCACGGTTCGCGCGGCGGCGAGCCGATCGGGCGGCCAGCGTTGCGGGTCGGACGTGCCGTGCTCGCCGCGTGTGGCGGTCACGCACACGACCCGGGAGCCGCTGTCGCGGGCCATCGCCATGAGCCCGCCGGACAGGTACGCCTCATCGTCGGGATGTGCCCATATTCCAAGGATTGTGCTCATTGACCGAGCTTGACGGCCCGCGCTTGCACGGCGCTTTCACGCCCTATCCGGTTCTCGACAGAAGTCGATATTGGGATTGCCGGACCGTGGCAGCCGATCGTAGCGTTCTGGCCACACACGGCGATCTCCAAGAGAGGTATCAATGCCCCAGCTCGAAGCCCCACAGCTCGTCATCAACAGCCGGATGCTCTATTTCGGCTGGGTACCGGCCGACCCCGACGCGGTCGCGGCGCTGGTGCCGGCGGGCTTGAAGCCCATGGCCAACCGCCAGGTCTTCATGAACCAGTACGTCGTCGACTCGCCGGATCAGACCTCCGGCTTTGGCGCGTACTCCCTCACCTACATCGGCCCCGACCTGGAGGACGCCTACGCGCCCGACGGTGTCACCCCCGGGCGCTGGTGGACGCACTACTTCAACTCCAGCCCGGTGGTCCGCGAGTACGCCTCCGCCCGCGGCGTGCCGGCCAGCCCCGGCACGACCACCATTGAAGTCCACGGCAAGACCCTGACCGCGACCACCACCGCCGACGGCGTCCCGGTCATCCGCACGACCGTCCACGTCGGACAGAAGCTGGGCGATACCTCAAGCGGCCAACTGCGCTACCTGACCGAGGTGGGCGGGAAGTTCGTGGCGGGCAACTACCCGTTCGTGTCCGAGCCGGTCGCCGACTTCGAGGTGGTGTCGCTGGAGTTCCTCGACCCGGCCCACTCGGTGTACGCCCTGCGCCCGGCCGACCCGCTGCAGGTCACCTGGGGCTTCTACGCGCCGCGTGCCTCGTTCGCCTACCCCGGCGGCGAAGCCATACTGGACTGAGGATGGACGGACCCGAGATCTACGTGCGCAACGCCGGGCTGATGTGGCCGGCCCTGGGCGCGCACATCGCGCACGAAGACGACGACCTGGTGCGGTTTGAGCTGCCCCGGGTCGTCCGGGTCCTGATGCGGCGGCCCATGCCCGAGATGCCCGGCCACCGCGACCCGTCGCGGCCGGTGACCATCGAGGACCCATGGGCCGCCCGCCCGGTCGGCAGGCGGATGCCGGTGATGGACCGGGCACCCGGCCCTGTGCAGAGGGTGGACATACCGGGCGTCAACATCGGTGTCGTCAAGGACGCGGACGAGTTGGCCCAGGCCGAACGCGTGATGGTCGACGGGTTTCCGCTGCGGGCATATCAGCCACTTGAGCGCGGCGACGCGCTGCCCCCACGGGTGCTGAACGCTGACGGTTTGACCGTGTGGCTGGCCCGGCGGCACGGTGAACCGGCCGCGGCGGGCTTCACCTACGACGACGGCCTGGGGGTGGGCGTGTACTGGCTCGCGACCAGCCCCGCACACCGGTCGCACGGCCTGGGCCGCGCCGTGCTGACCGAAATGCTTGCCGCGCATCGGGATCGCACCGCCACACCGGTCGCGACCGAGGCGGGCCAACCGCTTTACCGCTCGCTCGGCTTCACGACTGTGAGCATCACAACCTGGGTCAGGCACGATCGGTGAACGGTAGCTAGAGTTTGATGGGTGCGACCCCTCGTGCTGTTGTGTGCTACCGCTGTCGTCCTGTCCGTGACCGCTGCCTCGTGCGAAGAGGCCCCCGACGTGAGCCTGGCCAAGGTGAGCCGCACGACGGTGAGCGAGGTGGTGGAGGCGCCCGCCTCGGTGACGGCCAAGGGCGCGGCCACCGTGAGCTCGCCCGCCAACGGCACCCTGGCCACGCTGACCGTCGTGGCCGGCCAAAAGGTCGAGATTGGACAGACGATCGGGGTGATCGACTCGCCCGAGGCGCAGACGCGGTTGGCCCAGGCCACGGCCGCACTGGAGGCTTCGACAAAGGGCACCGGCTCCACGAAAGTCAACCTCGGTGGCACCCAAAAGCGGCTCGACGCGGCCGCGGCCGGCGCGTTTGCCCAGGCCAAGGACGCGGCCGCGAAGATACCCGACCCGGCGCAGCAGGCGGCCGTGCTCGCCCACATCGCGTCTGCCGAGGCCGGCTATGCGGCGGTGTCGGAGACCGCGTGGCAGGCGATCCGCAGCGTCGAGCGGGGCCTCGCCTCGGTGGGCCAGGCGATGCGCGCGCTCGGTGCGGCACAGCAGATGCAGGCGCAGCAGGCCTACGATCTGGCGAAGTCCACAGTGGACGCGCTGACGCTGAGGGCGCCCATCGCCGGGGTCGTCCAGCTGGGCGGCACCTCATCGGCCACGCCAAGCGTGCCAAGCGATCTGTCGAGCCTGCTGGGCGGGCTCTCGCCAAACGCGCCCGCGCCGCAAAGCCAAGCCGGGGTGACGACGAACATCTCGGTCGGCTCGCCGGTCAGCAACGGCACGGCCATCGCCACGATTGTGGACGTTTCGGAGCTCGGGCTGGTGGCCGACGTCGACGAGACCGACGTGCTGCTGGTCAAGGAGGGCATCAAGGCCGAGGCCGAGCTCGACGCGGCGCCCGGCGTCATGCTCGCCGCCACGGTGACCGCGATCGATGTGCTGCCGACCGCGAACAGCCGGGGCGCGGTGGCGTACAAGGTGCATCTGGTTTTGGAAAAAGCCAACCTCAATCCGCGCCCGGGGATGAGCGCGCTGGTGCGGCTGCGCGTGCGAGAGGCGGCGGAGACCATCGCGGTCCCGGCGGCGGCCGTGTTCAGCTCCAACGGGCAAGACACGGTGTGGGTGCGCGCGGCCGACGGCAAGGCCGTGCGGCGCCCGGTCAAGGTGGGTGTGGCAGGCCGCGACCTGCTGCAGATCACCGACGGGCTGGGCGAGGGCGACACCATCGTGGTCAAGGGCGCCGACAAGGTGCACGAGGGAGACCAGCTCCCGTGATCGAGGCCGAGGATGTCACGCGCAGCTACGAGCTCGACGGCGTGACCGTGGCCGCCCTGCGCGGCGTGTCGCTCAACATCCGGCAGGGCGACTACGTGGCGATCATCGGGCCGTCGGGGTCGGGCAAATCGACGCTGATGCACCTGCTGGGCGCGCTTGACCGCCCGACAACCGGCCGGCTGCTCATCGACGGCAAGGACGTCACGGCCCTGTCCGCGCCCGAAATGGCCAAGCTGCGCAACGAAACCATCGGCTTCGTGTTCCAGTCGTTTCACCTGCTGCCGCGCACCAGCGCCGTGGACAACGTCGCCCTTCCCTTGGTGTACCGGGGACTCGGCGCACGCGACAGGCGCAGACACGCCGCCGCGACCCTCGAACGGGTCGGGCTCGGGCATCGCCTCGGCCACCGGCCCAACCAGATGTCCGGCGGCGAGCAGCAGCGGGTGGCGATCGCCCGCGCGCTGGTCACCTCGCCCAAGGTGCTGCTGGCCGACGAGCCGACCGGCAACCTCGACAGCGCGACCGGCGTCGCCGTGCTCGACCTGCTGGAGCGGCTCAACACCGACGACAACGTGGCGCTGGTGTTGGTGACGCACGACCGTGACGTGGCCGCGCGAGCGCACCGCCAGATCGCCATGCGGGATGGGGTAATAGTCCAATGAGACTCGCGGAGGCCTGGCGGGTGGCGCTGGATGCGTTGCGCGCCAATCGCATGCGCAGCGGGCTCACGATGCTCGGCATGGTCATCGGGGTCGCGGCGGTCGTCGTGCTCGTGGCGCTGGGCACCGGCACCAAGGAGACGGTCGAGGCCCAGGTCGAGGGGTTGGGTTCCAACCTGCTGATCGTGGTGCCGGGCCAGGTCAACTTCAGCTCCGCGCCCACACTGTCCAGGATGGACAATTCCGACCTGGAAGCGATGGTCAAGGTAGTCGGCGACCGCGACCGCATCACCGCGTCGCTCACCTCGGGTGAAAATGTGCGCGCGGGCAGCAACACCGCCTTCACCACCGTCAACGGGGTGATGGAGTCCACGCCCAAGGTGTTCCTGCGCGACCTGGGCACGGGCATCTACCTCTCCCGCACCGACGTCGACACCGGCCGGCGCGTCGCCGTGCTCGGATCGCTTGTGGCGCAGCGTCTCTTCGGCGAGCGCGACGCGGTCGGGCAGCAGGTGACGATCGCGGGCGTGCGCTTCCGCGTGGTGGGCGTGTTCGCCCCGCTCGGTCAGAGCCTGGGCGTCGACCGCGACAACGAGGTGCACATCCCGATCACGACCGCGCAGCGGCTGTTCGGCACCGGCCGGGTCGATGCGTTCGCGGTCAAGGCGCCCGACCGCGAGACCATCGATCAGCTGGGCGACCAGATGCTGGCCGAGTTGCGGCGCAGGCACCCCGACACGGAGTTCAGCGCGGTCACGCAGGAGCAGATCCTGGGCGTGCTCGGCGACATCCTCGGCATCCTGACCACGGTGCTCGCGGCCATCGCGGGCATCTCACTGCTCGTGGGCGGCGTCGGCGTGTCCAACATCATGCTCGTGTCGGTGCGCGAGCGCACGCGCGAAATCGGTCTGCGCAAGGCGGTCGGGGCGCGCCCGCGCGACATCGGCCTGCAGTTCCTGCTGGAGGCCGTGCTGCTCACCAGCGTGGGCGGGCTCGCGGGTATGGGCCTCGGCGTGGCCGCGTCCCTGCTCACCGCCGCGCTGACTCCCGTCCCCGCGACCATCACGTGGTGGTCGATGGCCTTGGCGTTCGGCGTCTCGGCGGGTGTCGGCATCATCTTCGGTGTGGTGCCCGCCCAGCGCGCTGGCCGCCTCGACCCCGTCGTCGCATTGCGCACCGACTAGCGCTGCGGCAGCCCAAGGGAAGGGCCCAATTACCCGGTGTGCCGATTGCTCTGTCGTACCTCGACGGTGGCACCCAGCGGATCAGCCGGTGGTCCTAATGTTGCGGACGCGTTCGCCCTATCGGTGAACATTCGAATGAATTAAAATGTCGCCATGTTGCGGGCTTTCTTTGGACGACACAAGTCCGCGTCGACCTGGGCGAGAAACATCATCCACGATGCCGCGGCGGCGCTTGACCTCAAGATAATGACGATTCACGTCCCGGCGCAGTACGAGTCCTACGGCACCCTGGGCGACATGGTCCGGGTCGAGCGGCCGGACATCCTCATCATGACCCGAGCGTTTCAGCACGAGGTCGACACGATCGAGGACGAGCTGCGCGCGGTCCACCTGATCCGAGACCCGCGCGACATCATCGTGTCGGGCTACTTCAGCCACCGCAACAGCCATCCCGAGGTGTTCGGCGGCATCGCGTGGCCCGAGCTCATCGAGCACCGCAAGGTCCTCAAGTCGGTGGACAAGGACGCGGGCCTCGAAGCCGAGATCGAGTTCAGCGACGTGGTGCTGGAGGGCATGTCCACCTGGAATTATCACCAGCCCGGCGTGCTTGAGGTCAAAATGGAGGATCTCATCACCGACCAGGCCAAACTGTGGGCGGTGCTGTTCTCCCACTATGAAATGCTGGATCCTGAGGGTACCGGCGGCGAGCGCGTCAAAATGGCCAAAGTCAAATGGAACCTGGCCGTCCGCCGGGGCAAGCCGCGCACGCTCGCGCTCATGCGCAAGGCGCTGCCCCGCTTCCCGCTGGACCGGCTGCCCCACGCCTACATCGACAACGTGCTCGACCGCTTCTCGTTCACCAATCTGTCCAAGTCCGACCGCAAGCCCGGCGAGGTCGACGAGCACAACCACTATCGCAAGGGCGTGGCCCGCGACTGGGAGAACCATTTGACGCCAAGGCATCTGGAGCTCATCCACGAGCGCTACGGCGACCTTGTCGAGCGGCTGGGCTACCACTGATCGCTGCCACGCCCGGTGCGACGGCTTGATCGTTGTCGCGGAGTCGGGAAAGCGCTTGCCGCTACTCGGGATGCGACATCGATCAAGGGTCCGCATCACGCGTGACAACGATCAACCCGGCACCACACGCAGTGCGGCCTCCGCGGCGTCCAAAGCGGATCGGCATTCGTCCGCGGTCTCGGCGACCGCCGTGGCGAAGGCCATGCGCCCGGTTAGCGTGCCCTCGGGCGGCGGGGACTTGATGACGCCCGGCTTGGCGAGCACGGCCAGCGTGTCGATCGCCGCCGGGCGTGGGCCGGCAAACTCGAAACTTATCCCCTCTATGCGCGTGTCCACTTCGGACGGATAGAAGAAGCGCACCGCCGCGACCAGTTTTTCCGAGCGCGTGATCTGCGGAATGCGGTCGCACGCCACGGCGGCCGCGGCCAGAGCCGTGTCCACACCCGTCGCCCGCAGCCCCAGATATGGGATCATGTCGCCGCCGAGCCGCCCGTTCACCTCGATCACCTTCGGGCCGTCGGCCGTCATCATGATTTCGGTGTGCGTCACGCCATCGGTGAAGCCCAGCGCGCGATGCGTGTCGTGCAGCAGCCGGATCAGCACCGGGTCCTGCAGCAGCGGGTCGTCCGCGTGCACATAGTGCCCCACCTCGATGCAGTAGGGCGGGAACCCGATTTCCTTGCGCGCCAAGCACAGCGGCATGATCTCGCCCCGCCGGACCGCAGTGTCCACACTGATCTCGTACCCCTCGGCGAACTCCTCCAGCAGGATGGTCGGCCGCCAGCTCGGGATGCTGCTGTATTTCAGCGCGCTCACGTGGTCGAACGCTCCGGCCAGCTGCTCGGCGGTGTCCACTTTGACCACTCCGGCGCTCAGGGCCAGATCTGTGGGCTTGATTATCACCGGGTACCCGAAACGGCCCGCGGTCACCAGGGCGTCCGGCAGCGTGTCGACCCGCTGCGATCGCGGTTGCGCCACCCCCGCGGCCGCGAGCGCCTGCCGGGTCAGGTGCTTGTCGCGGCAGCGCGCCACCGCGGCCGGGTCGCCCGGGAGCCCGAGCGCGGCCGCGACCTCCGTTGCCTGCATGATGCG
>NZ_QJUG01000098.1 GCF_003426775.1 Allorhizocola rhizosphaerae | reverse complement strand
CGCCGACGCCGACCCATCCGCCGCGACACGTTCCGCGTTGTCCAACGCCTTGGCAAACGGAGCCCACGAGCCGCCGGTGTACCTGGCCGCCGCCCGTGTCTTGTAGTCGGCCACCAAGCTCTTCAGACCACGCACCATCACCAGCCCGTCAGCGGCACCCTGAAGCTTCCCGTGAGCCGCGGCACGCTCATTCTGGCTTCCCCGCTGCATCACCGACGCCGCGGCATTCCTGGTCGCCGAGAACGATTCCCACGAGTTGGCCGTGTAGTCCGCGGGCGAGTACTTCGAGACCTGATCGTAAAGCCCGACGAGAGCATCGCCGGCCGCGCTCTGGCCGCCGATGGTGGTCTGCGCCGCGGCGCTGGGACCGGCCGCCGCCACTGACACCAGCAGCAACGCCGCGGCGACGAGCCCCCCTCGCTTCAATGTGTTGCGTGACGTACGTTTCATGCTGTTGCCTTTCGCTTGTATCGCGCAGCCGCACACTGTCCACATTGGGCGGTCCTGCTGCCGTGGTCGGATCCAAACGGATGGTGACGAAGTGGATCTGCTCACCGCACCCAGCCGGGCGAGGAGTCTCGACACACGCGCGGCCCGCATCGCTGATCGAGTTCAGGCCGTGATGAACCCGGAACGGCATGACGCTTTTGCGTCGTACGCCTGCTCACAACCTGCCACCCTCTTCGGATGTATCAGGAAGTGTTACCGCAGGACGCGGAGTTGTCAATCAACGGATCTCGCCATCTGGACTCAATCCCAGCCGTGCTGCGAGGTCGCCGACCATACCGTCCACGCTCTGCGTTCAGCCGCGCTGTACGGAAAAGTTCCGACAGCTGTCGAATAACACGCGCTTGATCATGCTCTAGATTCCGATCGTCCGATGATTTTCCGACAACCCCGGGAGGAAAGCATGCGCGTCACCCGACGCACTGCCTTGGTCGGCACTGTCGCGGCCTTGGTCGTGGGAGGCATGAGCCTGCCCGCGTCGGCAGCTCCGGATCTGTATGCTCTGGCCGCTTTGCCACAGTCCATTGGGGACAGTGAAACGGCCGGGTCCTACTTCGATCGGGTCGGCGGCAAGATAATCGTCAACGTCACGACGAGTGCCGCTGCCCAGCGCGTCAAGACGTCCGGCGCCACCCCTCGCATGGTTACCCGCAGCGCGGGTGAGCTCAACACGCTCGCCAAAGCCATTGACCCCGCGGTGCCTGGCACAGCCGTCTGGATCGACCCGGTGACGAACCAGGTGGTCTTCGACGTGGACGAAACCGTCGTCGCAGACAAGCTCGCCACGGTTCAGGCCGCCGTCGCGCGGAGCGGGGGCGCGGCGCGGGTTCAGCCGATCAAGGGTCAGCTGAGCCGGCTCCTGTCCGGCGGCGGCGCGATTCACGGCGGCGGCGTCCGCTGCTCGCTGGGCTTCAACGTGCGCAACAGCTCCGGCACGTATTTCTTCGTCACCGCCGGGCATTGCACCAACGTTGCCTCGGCCTGGTCGGACAGCTCGGGCGTCCTCGCCGGCTACCGGACCGGCAGCAGCTTCCCCGGCAACGACTACGGCATCGTCAGATACCAGTCCAGCTACACCAACCACATGGGGATCATCAACACCGGTCAGGACATCGCCCGCGCCGGCAACGCTTATGTGGGCCAGTCCGTGAAACGTCACGGCAGCACCACCGGTACCCACAGCGGTTATGTTCAGGCTCTCAACGCGACCGTCCACTACGCCGCGGGCCCCGTCTACGGGATGATTCGCACCAACGTATGTGCCGAGCCGGGTGACAGCGGCGGCCCGCTGTACGCCGGCACCACGGCGCTCGGCCTGACCTCCGGCGGCAGTGGCAACTGCCGCACCGGCGGCGTGACCTACTTCCAGCCGGTGACCGAGGTTCTCAGCAGGTACGGTGTGAACGTCTACTGATTCTCTTTCCTTCCAACAGAATTGGCCGGGGCAAACGAGTGTGCCCCGGCCAATTCATCGTTGTCGGCAATGACGCGCGGGCGATCGCCACGTTGTCGACGCCGGCTTCGATGGGGCTGGCGGTGTCACCGTCAGCCGCTTCGATGCGCAGCCGGATGGTTTGCCCGGCATACGGATTGACCTGCCGACCGCACGACGATCGCCTAAGCCAGGAGCTTGTGCCGGTGGCTCGGTAGAATTCTGCTTTACAGCGGCACCCGGTGGCTATTGACAGTTGTCGCGAGTATTCCGCCGACCGGCGAACCGCTTCCCGGCCGCGGATAGCGCCCGGTGAACCTCCCCAGCTTGAACGCCATGTGCAGGCAGAGACGCTGGTGCCCGTCGCGTAGATCGGCCTGCAGAAGCTGCTCGACACGGTGCAACCGGTAGTACAGCGACGCCCTGTGCAGGTGCAGCCGCTGCGCGGCGAGGGGCACGTTTCCCGCCAGATCGAGATACGTCTCCAGCGTGGCCAACAGCTGCTGGTGCGCCGGTTCCGCGAACAACCGCTCGAGTCCGGGATGGACACTGCTGTACGCCAGCGTGCCCTCAGGCAGGTGGGCAAACGCGCGGTACACCCCCAGGGCCGTCCACCGGACCACCGGGCCGAGTTCCGTGAGGCGCGCGGCGACGCGAACCGCGCCCAACGCCTCCTGGTAGGTCTTGTGCGCGAACCGCAGATGTGGGTACCACTGGCCTATCCCGACCATCCCATTGACCTGCGCCGCCATTCGGTTGGCCACAGCGTCGAGATCCGAAGGCGAACCTGGGACGAGGACAGCGATATGGTCCTCGGCGATCAGCCGGAACGGGTATCCGCGTGCCACCTCCCCCAAGCTCTGCGATCGCAGATCGCCGCCGTCCTCGCGGGCAACGATGGCGAGCGCGGCCACGCCCACGTTCGCCAGATGAGGGTGCTCCTCAAGAACGCGCAGAGCCGCCCGCTGCCGTGCCCGCGCGTCGCCCCCCGCCAGCTCTTCCAGCAACACATCGCCATCGGCGGGGGCGTGCCGAAGCGCATCGGCTATTTCGCGTGCGGCGAGTTCGGCCCGCTCCATCTCCTCTCGCGAGAGCAAGGCTTCCGGGTGCACAAGCCACAGGAACCCCAGCAGCCGTCGATCACACCGGATCGGCGCCCACACCGTGGCCGGCGCCGCAATCGCCGGGTCGGCCGGCAACCAGAACGGCCGCAGCGAAGCGAACCCGCCGACTTGCCGCAATCTCAACGCCCACTGCGTGGCGCCGCGCAACGACGAAACGCCATCGGCTTCCACGAGCGGGTTGAACTCGCGATCCACAACGCCCGCGAGGCAACCCAGCGCGGTACCGACGCTTCGGACGATCTGCTGGACCGCAGAGCGCGAGGGATCTGAAAGAGGCACCGGAAGCTTCGGCATCGTCACCTTCATGCACGTTGTCACGACAAGATCAGAAAGACAACGCTAGATTCCGATGACGGTGCGCAGATGCCCGCGGCGGAAGCTGTCAATAATTGTCAACCCCTCACCTCCGGGCCCAGCCTCGCCCGGAGCCGATTGAGCTCAGCACGGATCAGGACCGTCTTCGCCGAGGCAGCCGCCGTCATCACGGGACGAGCCACCGCCACAGCCGCTTCCGTGTCGCCTCGACACGCGTACGTGTCGGCCACTCGCAACGTCAACAGGAGCCGGCTCGGATACATACGCTCCGGGATATTGGCAAGTGATGCTTCAGCCGACTTCGTTGCCCGGGAGGCGGTCGCATCGTCTCCCGTCGCGTCCGCGAGGTCGCGCAAGCCGCCCGATAGGTGTGAGGCGACAAAGGCCTCCCCCTCCGCTCCGAACAGCCACGGTGCCTCGATGAAGTCCTGCTCCCCAAGCCGCTCCGCCAACCGTTGCGCCTCAAGGGCATGCGAGTCGAACTCCCGTTGGTCGCCGAGATGGGCGTGGCTGCGCGCGGCCAGGAGCCCCGAGAGCACGCAAGCCCACCGGCGCGCCGGATACACCGCCGCGACCGCCTCGGCATAGGACAGCGCCGTCAGGCCATCCCCCTCAAGCCGCGCGACAGTGCTCATCCGGCCCAACGCCTCACACACGGTCGCGGCGTTGCCGGACGACTGTCCCCACTCGACGGCACGCTGAAGCCACATCATGCCGATCCCGTATTGCCCTCGCTCCACCCGCAGCCACCCCGCAAGGTCGGCGTAGCGCGCGGCGACCTGCATCAGGCCCCCAGCGACGCGTCCTCGCGCCCGGGGAATCAGCCCCACGATGGCGCGTACGGTCTGCTCGACCGGCACGACGATATCCGCGGCGGTCCGGCGGATGTCGGCATCGATGAACCCGCGCAACAGAGTAATGAAACCGTGCACCGCTTCGACTCCGACGGTCGCACCGCCACCGAACCCGAAAAGGTCCGCCACGCTGTCGTCCGGTGATTCCGCCAAGCATCGATCGTCGCCATGAAGCGGGCACGTCACGCCAAGCGTCGGCAGCCCGCCCCGCCGGAACCCGTTTGGCAGCGAGGGTGCGCGGCGAGACCAGGCGGCGCCGGGCAACGGCGTGACAATCGGTCCATAGGCGAAAGCCGTGTCATCGGCGGCGCCCTGATTGGCGAGCACCGTTGTCGCAATGGCAATCAACCCGCCACCGGCATTGAGGACGTCGTCGGCCCGGCGGGCAAAGTCGATGGGCGGTATGCGGTCGCCGCTTTCAACCTTGGAGATGTAGGTGTGGTCGTAACCAAGGCGCGCTGCGAGCTGGACCTGGGTAAGGCCGGCGAGCCTGCGCCACCGTCTCAGCTCCCGGCCGAACCGGTCGCGAGGGCTAACCGGCTCATCAACCTGCACCGCACTCCCCTCGGGCCACTCCAGCGAAAGGTGTTCGGCCAGCAGCGTAACATCGCTGTAACCCCTGAGAGAGCGTCCAGTCGACGCCGATTGATTGACAGTTAAACTTCCCTCGGGCACGCTATCTGAGACATGTGGTCTTGAGGGGCAGCAAAGCCACATAGTCGAATCCGCTCGACCGGTTCCGGGCGTGCCCGGTCGGTCGGCCTTCGCCACCTTGGACTCCATCGGCGAAGGCACTTCGCCGACCGCGTCGAAGACCCGCACCACCCGGCGAACTTCGCCAGTCATGCGACCTTACCGTTGGAGAACGACCAATGCTTCCATCAAAGCAACGAGCCGCGCTTCTATCAGCCTGCCTTACACTGGCCGTGGCTGGTACCGGCCTCATCATGTCCACCACCGCCTCCGCCGCGGCAACCCGCTACGAAGCCGAAGGCGCATCCGCCACGTGTGATGGCTTCATCGAGTCCAATCACACCGGCTACTCCGGCACCGGATTCTGCAACGCCAACAACGCCGTCGGCGCGGCAGCACAGTTCACCGTGACCGCCTCCGCCGCCGGCCAGGCGACCCTGGCCATCCGTTACGCCAATGGCGGCACCGCCAACCGCCCCGCCGACATCTTCGTCAACGGCGCAGTTGCCCATGCGGGCGCGCCGTTCGATCTCACCGGCGCATGGGCCACATGGGTTACGAAGACACTGACCGTGTCGGTGAACGCTGGCAGCAACAACATCCGGCTGAGCCCGACGACCGCCAACGGCCTGCCCAACATCGACTACCTCGACTTCGAAGCCAACGGTGTGTCGCCGTCCCCGTCCGCGTCGTCGTCCCCGCCGCCCGGCCGGCCGGCCGAGTGCACCGGCACGTCGCCGATCAGATGCAACTTCGCGGTCTCTCCCGGCAACTACACGGTGACAGCGTGGATCGGCGACCGCGCGTCCGCGGGGAACACCTCGATGTCGGTGGAGGCCCGCCGGCGGATCCTGCCGGCTGTCAGCACTGCGGCCGGAACGATCACCCAATACGTCTTCACCATCAACGTGCGGCAGCCGGAAGGCCAGCCGACCGGGCAGGGCGGCACGGGCACCCCCGGGTTGCAGTTCACGTTCGCCGGCTCCGCGCCGAAGCTGTCCGGTCTGACCGTCCAGCCGGCGAGCAACCCGCTCGTGGTCTACCTGGCCGGCGACTCCACGACCTGCGACCAGATGATCGCACCATACACCGGCTGGGGACAGCTCCTCACCACGCACGTGAAGGCGGGCGCGGTCATCGCCAACTATGCGGACTCCGGTGAGAGCTCCGGCAGCTTCCTGAACAACTCGGCGCTGTTCCCGACGATGAGGCCGCTCATCAAGACCAACGATCTGGTGCTGATCCAATTTGGACACAACGACAAACAGACGTCGGCGTCGACATTCCGCAGCAACCTCACCTCGATGATCAACCAGGTGCGGGGACGCGGTGGCATTCCCGTGCTGGTCACCCCGCCCGTGCGGCGTCAGTTCAACGGCAGCCAGCTCACTCCCACCGCGCTGCACGTCAACGGTGTGGGCGTCAACCTGCCGGCCGAAATGCGCAACCTCGGCTCGTCGCTCAACGTGCCGGTCATCGACCTGACCGCCAAGAGCGAAGCACTGGTGGAGTCGATGGGCCCGACCAACTCGGCCCAGCTCTACCTTCGCGAGTCGGTGGACGGCGTCACGGACAACACGCACTTCTCCGAATACGGCGCCGGAAGAATGGCCGATCTGGTAGTGCAGGGAATCCGCGAACGCAATCTCTCGCTGGTCGCCTACCTACGCTGACACGGCGATGCGGCCGGCCCACGAGAGCGTGGGCCGGCCGGCAATAGTTCGAGTGCGTGCCGATAACACACGACGGCGCGCTGGTGTTGGTCGAGCTTGCGGTGCGCAGTGCCGTTGGTTCAATCACCGGCTCGTCCGCGGTGCGGTGACCCGGCCGCGTCCTCTCAAGGAGCGTGCGGAGATTGCGCGCGCCATGTGCAGCCGTCTCCCGCCTGTTCGCACGACACCGTGACGTCCGGTCCCACGTAGCGGGCGGCGATGGCGGTGTTGAGTTCCTGGCAGTACGCGCACGGCGACGAGAACGTCAGCACGACGCCGGCGCGGGCGGCCCGTTTGCGGTACCGGAGGATCCCACAGTCGGCGTTACGCAGGACGGTGCCCGAGGGCTGGGGCTCGCTGGTCACTGCCGAGTCGTACAGCAACAGCTGACGCTGCAGCCGGGTCATGAAGTGATCGGTGGCGGATACCCCGGCGGGCCGTTGCGCTTGCAGCAGGTCCGCGGTGATGCGGGAGTTTGCCTGGATCCACGCGGCCAGGCCTTCTTCGCCGTGTTCTCCCAGGATGAACTCCTCCGCGGCCGCCTGGGCCTCGAAGAACCGCTGGCGCCACAGGTCGACCTTCTCGGCCGGGTCGAGGGGAGACGGTTCACTGGTCATGGTCCGCGTCCCTCCCGGTGGCGCCGTCCAGCTCGGCGAAGACCTCCTGGGCCACGCGCAACCCGTTGTTGGCGACCGGCCAGCCACCGTAGTAGGCGAGCTGAATGATGATTTCGACGATCTTCTCTCGCGACATCCCTAGGTGCAGGGCGGCACCGATGTGGCCGCGCAACTCCCAATCGGTCCGCGCCAGCGTGACCGCGGTTAGCGCCACCAGTTCGCGTTCCTCGACGCTCAGGTGCGGGCGGGTCCAGATCTCACCGAACAAGTGGTCGACGGTGATCTGCAGGAACTCCGGGTAGGAACCCGGGCGCGGTTCGCGGCCGAAGACCTGCCGGAACATGGCCTGACCCCGCTCATGTCGGGCAGACGGCTGGTTCATCGATCAACTCCTTCGCGTTGGCCGAACAGTTGTCAACATCCACGACGCCACGAAGGCGACGACCAGCAGCGCGGCGCCGCTGCCGAAGGCGGCCGGAACACTCACCCGCTCGGCGATGAGCCCAACGACGACCGGTCCGACTACGGCGCCGACGTCGGTACACATCGAGAAGCCGGCGACGCCACTGCCGGCCCGGCCGGCGACGACGTCACCGATCAGCGCGGCCGGTGCGGCGTTGAGCAGTGCTGATCCCGCCGCGTACACACTGAGCAGGACGACGAGCCAGGCGTAACTGTCCACGAACACCAAGGCTGTGATCGCCGCCGCGGCCACGGCGGTGCCGGCGATCATGGCGGGCCGGCGGCCGGCCCGATCGACAATCCGGCCAGCCGGCATGATCAGCAGCGCCTGAACGCCCGCGGATATGGTGAACGCCCACCCGACCCACGTCACGTCATGTCGCCACGCCACAACCACCGTGGGGACCAGTGCGGCGCGCAGCCCGAACAAGACCCATCCCTGCGCCAACGCTGCGAGGCAAGCCACCAGATAGCGTCGATCCCGCAGCAGGACCGGTAGCCGGACCACCTCACGGCCGGGCTCTGCGCCGGCGGTTCGGCCGGTGCGCAGCACCGCCAGTGTCAGCACCGCGGCGGCCAGCAACAGCACGGCGTACGCCACGAACGCCGCGGACAGGGCGATCAGAGCGAGGAGCCCGCCCAGTGCCGGCCCGCAGATCGCGCCGAGCAGGAAGCCTGCTTCGAACACGGCGCTGGCCCGGCCCCGCTGGCCGGCCGGCGCGATCGCCAGGAGGGTCGCCAGCGCGGACACCGAGAACAGCACTGAGCCGACGCCCCCGAGGCTGCGGAACACGAGCAGCTGCCCGTAGGACCCGGCGAACGCCATCAGGGCCGAGGAGACCGCACATAGCAGCAGGCCGGCGACCAGGACTCGTCGCTCCCCGAATCGAACTCCGAGCCGGCCGCAGAACGGAGTCGTGGCCAGCCGCATCAACGCGAACAGGGCGACGAGCGCTCCGATCTGGGTGGGCCCGGCCCCGAATGTCGCCGCGTACACCGGGAGCACCGGGAGCACCAGTCCCAGGCCCAACATGACGCAGCCACCAACGACACTGAGGACGTACACCTCGCGAGGGAGACTCGGCTGGGCGGCGGCAACGGGTGGGACGTTGCCAAGGCCGACCGCCATCACTGTCCGATCACAGGATGATGCTGAGCTTTCCGTGCTCGTACAACGTCTCGTGGTCGAGCACCACGACCCGTCTCCGGACCCGCAACGACTCGCCCTCGACGACGAGTTCGAACCGGTATTTCCCAACGTAAGCGTCAGAGCGCCCGTGCCCGAACCGGTACACGACGACATTCGCCGCCACGTCGAGGTGCGTGCCCCGATCGGTCACGATCTCCACGTTGCTGATCATCCGATTGGTCCGCGACCGCGGGTTCTCGCACCACACCTCACCGTTGAGGAGCTGTTCGATCCGCTGGCGTAGCCGGGCTGCATCGTCGTCGATGAGCCCGAGCGCATCGGCCTTCTCGCCGCGAACGTCCGTGGCCGGCACCGAGTAGCGGATGTCGTCGGTCAGCATCTCGTCGTACCACTCGCGCAGGCGCCACTCGTCGAGCAGTCGCGCCTCACGGAAAAGGAACTGGCTCACCCGGTGCCACAACCGCACCGGGGCCGCCTCGTCGACCGTCAGCACGGTGGTCATCGTGGTTCTGCCCCTTGCATCTCCGCCCGGTGAGCGACCGTCTCGGCCCGGTGAGCGACCGTCTCGCCCCGGTGCGCGACCGTCTCGGCCCGGTGCGCGACCATCTCGCCCCGGTGCGCGACCGTCTCGGCCCGGTGCGCGACCATCTCGCCCCGGTGCGCGACCTCGAAATGACCGTCGTCGCCGTGCATCAGCCGGTCCCATTGCCGCCAGAACTCGCGGGCGGGAAGCTCGTCGGTCGTCTCCGGGATCTCCTTGTTCATCCCGCGTGACAGATCCGAGTAGCGGACCGTGCGGTTGAGATAACCCCGCTGGCACGATTCGATGATCTCGATATCGTCGGGGGTGGCGAAGCCGGCGGGGCCGAGGAACGTCAGGTAGTGACTCTTGCGGAGTTCCCGGATGTCCGGATCCTCGTCCTTGGGGGCCAGGGCGACCGAGGTGATGGCCATCCGGGTGGCGCTGACCGGGTCGATCTTGCGGATCGTGATCCCGATCGCGTCGATGATCATCACGTTGGGGAAAATCAGCAGCGCCCGATTGGTGCCCGTGATCCGTTCGGCGCGTTCGGCGCCGAACCGGTCGACGAACCGTGCGGCCGTCGCCTCGATCCGCGATCGGACCTCGGCGGGAAACATCGGCGTCCAGTAGGCGAGCGGGCGGGCCGCCGCCGGTGTCAGCTCGTTGGCTGCATGCCCCAGCCCGAGGGCGCGGCCGAAGCCGCCTCGTCGTCGTGGTGACACCGACCCCAGCGACTCTATGTAGCCGACGTAACGCTTGTGCAGGGCCCGGAAGTGGTAGATGTCGACACTGTTTTCCATCATGAGCTTCCAGTTGGCCCGAGCCCCGTGAAGTTGCGCACCTTGGATCACCTCCATCCCGACCTCGGACTGGTCGTCGATCAGATCGAGGTACTCCGTCGCACCCGCCAGGTACTCGGTCAGGGTGCGCGGCTGCTCCGGATCGAAGGTGACGAAAACGAAACCGCGGTAACTGTCACTACGGTGCCGCGCCAAGCCGAAGTCCGCCTTCCGAAAGCCTGGCCCATACCCGTCCGGGAGCGGGACCCCGACCAGGTCGCCCTGGTTGGAGAACGTCCAGTCGTGATACGGGCACCGGAACGATCTGGTCTGCCCGGCCGGCTGCGAGCAGATCAGAGCCCCGCGGTGAGGGCAGCTGTTCGCCAACACCCGGATCACCCCGTCGGACCCGCGCACCATGACCACCGGGCGCCCGCCGACGTCGCGTGCCACGTAGGAGCCCGGCGCGGGCACCTCCGATTCGTGCCCGACGTACAACCAGCAGCGGTCGAAGATCCTGGTCATCTCCAGTGCTGCCAGGTCGTCGTCGGTGTAGGCGCGGCGATCCACCTGAAACGAGAGGCGTTCAAGATCGTCAATCACGATCCGGTCGCCCGCCAGCGGCTGCCATTCGATCGTCACTGCTCCCCCTTTCGCTGTAGCGTCTCGACCGTGCTGATGACCAGCTCGGCGGTGCGCACGGCAGAATCGCCGCACTCGGGCTGCGCAGCGCGCAGCCGGGCCCGGTAGTCCCGGGCGGGATCGAGCAGATCGGTGACAGCGGCGGCGACCGCCTGCTCGGTGACACCGGCCGGATCCAACGCCGTCCCGAAGCCCGCGGTACCCACGAAGTACGCCTGGATAGGCTGATCCACAGCCAGCGGGATCACCAGCATCGGTGTGGCCGCCCGGATCGACTCCGCCACGGAGTTGTACCCGCCGTGGGTGATGAACACGTCGGCGCGCTCGAGCACCTCACGTTGCGGCAGATACGGGGCGCTGAGCACTTCCTCGGGCAGCGCCAGCTCCTCGGCGAGATCCCCTACCGCGGCGATCACCTGTGCACCGGTCGCCACCGCCCCCATGATCACCGTGCGCAGCAGGTCCGGCCGCCGGTAGAAGATCGTGCCGAAGGAGACGTACACCACCGGGCGGTTGGGGTCGATCCGGTCCAGTCCCGAGAAGGCGACCTCGTCGCCGCGGGTTCCCGCCGCGCCCGGCAGCCCGACCAGCTGCACACCGTCGTCGGTGACCGCCTCGGCCCCGACGAGAGCGGGAATCGTCGGCATCAAATTGAGAATCGGCGAACGCGCCGAATGAGTCCGGGTCGACCACAACACCCCGTGCCTGGTCAGATAGTCGCCGACCTGCTCGTCGTACGGCCAGCGACCTCGTCGACGCTCGCTCGGGCATACTCCACCCAGGTTGGCCCAGATCATTCCGTACGGCACGCCGGAGGCCTGCGCGCCGACCATGGCCGCCGCCGTGACCGGCAGCGAATCGACCAGCGCGAAGTCAGGCGCCGTCGCACGGAGCGCGTCAGCTGTCTGGTCCGCCACCGGCGACGACTGGAGCATCGGGCCGATCTTCGCCGGGTCGCCGCTCCACGGCGCCATCTCGACCTGTCCGATCGTGTGGACCTGCGCCTTGCCCAAGGCCTGGCGACGCTGCTCGTCGAGCGCGCCACCGTCCGCAGACAACAGCAGTAGCGCAACCTCACTGCCGGCATTTTGGAGCGCATTGACCACCGGAACATACGGGTTCAGGTGACCATGCTGAGTGGTGGTGAGGAGGGCGACGAGCATCAAATCTCCGATCCATCGAAAGAAGACGACCAGGCCGACTCAGGATCTGGCTCGGGATGCACCACAAGGGCCACGACCGCGACACCCCCTGCCTTCAGAACGAGTCGAGACGGCGACGCACGAACGGCAGAACTCCGCCCCCGGACAGGCGAAAACGCCCGGCAGGCGAAAGGGACCGTCGACGTCCAGGTACTGCTACGAGGCTCTACGCATTCTCCACCATCGATGGCGGACATCGATAGACGCCACATAGTTTCGCAAAGCCTGCCGGGATGTGCAATCGATGTCAATGCCTCTTGACTGTCCTCTACCACCACTCTGCTGAACCGCAACTGCGACCGGGCTCCGCCTCCAGCGGGACTATGACGAGATCGGCCCTGTCTCACATTCGGTGGTTGGACTCGATGAACCGTCGCATGCGGCCGGTGCGGTTTCCGCGTCGTAGCGGGTCGTCGCCGCGGAAGCCACTGTCGTTGGCATGCACTGCCACCGGCCACCGTCAAGACGAGGACGGCAGAAGGCAACGCCACGCGCTGTCTATGCAGCACGAGGAAACTCCGGACATTGATCGAAGAGCTTCGAAGCCTGTCGAGGGCGGACCGGCGGCACTGGATTCGCGGCCCGCCCCGCCGCACGGGTCAGACGGCCCGGCGGGTGAAGCGTTGATTGGCGTTGCCGCTGTAGGTGTATTGGGCGATGCGGGCTCCGTCGGTGGTGGAGTATTGCCACACGTCCATGGCCAAACCCGATTGGCGGTTGATGAGGCTGATGACACCGGCGCCGTGGTCCGTGATGCGCCATTGCTGGCTGGCAGCCGTGCTGCTCGGTTGCTGGGTGATGTCGGCGCCGTTGCTGTTGCTGGCCACCTGGAGGAACAGGCCGCTGTGGCGCGCTTTGACACGCACGTGGCCATCGCCGGTGTCGACGAATTCGAACTGCTGGTTGGTGGCGCCGGTGGCGGCCCATTGGATAACCCTTGCCCCTGCCGCGGTGGATCGCCCGTCGACGTCGACGGCTTTGCCGCTGTGTTGCGCCAGCAGGTTGTAGTAGGCCGGGCCGGTGGAGTTGTCGATGAATTCCCAGCGGGTATCGGTTCCGGCCGCGTCGGCGGGCAGGCGGTCGCGGGCGGCGGTGTCGCCGTACATGGTCCAGCGCGCCCAGTCCTGGACGGTCCTCCTGAAGCGCTGGTCATCCCAGAAGCTGCTGTGGCCACCGCCGAGGAAGGTGAGGAACGCCTTGGGCCAGGTGATCTCGTTGTACGCCTGGCGGGCCGAGGAGTATGACGTGGTCGGGTCCTGGTCTCCGTGGACGAACAGGACCTTGGCGTTGACCGTGCTGGACGGGTTGCCCATGTCGAGGCAGGACTGCGGGTTGGCGGAGATGATGCGGCTGTCGGGCCAGGCGGTGAGCAGGCCGTGGGTGGTCATGCCGCCCATGGAGTGGCCGCAGACGCCGACGCCGATGTCGGTGCGGACGTGCCCGGCGAGCGGCCCGCTGGTGTTGAGGGCGAGGGTGTTGGTGAGGACCTGGGAGACGTCGCGGGAGGTGTTGCCGCTGTTGACGTCGTTCAAGGTGTGCTGGAAATGCGGGGCGGGGACGATGAAGCCAGCCGAGGCCAGGGCCGGGGCGAACGTGGAGTTCTGCGGGTTGCCACCCAAGCCATGGGTGTACTCGTAGACGGGGAAAACCCCGTTGGCGACCGGAGCGTTCGAGACGGGGCTACCGCCAGCCGTGCCGGTGGCCGGGTAGAAGACGTACGTGGTGATCGGGCGGCTGCCCCGCCACCAGTCGTACCGGCGCACGCCTACGGCGAACGGCGTGGATGGCGCGGGATCGGCGTGTGCCGGTCCGGAACCGAACAGGGACACGCCCGCTGCGGCGGCGCCGAGCCCCAGCAAGGTACGTCGTTGCATCGACACGATGCCTCCTTGTGATGTTGGGATGGTGCATATGGTCGGCCGTTCCCCGGCTGCCGGTGGCGAGGAATCAGCGCAGTTGGTTGACGAGAGGGAGGTTGTGTTCGCGGATCCCTTGAACGACCGGTTCGGCCATCCGCCCACTGCTCTCTGAGCCCAGGTACCTCCCCGTTGCCATCGCCGTATGACCTGAATCCCGACGGTGACTCCGCGCATGACGAAGGTGCTGCCGTTGCCGCAACGATGCGTCCGCCGCTGACCCGCAGGCCGACCGCGCCTGGGCGGGTTTTGACGAACAGAATGACCGAGGTATCGCATGGCGAGCACCGCGCCCGGAGTGATAGCGGTTTTCGTTTCACGGGTTCACCTCAGATTGGGGTGTGGGACCGAGCCCGGCAGCGGCTGCGACCGCCCGTTTCCGTTGGGCTCTGGGCATTCCGGTGTCGCAATCTTTGCGACACCATCGTCTTGCCGTCGGACAAAGACTGTCAGCGATTGTCAATCGTGGCGGTGGAATCGAGGCGGTACAGCGGGGTGTGGCCGGGTGGGGCGCTGGTAGGCGGTGGGGTTGAGGCACCGACGGATGTGATGGTGAGGTTGGCGAAACAAGGGCGGCTGAGCTGCCCTGCGGCGGCCTGACTGCGGCCGGCCAGGCCGGCCGCATCGTCGATGGGTGGGCCACCGGCCAGCAGGCCGGCTTGTCCGCCACGGAAGTGGGTGTCGGTCACGCTCATGACGGGTCGACCGTCGATGATGCCGGTGAGGAGCGCGCCGTCGCAGCGTAGCGTCAGCCGGTGCCAGCGACCCGGCTGAACGTCGTGGCACCGGGCGGCGGCAAGCTCTCTTTCGCCGCCTTCGCGGGCATCGTTGTGGGCCTTGATGAGCGCCTGCTGCTCGGCGTCGCCGACGAGTTCCCGCTTGTTCGCCTTGCCGCGCAAGACGACCAGCCGGCACCCACCGTCGGCGGCCAGTTCAAGCAGGTAGCCCTGAGGGATGAAGCCGTATCCGGTACCGACGTGGTTTATTCGGGCCAAGACCCCGGCGGTCTCGTCGGGGGCGAGCAAGACATCGACCGCGACCTCATAGTCGGTCCATGCCTCGTCGCCAATGATGGTGTACGGCAACCAGTCCGGCGCCCAAGAGATGGTCGGCACGGGCACCGTCTGGCGCAGGCACATTCCTGGGCCGTCAGGCCGGTCCGTCAGCTCAAACGCTCCGGCGATGTCGGCGGTGTAGCGGGGCAGGCGGCCATACGCCTCCGGCGGGGTGTAGTCGGCGAAGGTCTCCCGGTAGGGAAAAGGGAACGCCGTGGCTTCCGGGATGTCCGCGAAGGAGCCCTTCTGCTGGCCTCGCGTCGTGGACAAGGAATAGACCGCACCCGGCTCCAGCGTCACGTTAACGGCGCCCTCCACGGGGACAACGTCAGGCAGCCGCACGAACTGCTCCGTGGTGGTGCTGCGCCACACGCAGAGGGCAGCACGGCTGAGTCCTGCGCCGATGTCAAAACGCAGCCGCTGTGGCGCGACGGCGTCCTTCGTCTCGATGATGAGGCTGTAGTCGCCCTCTGGTGATGCCAGCGCCACTACAGAACCGTTGCCCTGCAAGAGCCCGCAGCCACTGTCGACGTAGCGCCAGCCCGCCTCGCTGAACTGGCCGTAGTGAGCGTAGCCCCAGAGCGCCTCGCGCACTCGGTAGTGGCCGCTCCACGGCCAGTGCGCCAGCAGCATTGCCGGGTCTTCAGCGTATGGCTGCACCGGGTAGACACCGGCGATGTCGTACCACAGGACCGTCTTGGTGGCGCCGCTATGCAGGTAACTTTCGTTGAAGCACTCGACGATGCTGATCAGGCAGTCGAAGCCCTTCCTGTAGACGTGGTCCTCGGTGTTCCACAGACGCTTGCCCCAGTCTCGTAGCTGTCGCCGGACCGTTGCCGGGGCGTGCCCGTTGGGGCGTCCCTGCGGCCGGTCGTAGAGCACGTGCGCGCCGACGATGTCGATGGCTTCCCGAGCCTCCGGGTCGTCCAATAGGTCGCGCACGAAGTCAAATTTGTCCATTGGCCAATTGTCGAAAGCGTGCAGCAAGACGGCTTCGAAGCCGTGCGTGTCGAGGCTATGCCGCAGACGCTTGGCGAATTCCAGGTCCACGCCCTTCTCGTTGCGGCAACCGATCGCGTCGAGCTCCAGCCCGTACACCTCGCGCAGCCCCCGCAGCCACGTGACGTAGTAGTCGACCGCGTCCTGCGACCAGAACGAGCCGCCGCCAATCCAGCCCGGTGCGCTCCAAGCAGTGGCGTCGAGCCTCAAACGAGGGTTGCGCCGCTTCGCCTCACTGAGGATCCACCACGTGTAGCCGCGCCGGTAATCCAGGTCGCCGCGCCAGTGCTGGTGGCTTGGCATCGACCCCTGGGTCGCGTTGCCGTCGCCTGGGATCTCGACCAGTAGGGTGGAGACCGAGGCACCGAACTTGGGCCGGAAAACCAGGTCCAGGATCTGGCTGCGCTGCGGCTCGGGATAATCCTTCAGCAGGACCGACGTGGCGCCGCCACCGTTGACCGCGCCGATGCCGTCAAACTGCTGGCCAAGCGTCGAAGCACTCAGGCGGAAGACCTGCTGGGCGGCCTCCGAGGTCATCGCTAACCCTTCTCCCTACATGTTCGGCGTGAAAGGTGCGCGGCCCGGCGGGAACGTATTCCCTCCGTCCGCCGCCGCTGCGGTGGCCCAACGACCAGATCCTCGTGTCTGCCTCGCAAGCGCCTCATGCGTTGGGCAGGTTGCCGGCGTCGACGTGGTCGAGGACTGTGGCCGCCGCACCGGTCGCCGCGGCACCGTGGCCCAACGTGGATGCGACGATGCGGCGTGCGTCGGCGGCGGACACGCTGCGCGAATGCAGCTCCGCCTCGGCCGCCGGCAGCAACCATCGCGCCAGCGGCACGAAGTACCCCCCGAGCACCACGACCTCCGGATCGAGCAGGTTGGCCAGAATCGACACGCCGTGCCCGAGCGCGCGTCCCGTTTCGGTGAGGGCTTTGAGCGCGGTCGGATCCTGTGCCCGCGCCCGCCGGGCGACCTCGGCCACCTCCGGCGCCAGGTCCGTCACGGCGCCGTCATTGGCGCTGTCCGGTAGCGCCTTGGCCACCAGTGCGCTGATGCTCGCGACCGATTCCAGGCAGCCCGAACGGCCACATCCGCACACGGGACCGTCGGGATCGACCTGCAGATGGCCCACCTCGCCGGGAAAACCATTGGCACCGCGGATCAAGCGGCCACCACTTATGATCCCCGCGCCGATACCGACTTCTCCCGTCAGGTAGACGAGGTTCTGGGTACCGGCGAATTCTCCATAGCGTGACTCGGCAATCACGGCGAGATTCGCGTCATTGTCCACAATGACCGGATAATCTGGAGCGCCGAGCGCACGGGTGAGGCGGTCGCGCAGATCGATGTCGCGCCACCCGAGGTTGGCTGCCAGGCGCACCGCGCCCGTCGGGTCAACGAGGCCCGGCACACCGATGGTCAGGCCGAGCACGTGCCGCCCCTGCTTGACAAGCCGGTTGACGGCGCGGCGGCCAAGCGCCGCGATCGCGGTGGCCGCTTGGCTCGGTGTCGACTCCAGGCCGCGGAAGGAACGCCGCCACGACAGGATCTGCTCGCCGGCCAAGTCGACCGCGACCGCTGTCAGGTTGTCATTGACCTCCAGCCCGATGGCGGCGTAAGGGGATCCGTCGAGGACGAGCATGGTCGGAGGCCTCCCGATGCGGTGCTCGGTGAAGCCGATCTCGCGCAGCAGCCGCCGTTCGATGAGGTCGGCAACGAGGCTGGAGACGGTGGACTTGTTCAGACCGGTGGCCACGGCGATGTCGGAGCGCGAGCACGGCATATGAGCGCGCATGTACCGCAGCACAACGGAGAGGTTGGTGGCGCCGACTTCGGGGAAACCTGCCGGCTGCGGTCCGCGCGGCATGGTGATCACTGTCTACCCTCCGGGTCGTGAACCAACAGCATAGAAACGCTCCCTTGTGGCGGTGCCGGCCATTTCACTGATGGCTGCGCAAATACGCAGAGCCGGATGTTCAACATGGACGATGGATCGTCTCGGTCTGTGCGAAGAGAACTCCAGGCCGCGACTGTCACCCCTTAATGGCCCCGAGGATGACGCCCTTGATGAAATGGCGCTGCACGAAGGGGTACACGATGACGATGGGAAGGATGGTCATCACGACGACGGCCATTTTGATCGCTTCGCTCGGCGGTAGCGTCTGCTGGAATCCGCCGAACTGTGGCGCCTGGTTTTGCAGGATGAAGTTCTGCAACACCCGCTGGATGGGGAACTTCGCGTTGTCGTCGATGTAGAGCAACGCGCTGAACCAGGTGTTCCAGTACCCCACCGCATAGAACAGGCCGACGACTGCGACCGCCGCCTTCGCCAGCGGCAGGACGATGCGCACCAGGATGTGAAGCTCGCCGGCGCCGTCGATGCGGGCGCTGTCCAGCAACTCCTGCGGCACGTTCTGGAAAAACGCGCGCAGGACGACCAGGTTGAAGACGCTGACCGCTGCCGGGAGGATCAGCGCCCACATGCTGTCCTTGAGCCCCAGACCGGTCACGACCAGATAACTCGGCACCAGACCGGGGTAGATCAGGAACGTCAGCAGGAAGAAGAACAGCAGCACGCGGTGACCGACCGAGCCGGGCCGGGAAAGCCCATACGCGGCAAGGATGGTGAAGCCGAGGCTGACTGCGGTGCCCACGACCGTGAGCAGCGTGGTGAACAGCAACGCCTTGGTCACCGTCCCCCCGGCGAGGATCGTCACGTATGCCTCGAAGGTGATCCCGCGCGGCACGAACACCAGGCCACCAGCGTCGTTGATGGCTTCCCGGGAAGACAGGCTCGTGATGAGCACCGTCCACACGGGAATCAGGACGGCCAGTACCACGGCCAGCAGGACGAGAATCTTGATGACCCGGCCGGCGGGGGTGGGCGGCTCGTCCCACACGGGCCGGCCGGAGCGGCGCGTCTGCACATCGATGTCGACAGTGCTCATGACCGTGAAATCAACCCCCGTTCACCGAGTTTCTGGGCGAGCTTGTTGGCCGCGAGGATCAGGATCAGGCCCACGATGGCCTTGAACAGGCCCGCGGCGGCGCCATAGCCGTAGTCGCCGGTGGCGATGGACTTGTAGTACACGAACGTGTCGAGCACCTCGGCCGCCTGCCGGCCGACGGCGTCACGCTGCAGGTAGAACTGTTCAAACCCGACACTGAGCGCGTCACCCATGCGCAGAATCAGCAGCAGCATGATGACGGGGCGCAGGCCGGGCAGCGTGATGTGCCACAGCCGCCGCCAGCGGTTGGCCCCGTCGACCGCCGCCGACTCGTACAGGTTGGGGTCGATGGTGGACAGCGCGGCGAGGAAGATGATTGTGCCCCACCCGACGTCCTTCCACACTGACTCGGCGGTGACCAGCAGGATGAATGTGTCGGGGTTGGTCATGATGTCCCATGGCTGCCAGCCGATGCGCCGCATGGCGTCGGCGAACAGGCCCGCCCCACCCAGCATCTGCACGAAGAAGGTGATCACCAGCACCCAGCTGAAAAAGTGCGGCAGGTAGATCACCGTCTGGATCAGCGTGCGCAGCTTGTTGGAGATCAGGTTGTGCAACATGATCGCCAGGATGACGGGCAGCGGGAAGTAGAAGACCAGCTGGAACACGGTGATGGACAACGTGTTCCACAACGCGTCCCAAAACTGCGGGTCTTCGAACAGCAGCTCGAAGTTGGCGAAGCCGATGAACGGACTCTGGATGATCGCGTCGATCGGATTGTCGCCCGCGTACGGGTTGTAGTCCAGGAAGGCGATGACGTTGCCGATCACCGGCAGGTAGTGGAACACCAGCAGCAGCAGCGCCGCCGGCGCGGTCATGGCCAACAACGGCCAATCACGCCGCAGCCGGGCCCGCAGCGGCGGTCCGCTGCCCCGTTCGCGTCCCGTGGGCGGCTTGGCGGTGGTAGCCGCCGCCCGTGGCTGGGCCCGGTTGGTGCCGGACCCAGCCGCAGCTGTCACTTCACTCGTCGTCATTGCTCTTGTATCAGCTCAGAGCCTTGCGCAGCAGCTCACGCGCCTCGTCGCCGCCACCGTCGCGGAATTCCTTGACGATCTGGTCCATGTCGGACATCGGCCGGCGGCCCCGCAGCACGTCAGTAATCTTGTCCTCGGTCTGCTGGCCGCTGATCTGCGAGTACCGCGCCGGCCACTCGATCTTGAGACCGACCCACGGATCCTTCTCGACGAACTTCGCCATCGCGGTTTCGTACGCCATGGTTGTCTCGACATGCCCGGGCAGGTCGGGGCGTGGGGACCCGATGAACTTACGACCGCTGATGAAGAAATACTGGTTGGCGATCTCCTTGCGCCCGACGTCGGTCAGGACCGGACCGTTGGCGCCCCGGGTGAAGTGCGTGCCCTCTCCGCCGAACTCGCGCATCTCCCACTCCTTGGTGCCGTACGGCGCCGAGCACCAGTTGATGACTCGCAGCAGCTCTTCGACGCGGTCCTTGCCCAGGCCCTTCTTGATGAACGTGTAGGAGATGGGATCGTTGGTGGCCCAGACCACCGGGTCGCCGCCGGTCGCGGAGAAAACCGGTACCGGGGCCATCTTGAACGTGGGCAGGATCTTCTGCTGCTCACTCTGCATGTTGGCCCACACGCCCGGGCCGTCCTGCATGAACACGATCTTGCCGCCGGCGAACAGCTGCTTGCCTTGGCCGCCCTTGGTCGCCACGAGCTCGGGATGGATCAGACCTTCCTTGTAGAGCTTGGCGGTGAATTCCATAGCCGCGCGGTATTCCTGCGTCTCGTACTTGTGCTCGACCGTGCCGTCCGACTTGACGCGCCAGCCACCGCGGCTGCCGGGTACCTTGTAGAACATCTGGATCATCGCGAAGAAGTCGTTGCCGCCCCACACGCCCTGGTCCGGATTGGTGACCTCTTTGAGGACGCGGTACAGCTCATCGATCGTCTTGGGGTAGGTCAGCCCCTTCGCGTCGAGCAGGTCCTTGCGGTAGAAGAGCATCCAGCTGAAGCCCGTGCCGCCCGGGTTCGGTACGGAATAGAGCCGCTCGGCCCACACCGCCGAACGCCACTGGTCGGTCGGGAACGCGGCCATCATCGGGTAGTTCTTGACGGCGTCGCCCTGCAGGAACGGCGTGAGGTCCTCGAACAGCGCCTTGGCCGCCTCGGTGAACTTCGGCACCTTCGGGTACTCCCAGCTGGGCACGCAGAGCAGGTCGGGCACATCGCGCGCGGCGAGCATGGCGTTGAGCTTGTCGGCGTAGGTGTTGCCGTCCTGCACGCTGAACTCGACGGTGATCCCGAGCTTCTTGTTGATGACGTCGTAGTACGCATTGCTGCCGAGCCCGGGCGGCGCCGACCCCCAAACGGGCGTCATCGCCTTGATGGTCTGCCCGCTCTTGCCTGGCACCTCCTTGATGACCTCGACGACGTTGCTCGGGTACTTGAGGTAGGCGTCCGAGAACGGTGGCGTGCCCTTGAGGTCCGGCTGGGACATGCCCGGGATGCTGAGGTCGGAGAACGTCGGCATGATCGCGTTGATACGCGCCGCAGACGTGGTCGCGCCCTGGTTGACTGACTTCTCGCCGCAGCCGGCCAGCGCGCCACCGCTGGCGGCGGCCAGCGCGCCCAGGCCGACCAGGCCGAGGAATGAACGACGGTTGGCAGCCGCGTCCTCGAGGGGGAATGCCACGGCTTGCTCCCTTCTCTATTTCTCACGAGGAAAGGTTTGCGGTTCACGCACTCATCCAGAGGGCGTTCACGCGAGAGAGATTGAAATAGCCTTGCGACTAAACAAATCGCGCCAGGTCACCGCTGCGAAGTTCCTGTCGCGGCGACAGCCCGTGCGGATCAGCTAGTGGTGGTGGTCAGGTTGTTGGTGACGAAGTTCTTGCCGTCGGACGATGACGTGATTCCGTGTCCAAACTGGATGTTGCCGATCGTCACGTCACCGGACCCAGATGCACTGCGGGCCTGCCCTCCAGCGCCCCAGATGTTGTTGTAGAGCAGGTAACCGCCGCTCGACCATGTCGGCCTATCGAGCGCATGAGGACCGGACGGCAGCCCGCGCCGGATGGAGGCGCGGACCGGACGAGGTGAGCACCAGCCCGGCCCCGGCCAGGCCCCTACGCGCTGTTCGGGTCATGGCGATTCCTTTCACCAGTGATGTTCGTCTGCCCCCGGGGGGGCAGTTCGTTCGTTGACTGGCCAAACTAATGCTATGTAACAAACAGCGTGCCTCAAGAACAAAAAAGTGTCAACAGTTGTCGCAATCGGCCGCGCACGCTGGCACCGGCTAAGCGCGGGCCGATGGCGAACGGCCAAGGTCGATGCCGCCGCGTTCGGCCACGGTGAGGCGAGATCTGAACGCCTGGCATGCCGGCGAGGTGGCCCAGGCCGCCGCGTATGCGTCACTGCGCCGGTTCGGCCGGCCCGTCGCACACCGCGACGAACTCGTCCCGCTCGGGGAAGCAGTGGGTCGAGGACGGGAAACAAAGCCACGCGGGGCGAAAAGATCAGGATGTCAGTGGCCGCACACGTAACGGTGACGACGCGCGGGGCTCGTACTCGCCCGGATCGTGCGGTTCACGTGATGGACGGACTCGCGAAAGGCAGCGTTGGTACGACGAAGCCCCCGGTGCCGAGCATGAGCTCCGCACCGGGGGCGTGAGACCGACCGCGGATCCGCGGTCACGTCGAGACGACCGTTAGACGGCCGTACGCGACCACTGCTGGTTGGTGCCGGTGTTGCACGTGTACTGCTTGAGGATCACGCCGTCCGCTGTCGATGCGGCCGGTACGTCCACGCATTTGCCGCTGTGCCGCGCCCGCAGTTGGAAGTAGCTGCCGTTGGCGACCATCTGGAACTGCTGGTTGGTGCCTGTGCCACAGGTGTACTGGATGAGCTCGGCACCGTCGGCGGTGGAAGCGCTCACCACATCAAGGCACTTTCCGCTGTGCCGGCTGATGATGCGCCAGTAGCCGCTGCCGGCGTCCTGGAACTGCCACTGCTGCCACGCATTGCCGCCGTAGGTGTACTGGCTGATGCGCGCACCGTTGTCGGTGTTCGGTGACTGGACGTTCATGGCCTTGCCGCTGTGACGCACGTTGATCCTGTAGTACGTCGGTGGCGGCGGAGTCGTAGGGTTGCCGATGGTGTCGCCCCAGGCATACCGGATCCGGTCAGCGCCGGAGGTGTTGCGGACGGTCAAGTTGAGACTCGTGCCGCTGCCACTCAGAGCGAACATCGAGTACCAGTCGTAACCGATGTTGCCGGGCTTGCCGCCAAGGGCGGGCCAGTAGGTGCCGCCCATTTGGTTGTCCCGCATGACCTGGGCCATGGCGCGGATGTGGCGCACGAAGTTGTCGGTGCTGTTCGGGTCGGCGTAGTTGAGGCCGGTGGACATCGGCCCGCCGAACTCGGTCGCGACCGCGCGGGAGGCGCAGTTGCCCAGACGCGTCTGAATGTGGGTTCGGAAGGCGTCGTAGGTCATCGGGCTGTAGAAGAAGGCGTAGTGGTGGAACGACAGCAGCGTTGCGTTGAACCGACTGTCATTGCAGATGTCGCGCAGATCCTGGCTGTAGCCGGTGCCGCCGATGAGCACCCGGCCGGGCACCGCTGAGGTGTGATAGCTGAGCCAGTTCGCCGCGACGTTGCGCCACTCCGTCGATGAGTAGCCGTGCGGCTCGTTCATCGGTTCGAAGTAGACGTTGGTGTTGGAGCCATACGTGTTGGTCACGCTGGACCACATCGTGTTCCACGCGGCCATGTTCGTGATCCTGCCGCCGGAGGCGGCGCCGTCCTCCCAATAGGCGAGGATGACCTTGAACCCACGCTCGGTGGCGGCGTCGATCGCGCCACGGTAGGCGTTCCACCAGGTCGTGTTGGCCACAGTGTGAGTGTTGATAGGCAGCCGGACGGTGTTGACGCCCATGGTGGAGGCCATGTCGTCGTAGACGGCGTTGGCCTTGGCGCGCACTGTCGCGTTGCTGTCGGACTGGCTCAGGCCCTGCACGACGAGCGTGCCGGTGCTGAAGTTGTCACCCAGCACCGCCCAGTTCATGCCTCGGAATTGGCGGGTGGCGGCGTTGGCCGGTGACGATGTGACGACGAGGCTTGTCAGCGCCGTGAGCGCCGTCAGCACAAGGGCGATGAGCAAACGGCGCGAGGACCGAGTGCTCGGTGATGGTCCTGAAAGGTAACCATCAGACGACATGACCGGTGTCATGAAATGTCCAATCACTAAATTTAAAACCCCTGTTCCGACATGATGCAACGTATTCCCTCACTTGTAAACATCATGTTTCCGGAGCGGGCGTCAGCGCTGGTGGAGCGGGGCTTGCTGCCGCTGGTCCGCCGCCACGCGGGGTCTGTTCGTCTGCACGGGAACCCAGGCGATGCTTCGGTGTCCTGCCCATGCTGCGGGACCGTGGTCGGCGTCGAGCGCCCGGGGCGGGTCCGCCGCGGGCGCTCGACTTGCCGGTCTGGCTCAGACCTGGGTACGGCTCCATTGCTGGTTTTCGCCGCTGCCGCAGGTGTACTGCTGGATGTCGGCGCCGTCGCCGGTTCCGGAGTTGACGACGTCGAGGCACTTGCCGCTGTGCCGTGCCACGATCCGGAAGTAGCTTCCGGTGGCCTGCCATTGCCACTGCTGGTTGGTGCCGCTGCCGCAGGTGTACTGAATGATGTTGGCCCCGTCGGCGGTTGAGCCGCTTGCCACGTCCAGGCACTTGCCGCTGTTCTGGTTGACGATGCGGAAGTAGCCGCCGCCGGCGTCCTGGAACTGCCACCTCTGGTTGCCGCCGCTGTTCCAGGTCCACTGCTTGATCTCGGCGTTGTTAGCGGTGGAGGCCGACACGACGTCCATCACCTTGCCGCTGTTGCGGTTGGTCACGCGGTAGACCGGCACCGAGCCGGGCACGTCGGCCACTGGCAGGATCGTGCCGTGGCGGCAACCGGGGCACGTGATCTGGCTCAGGCCCGACCACGAGGTCAGGTTCGAGCTGGTTGCCGTCCAGATGCCGCCGTTGGTGTATTTGTCGATCCAGATGCGCCAGGAGCCGTCGCTCATCCGCAGCACGGCTGGTCCCTCGTAACCTGAGCTCCACAGCTGGCCCTGGTTGCTCCACCCGCTGGTGAGGCTCGTGCTGGTCCAGCGCTCGATGTACTTGGAGGTTTCGTTCTTGGTGAAGGCGTGGTAGGTGCTGCCCGACTTCACCACATAGGTGTCGATGTAGTTGTAGCCGAGGCCACCCATCTGCACCGGTCCGCTCCAGGAGGACAGCGAACTGTTCTGGGCGGTGAAGATGTACGGACGAAAACAGTTGGAGCACGTCGTCTGGGAGATGCTTACGATGATCCGAATCGTGCCGCCCTCAACGTAGAACTCGGGCGCCCAGGTGAATCGTGTGTTGGCGACGCCGGAGTTGACGCTGGTCACGTGCGTCCAGTTGACCAGGTCGGGGCTGGAGGCGATGTTGAAGTGTGTTGAGTTCGTGGTCCATGACTGGACGGTGTGTGCGATGTAGTAAAGCCCGTTGTGCTGGATGATGCTGGGGTCACGCAGCACACCGGATGGGCCGCGGTAGTTGGTGTCGGCCAGCACGCTGAAGTTCGTGCCGTTGGCCGATGAGTAGACCCAGAGCTCCTGGTCGGCGGCGGCGTCTCCCTTGAACGTGGTGTAGATGTAGCCGGGAGCGGCTTGTGCGGGTGATGCGACGGCCGCCGCAGTGCCGGCGGCGGTGAGCGCCACGAGGCTGAGCCGGGCCATCCAGCGTCTGACCTTCAGCTGTCTGTTCACAGGATCTCCTAGGTCGAGGGGACGGGGTCTGCGCTACGCAGCTGCGACCGACATCGATGTCGTGCGATGTAGCGTGAACATGGGACCGCGACAGGGGGCGCGATGCTGCTCACCGTGGACTCAGGAGACGGTCGCTGCTCGCGGCTTGCTGCTACAGCGCAGTTTGGGCAACCCGTGGCGGGGCTGTCAATGCCGAGCCAGGCCGGACGTTCACATGCGGGACGCTTCGGCGGCAGTGAGGTGTTGTATGCCAAGGTGTTCAGTGACATCGCGGCTTCAAAGATGTTGGGCGCAGCGGCGAGTGTCGCGTTGATTTGGCATAGGTTCATGGCGCCGAAGGAAAGTCACCATAAGGCCGCCGAGACAATCAGACCGGTTTGCCCGTGGCCATGGCGAGGGGCAACAGCAGTTGGCCGATGTTCCCGTGCGTGTGTTCACCGCCGGAGGGTGTCTCATCGCTTGCGTGAGCAACCCTCCGGCGGGCTTGGACGTCGGGCGTAGGCTAGCCGACGTCGAGGCGGTCGACGTTGACCAGTCCGGCTGCCGTGGTCGGGTCCAGCCGGATGGTGTTGGCACCGGCGTTCAGCGAGACGGTCACGGACTTGGTGGTCCAGCCTGTCCATGTGCTGGTGGACTCGAAGGAGACCGTCGACACCGTGGTCCCATTGACGATCAGGTTGGCCGGCCGTGCGGTGGTGGTGCCATTGGCGAACCGAATCCCGACCGTGACCGAGCCGGCCGCCGTCGCGTTCACCGTGAACTGGGCGTAGGCGCCGACCGCGTTGTTGCCGTTGCAGAACCCGCTACCGGAGAAGCCGGTGTGATTGGAGTCGATGGTGCCCTGGCACACGGCGGGTGCGGTTTCGGCCTCGTACCGCTGCGACGGTCCCGGGCCGCTACCGATGGCGCTCATGATGGCATCGATGATGCCCTGTTGGGTCACCGTGACAGAGCTCCGGTTGAACAGCCCGAAGCCGTACTGCCCGTTGTAACCGTTGTCCCAGTAGGCGGTGGCGGCTCCGTATTTCTTGGCAGAGGCCACCAGGGTACGCGCATAGTCCGCACGGTACCTGTTGTTCGACGAGTCAGCCGACGTCTTGTCGACCGAACCGTATTCACCGACGAATACCGGATATCCCCGCACGACGAAGGTGTCGTGCATCTTCTTCAGCTGCGCGTCCATATAGTCCTGCTGTCCCCAGGTCGACTTCCTTGACGGATTGGTCGCCGCCGGCCCCCATTGCGTGATGGTGCCGCTCTCCTCCCCGGCGAAGTCCCACGGGTCGTAGTAATGAACGGAAATCATGATCCGCTGTTCGTTGCTGGGAATGGAGGGAGACCGATATTGGTCCGTCGGAAGCACGAAGCCGTAGTTGCCCGCGGTGTAGTCGATGTTGGTGTTCCAGCCGGGGACAAGCAGCCACCTTGAACTGTTGTTTCCGCCGGTTCTCCGCACGGTGTCCACGAAGATTTGGTTCCACGCGTTGATGTTCGAGTAGCACGGCTGCGTCGGACGGCCGTATTGCCCGTCGAAGTTCTCGTTCATGGACTCGAAGATCAGGTGATCATTGTAGTTCTGGAACCTGGTCGCGATCTGCTGCCAGACCTTCTGATACTTGTCCCTGATCGTTGTTTGATTGGAGGCGTCGCAGATCAGCCAGGAACCGGTGACAGTCTTGTAACCGTCTCCATGCATGTTGATCAGCACATACAGGCCTCGGTTGTAGGCGTAGTTGACGACTTCCTGGATTCTGTTCAGCCACGAGGAATTGACCGTGTAGTTCGGGCCGGACCCGATGTGGCTCATATAGGAGACCGGGATGCGGATTGTTTTGAATCCCGCCGCCCTGACCCGGTCGATGAAAGCTTGCGTGACGGTCGGGTTGCCCCACGCCGTTTCATTGGGGACTCCGTTGATGTTGGCTTCCAGCGAGTTCCCCAGATTCCAGCCCGCGCCCATATCGGCAACAAGCTGCGAAGCGTTCAGCTGGGCCACGACATCGGCCGATGCCGGACTCGTCACGCCGGATACAGATCCGGTAAACGCCAACATCACGGCAAGGAAAGTGACCCTGACCTTCCTTCCTTTTGAACCCATAGCTATCTCCTCTCTTCCAGTCTTCACGCGGTTTTCTGATGGCCTTGCAGGTGGAGTTGGCTGAAGTCGCGGATCCATACGCTGTCCGAGAAGGTCACGGTGTTGAAACGGGCGAACGGGTTTGGACTCCGTGGCCGGGTGCGGGGCCAGTCGGTGAGCGAGTTCGGCGGCGGCGCCCCATCGGCGCGGCCGGCGGGAGGCCGAACCTCGTACCAAATCTGAGGGTTTTTTCCACGGGCCATCATCACGCTTCCTCAATCCTCATTCGTCGACCGGCGAGCCGGCAGCCCGGACAGCGAACACAGCCGCAACGCAGTCGGTCCCATGGCTATCCGCATGGCCATGGGACCGACCCCTACCACGAAGAGCTGACAGTTAGTTTTGTCGCTAAACTAAAAGCTGTCAATCGACTGCGCTCAACATGTGGGAACGCTTGCACACCGAGGCTGATGAGAAGCTCCGCGCGGCCGGCCCCGGGCGCCCATCGGGTTACTCCCTGAAAACCGCCATTGCGGGCAGCGGTCGGCTGTTGAAGTCGAACAGCGCCTGGTTTTCCCAGGCGTTGCCGGTGGACGGGTTCGTCGGGTCCCATCCGCTGCCGGGCACCGCGGTCCAGGCCGGCTCCCAGTAGAAGTAGCCGAGACCCCTGCCGTTGGGGACGCGGGCTACCGCTCGGGCGATTGCCCGGAAGGCGTCGGTCTGGCCCTGCGCTGTGGCGGGGTAGCCGGCGCGGTCGACGTGAGCGGAGACGAAGATGTTGCCGGTGCTGTCTTTATTGGCCAGTGTGAAGCCGTATGCGGTCTCGACTACCACGATGTCCTTGTTGTAGCGGCTGGCCAGGTCGTTCATGTTGGACTGCAGCGCCGAAACCGTACCGTGCCAATAGGTGTAGTGGGACAGGCCGATAACGTCGAACGGCACGCCCCGGGACGTGGCTTGGTCGAACCATTGCCGGTGCGCGGCGTTGTCGCCGCCTTCGGCGAGGTGCAGCATGATCCGGGTCGAGCTGTTCACCGCCTTGGCCGCGCTGACCCCCGCCTTGAGCAGCTCGGCGAGGTTGGCCCAGTTGCTGGTGCTGCCGTCCGGGTGCAGCATGCCGGGGTTGATCTCGTTGCCGATCTGCGCCATGTCGGCCGTGGTGCCCTGCGCCTTGAGCCCGTTGAGGATGTCGTACGTGTGGTCGTACACCGCCTGGCGCAGCTGGCTGAAGTTGTAGTTCCGCCACGCCGCCGGCTTGATCTGCTTGCCCGGATCGGCCCAAGCATCGGAGTAGTGGAAGCAGATCAACAGGGCCATACCCTGAGCCTTGACACGTCGGGCTATTTCCAGCACCCGGGCCTTGTTGTTGTAGCCGTCGACCGGGTTGACCCACACCTTGAGCCGCGCCCAGTTCATCCCGTTGTCGCGCAGGATCTGCAGCGCGTCGGCGCGGGCGCCGCTGCTGGTGTAGTAGACGGCGCCGTGGTCCTCGTTCTTCTTCAGGCTGGACACGTCACCGCCGCGGATGCGCAGTGTGCCGGACGGTGGTGAGGACGACGGTGGCGTGCCTGCGGCGTCGAACTCGAGGTAGTCCACATTGGGCAGGCCGTTCGCTGTGGTGGGGTTGAGCCGGATGGTGTTGCTACCGGCGTTGACCGATACGGTCAGAGTTTTGGTGGCCCAGGTGGTCCAAGCCCCGGTGGCGTTGAACGCGCTGCCGGGCAAGGCGGTGGCGCCGTTGACGAGGATGTCGGCGGGGCGGTTTGCGGTGGTGCCGTTGGCGTATCGGATGGCGAGGGTGGCGGTGCCGGCTGCGGTTGCGGTGACGGTGAATTGTGCTGCCGCGCCGACCGCGTTGTTGGCATTGCAGAACCCACTGCCGGAATAGCCGGCGTGGTTTGACTCGATGAAACCGTCGCAAGTGGCGGGCGCGGTCTCGGCTTCGTAGCGGGTTGCCGCGGCGGAGGCGGTGGCGGACATGACGACACCCATGCCGACTGTCGTCATGACGGCGACGACTGACAGCAACGCGACGCGCTGTCGATGTGCAAGCACGATAAGCTCCAAGATCGGTCGGATGGTTTCGAAGAGCCTGGCGTAAAGCCGTGGGCTGGGTCGACCTGTCGGGGCAGACCGCGGCGCCTGGATCGCGGCCCGCCCCTCGGGGGGTTGTGGTTAGACGGCTCGGCGGGTGAAGCGTTGGTTGGGGCTGCTGGCGTTGTAGGTGTATTGGGAGATGCGGGCGCCGTCGGCTGTCGAGCGTTCCCAGACGTCCATGGCCAGGCCGGACTGCCGGTTGATCAGGCTGATCAC
>NZ_QJUG01000097.1 GCF_003426775.1 Allorhizocola rhizosphaerae | reverse complement strand
TGCTCTCCAGGGCCAGCGGTGCCGCGTATGGCGGGCGCTGCGTGGGCACCACCGGCGGGCGCGACTCGATCGCCTGGGCGATGCTCGGCTCGCGCGACGGCGCACCGGCCCGGCCCGCGAGGGCCCGCGGCACGAGCACCGCGGTCGGCAGGGTCACGTCGGCAATAATGCCGCGCTCGCTCGATGAACGCAGCTCCACCTTCACGCCATGCCGCGCGGCCAGCCGGGCGACCACGACCAGGCCCATCATTCGGGAAACGGCCACGTCCACCTGAGGCGGGCTGGCGAGCCGCTCGTTGACGTCGGCCAGCATCTCAGGCGACATGCCGATGCCCCTGTCCTCCACGTAGAGGACCGCGCGGTCGCCCACCCGGCGGGCCTCCACCATGACCGACGAGTCGGGCGGGGAGAACGCCGTGGCGTTGTCGAACAGCTCGGCGATGCAGTGCACCAGGTCGTTGACCGCGTGGGCGGCCACCTCGATGTCGCGGTCGACGATGCCGAACTCGATCCGGGTGTAGTGCTCCACTTCGGACTGCGCGGCGCGGAGCACGTCGAGCAGGGCGGCCGGCTCGCGCTGCACACGGGTGGAGTCGGCGCCGGCGAGCACGAGCAGGTTTTCGTCGTTGCGGCGCATCCGGGTGGCCAGGTGGTCGAGCTGGAACAGCTCGGCGAGGCGGTCCGGGTCTTCCTCACCGCGCTCCAGCCGGTCGAGGTGGCCGATCAGCCGGTCGACCAGGATCTGCGAGCGCCGGGCGAGGTTGACGAACATGGTCGCGACCGAGGAGCGCAGCTGGGCCTGCTCGGCCGCGGTGCGCACGGCTTCGAGGTGCACCGCGTTGAACGCCTCTGCCACCTGCCCGAACTCGTCTTTGCTTCGGACAGGCAAAGGTTCAGCGATCTGATTGGCCATCTGCACCGGTGACATCTGCGATGACAGGGCCGGGTCCCGCAGCCGGGCGACCGCCTGGGGCAGCCCGAACTGGGCGATGTTGAGCGCGCCGTGTCGCAGTTCGCGCAGCGAGCGGGCCATCGACCGGGCGACCAACCACGCGGACAGGATGGCGATGAACAGCATGCCCGCGACGAGGCCGGCCTGCACGAGGATGCGCGAGGTCACGGCGTCGCGCAGGGCGCTCGCGGTCGACTCGACCTTCTCGTCGAGCGTCCGCTCGACCCGCCGGACGAGTGCGGCGTTGTCCTTCATCGCCACGTCCCACTCGGCGGCGGTGAACGAGGTGATGGGGTTGTTTACCGCGGTGGAGCCGACGTCGCCCCGGAACTTCTCGGCCTTGCGCAGGTCGGGGCCGGTCACGGTACCGTTATAAGTATCAATGTCTATGTCGGAGGCCACCGATTTGAACTGTTCGAGCGCCTGCTGCAGGCCGGTCTCGGTGGCGATGAAGCTGGTGTTGAGGAACGGGCTCATGGCGCCCTGGTCGAACACGTGGTGGACCACGATCCGCTGCTCGGACAGGTATTCCTTGTATTGCGCGACGGCGGCGGCGGCGCGCAGGCCGTCACCGAGCTCAGTGCTCCCGGCGATCTGGGCGGCGTGCTCGCGGATCTCCAGCAGTTCGGCGACGAGCACGTGATAGCGGGTGCTGACGTCGGCGATGGAGATCTTCGTGTCGATCACCTGTGAGCGCACCCCGGTCAGCCCGCCGAGCCCGTCGTCAATGCGGCGCAGCAGGTCGCGCATGTCGGCGTCGAGGTCGAGCAGGGCATTGCGCCGCAACGTGTAGAGCTGGCGCGCGTCGTCGACCAGCTTGTTGGCCTCCGCGAAGGCGGTCTGCGGTCCCTTGCGCAGGTCGGGGTTGTCGGCGGCGAGATACATGACGGCCGCCGCCCGCTCGTTTTGCAGGTGGTCGACGAGTGTGCCGGACTCCTTGACCAACTGCGACAGGACCCGGGTGCGATCGGCATTGGTGACCGTATCCAGGTTGTCGAGCAATCCGTTGGTCCCGATGACGAGGGTGGCCAAGACCGGCGGGATCATGATCAAGCCCAGCTTGGCCCAGATCGGCATGTCCCGCAGCCGACCGAACGGCCGCCGGAGACGCGAAAGGAAGCCACGCTGAGGGTGGCCCTTTCCGGCAATGTTGCCTGGCCGCTTGTTCACGTCACCGCCTTCCTTCGGTGCCCGGGGGTCCACGCGCACTCTGGTGTTGCGCAGGGCACCGCACATCATCCGGCCTTGCAAAGGTCAGACCCCGAGATTCCATCACGCGGGAGGCGTGAGTGGAAAGCCCAGGCTGCCCCAATCACTCAAGTCGGCGCAATGCCGTGTTCTTGGCGTGCAGACGGCCCGAGTTGTTCTCCTGGCCGGACCCTCAGGTTCGGGCAAGTCATATATAGCTCGGCGAACCGGGCTACCCGTACTGTGCCTCGATGATTTCTATAAAGACGGCACAGACCCTACCCTGCCGAGGGCCCATGGGCATATCGATTGGGACTCGCCCGAATCCCGAGATGCCGCCGCGGCGGTGGCCACCATCGCGAGCTGGCAGGCACAGGTAGGGCAAATGTGCCGGTCTACGACATCACCCGGAGCATGCGCGTGGCCGATCGGCCCCTTCACCTCGACCATTCGGCGCTATTCGTGGCCGAAGGTATCTTCGCCGCCGAGATCGTTCCTGCCTGCGCTGTTACCTTTCGCAGCGCCTGGAGCCGGACCACTCCGTGGCCGCCTCCAGCCACGCCAAGAACACGGCTTCGCCTGAAGAAACCAAACCCGCGCCTTCCGCAGCGCCTGGAGCCGGACCACTCCGTGACCTGCGGCTGCGGCGCGGGGATCGTCGGATCCTGCAACGTCAGATCCAGATCGGTTACCGGCCCCTGACGGCTCGCAAGATCATACCAACTTGGCGTATGCCGGCTTTATCACGTCATTGATGATCGACAATCGCTGATCGAACGGGATGAAGGCGCTCTTCATCGCGTTGATCGTGAACCACTGCAGCTCCGCCCAGCCCCAGCCGAACGCCTCGACCAGCAGGGCCATCTCTCGCGACATCGACGTCCCGCTCATCAGCCGGTTGTCAGTGTTGACCGTGACCCGGAAGCGCAGGTCGCGCAGCAGCTTGATGGGGTGCCGGGCGATCGAGGGGGCCGCCCCGGTCTGCACATTGGACGACGGGCACAGCTCCAGCGGGATGCGCTTGTCCCGCACGTACGCCGCCAGCCGCCCGAGTCGCCCGTCCGGGCGGATGTCATCGACGATGCGGACACCGTGGCCGAGCCGGTCGGCCCCGCACCACTGGATCGCCTGCCAGATCGACGGCAGCCCGAACGCCTCCCCCGCGTGGATCGTGAAGTGGTAGTTCTCCCGCTGCAGGTATTCAAACGCGTCGAGGTGCCGGGTGGGCGGGAAGCCCGCCTCGGCGCCGGCGATGTCGAAGCCCACCACGCCGACATCCCGGAAGGCGGTGGCCAGCTCCGCGATCTCCATGGAGCGGGCGGCGTGCCGCATCGCCGTCAATAAAGTGCCGATTTTTATCTGGTACCCCTCCGTAAGCGCACGGTCAGTCCCCTCAACAAAACCGGTCAGGACGGCCTCCACCACCTGCGCGAGGGTCAGCCCGGCCGTCAGGTGCTGCTCAGGGGCGAAGCGCACCTCCGCGTAGACGACGCCGTCGGCGGCCAGGTCCATCGCGCACTCGGCGGCCACCCGGCGCAGCGCCTGCTCGGTCTGCATCACGGCAACGGTGTGCGAAAACGTCTCCAGATAACGCTCCAGCGAGCCGGAGTCGGCCGCGGCCACGAACCAGTGGCCCAGCTCGTCGGGGTCCCGCGAGGGCAGGGCATGGTTGACCTCGTCGGCCAGCTCGATGATCGTCGCCGGGCGGAGCCCGCCGTCGAGGTGGTCGTGGAGCAGGGCCTTGGGCGCGCGCACGATGTCTTCGTATGCAGGTGTCACAAGGTCGAAGATATCGGTGTGCTCACCGCTGACATGATCGCCGCGCTGCGGTGTCCCGTTTGTTCCGCCCCGTTCGTCGTGGATCGCGGATCGCCGGCGCGTTGCCTCCCACGCGCCAGGGCATTGGTGTGCGAGCGGGGACACAGCTTCGACGTGGCGCGGCAGGGTTACGTCCATCTGGGGGCGGGACGCAAGCTCCCGGAGGGTGACACGGCGGCGATGGTCGAGGCGCGTGAGGCGGTGCTGCCGCTATTCGCCCCGCTGACCGAGAAGTTGGCACAGTCTGTGCCAACTTCCGCCCGGCTGATCGTCGATCTCGGCGGGGGAACCGGATACCACCTGTCGCACGTGCTACCCGCCGGCGCGCACGGCATGGTCTTCGACGTCAGCAAGCCGGCCCTGCGCCGGGCGGCCAAGCGGGTCGGCGCGGTCCTCGCCGATACGTGGGGCCGGCTCCCGCTCGCCGACAACGGCGCCGACGTGGTGCTCAACGTGTTCGCCCCGCGCAATGGGCCCGAGATGCGCCGCGTGGTACGGGACCGCGTCATCGTGGCCACCCCGCTGCCGCACCACCTCGCCGAGCTACGCGCGACGCTCGGCCTGCTGGCGGTGGACCCGTCCAAAGAGGAGCGCCTGGCCCAAACCATGGCCGGTTTCGAGCTCGCCGCCGACGACCGTCTGGAATGGACACTGGACCTGGACGCCACCCAGGCTACGCAGATCATTGCCATGGGGCCCAATGCTTTCCACGGCCCGGTGCAAGCCCCCGCCTCGCGCACCACCGCGGCCGTCCGCGTCACGACATGGCGCAAATGAACGTTCAGAAGCCCGCTTGGCAACCGCAGCGCACGCTCTCCGGGATATCGGCCTCGAATCGGTGTCGCAGCTCGTGCGCCAGCTGGTCAAGTTCACCGATCTGTCCCCGGGTCAGCCGCCGGCAGTGCCAAACCATCTCGGCGAGATCGGCCGCATGCTCGGGCGCCGATGGGAGTTCGCTGACCTCGATGGCGCAGACGGCGGCGAGGTCGGCGACCGGGATGCCCAAACCCCGTGCGTAGCCGGCCACGACCGGTGCGTCGATTGGCTTCGCCAATCGACGCAGATGGCCCGGACCGTCGAAGCTGCCAGGTAGGGCCCGCCCGCGGACATCAGCAGTTTCGCGGCACTGTGCCAGCTCAGGTTTCTGCCCACCAGCAGCCGTCCGATGACCGCGCCCGCGACATCAGGCAAGGTGACGGACCGACGAGGGGCGTCGGTGCGGGGCAGCAGCGGCAGCGACCGTGCGGCCGCAAGCAGGATGGGCCGGGCGGGGGCCAGGTAGGTCATCTCCCATATGAGTTCGCCGGGGTCGGCACCCCAGTCGGTGGGGGCCAGGTCGTCGGGCAGATCCCGCCGGGCGAGCGCGAAAAGGTCGGCGGCGGGCCAGCCGAGCGCCGAAGCGAGGCGGCGAAGAGCTTCCGGCGTGTTCAGGCCGCCACCGCCGGCGATCCGGGTGACCGTCGCGGCATCCCACCGCCGAAGGCGCGCAAGCCGATCCATCAGCATCTCGAATGCTTGCTCAGTCATGACGTGGAGAGGTCGACCTCTTCCCAGCCACCCGGTGGGCCGTGATGCGGGCCTGTGAACGTCGCCGACCACTCCAGTGCCCAGCGCCGCTGACCGATCGCGTTGGCGTCGATGCTGCCGGGCAGCGGTGAGCCTTCCAGCTTCAGATAGGCCCAGTCCAGGCAGTAGTGCAGGTCGAGCATCGCCGCCACGGTCGGGGCGTCGCGCGGCGCCGGCAGCATGCGTGCCCGCCAGTCCGCGAAGGACTCCCGCTGCATCAGGTCGGGCATGAGATGCGTCAGGTTGTGCACCGGCTCCAGCGGATCCAGCTCCGGCGTCAGCCCGAGCACCCAGGTCAGCGCGGCCAGCGCGTCGAAGTGCAGGATGAACGATCGCCGGTCGCCCATGTCCTCGGTGATGAAGGCCCATTCCGGGTCGGTCACGTCGGGCGTGAGATCGTTGCCCTCCAGCCACGCCACGGCCTCCTCGCGCGGCATGCCGAACGTGAACTCCAGGATGACGTGCAGGATCGCGGCGCGCCGCTCCAGGTCGACGGTCGGGCGCAGCTGGACCTGGTCGCCGTCGTCCCACACCAGCGGGTAGTTCTCCGGCGGCAGGGGCAGGCCGAGCCGCTCCAGCTCCGCGAGGTTCGCGGCGCGCACTGCGAGGGGGTCAGGTACGGGTACTGCCATCTCATCCGATTCTGTCGATGATCAGGGGTCGCCCCGGCAGCGGAAGGGTATCGATCACCACGGCCGCCGTTGCCAGCTCCAGCGCGGCGGGGACGCGCGCCGGATCGTCGGCGCGAAGCTCCGCCACCACGTCACCGGCCGAGACCCGCTCGCCGGGGCGCTTGTGCAGCACCACACCGGCCGCCGCGCTCACCGGGTCCTCCTTGCGTGCCCGCCCGGCGCCCAGCCGCCACGCGGCAAGACCGATGCCCATGGCGTCGACGCTCTCGACGACCCCGTTGACCGGGGCCCGCACGAACTCGGTCTCCGTCGCCGCGGGCAGCGGGGCGTCGGGGTCGCCGCCCTGGGCCCGGATCATCGCGCGCCACGTGTCCATGGCCTTGCCCTGGGCGAGCACCTGTGCCGGGTCGATGTCGTCGAGCCCAACGGCGCCAAGCATCTCCCGGGCCAGTACCACGGTCAGCTCGACCACGTCGTCGGGCCCGCCGCCCGCGAGCACGTCGACCGCCTCCTGCACCTCCACGGCGTTGCCGATGGTCCGGCCCAGCGGGGTGTTCATGTCGGTGAGCAGGGCGACGGTGGTGACCCCGTGTGCCCGGCCGAGCTCGACCATCGTGCGGGCCAGTTCCCTTGCGTGGTCAACGCTTTTCATGAACGCGCCACTGCCCACCTTGACATCGAGCACGAGCGCGCCCGTTCCCTCGGCGATCTTCTTGCTCATGATGGAGCTCGCGATCAGCGGGATCGACTCGACCGTGCCCGTGACATCGCGCAGCGCGTAGAGCTTCCGGTCCGCCGGGGCCAGCCCGAGACCCGCCTGGCAGATGGCCGCGCCGATGTCGCGCAGCTGCGCGGCGAACTCCTCATTGGACAGTGCGGCCCGCCAGCCCGGGATGGACTCCAGCTTGTCGAGCGTGCCGCCGGTGTGGCCGAGCCCCCGGCCCGAAAGCTGCGGCACGGCCGCACCGCACGCGGCCACGAGCGGAGTCAGGGCAAGCGTGATCTTGTCGCCGACGCCGCCCGTGGAGTGCTTGTCGACGGTTGGCCTGGGCACCGACGACAGATCCAGCCGCTCGCCTGAAGCGATCATCGCGGCGGTCCAGCGGGCGATCTCGTGATCGTTCATGCCGCGCAACAGGATCGCCATCGCCAGCGCCGACATCTGCTCGTCGGCGACAACCCCTTTGGTGTACGCGTCCACGACCCAGTCGATCTGCGCGTCCGACAGCCCACCGCCGTCGCGCTTGACCCGGATGACATCCACCGCGCTAAAGCTCACCGCGCACAGCCTCCATATCGGACAGACCGAAGCCGTGCGGCATCAGCACCGCCATGCTCATCGGGCCGTACTTCGAGTTCACGAGCATGGCCGGGCCGCCGTGCTCCCAGAGCAGCTGGCGGCAGCGCCCGCACGGCAGCAGCGGGTTTTCGTTGGCGTCCACACAGGACATGGCCACGAGCCGGCCCCCGCCCGTCGCCACCAGATCGGAGATCATGCCGCACTCGGCGCACAGCGTGACCCCATACGACGCGTTTTCCACGTTGCACCCGACCACGATCCGGCCGTCGTCGACCAGACCCGCCGCGCCCACCGGATATTTCGAGTAGGGCGCGTATGCGCGGTGCATGACCTGCACCGCGGCGGCAGTGAGTGTGGGCCAATCAACCGTAGACATACGGCTTCCCGTCCGCCGCGGGCGCGCGCACCCGCCCGACCAGCCCGGCCACCGCGACGATCGTCGCGACGTACGGCAGCATGCTCAGGAACTGGGTGGGAATCGGGCTGTTGAGCGCGCTGATGGAAAACGCCAGCTGGTTGGCGAAGCCGAAGAACAGCGCGGCCAGGAACGCGCCCACCGGGTTCCACCGGCCGAAGATCAGCGCGGCCAGCGCGATGAACCCGAGGCCCGAGGTCATGCCCTTGTTGAAGTTGGTGGTGGCCAGCAGGGTGAACGTGGCCCCGCCGATGCCCGCGACCAGCCCGGCCAGCAGCACGTTGCGGTAGCGCAGGCCCAGCACCTTGACGCCCAGCGTGTCGGCGGCGGTCGGGTGCTCGCCGACGGCACGCGTGCGCAACCCCCACCTGGTCTTGAACAAACCGAAGTGGATCGCGACCACCAGCGCCAGTGCCACGTACACAAAGATATTGGCTTTGAAGAGAGTCGGCCCGATGATCGGGATATCGCCCAGCACCGGGATGTCCCACTGGGGCACGCGCGGCGGCTTGTTGAACGCGTCCTGATTCTTCTGCATGAACTGCTCGTACAGGAACGCGGTCAGGCTGAGCGCGAACACGTTGAGCACGATGCCCAGGATCACCTGGTCCACCAGATAGCGGATCGCGAGCACGGCCAGCAGCGCCGAGATCAGCAGGCCGCCGATGCTCGCCGCGATGATGCCGGCCCAGATGCTGCCCGCGATCGTGCCGAACATGGCCGCGGCGAACGCGCCCGCGATGAACTGGCCCTCGATCGCGACGTTGACCACGCCGCTGCGCTCGCACAGCACCCCGCCCAGCGCGCCGAGGACGAGCGGCAGCGACAGCTCCAGCGAGCCCTTGGCCAGATTGCCCAGGGCCAGGGTGTTCAGCGTGCCAGGCGCCTGGGAGACCTGCCAGCACAGGAACGAGGCCACGAACGCGGCCAGGGACAGGGCCGTCCACAGCCCGAAGCGCCGCCCGGTCGCCGCCAGCACCGCGCCCGCCGCGATCGCGAGCACGCCGAACAGCACGGCGCCGAGGGTGCCCGGGATCGACAGCGCGAACCCCGAGGTGGTCTCGCCCACCGCGAACCGCGCGGCCTTGCTTGTCGCGAGCAGGCCGAACACCACGGCCGCGATGAGCCCCAGCGCCACGAGCACCACGCCGGTCTTGCGCTGCCGGGTCCAGAATCCACTGTCCACACCGGACACGCCGGGAACGGTCGTCGCAGTCATGTCGCGCTCACCCCTTCGCCAATTCCGCCGCGCCGCCCGTCCGGCTCTCCCGCAGCCGGACGATCGCCTTGACCAGGGCGGGCGCCGCCACGAAGATCGCGATGAGCGCCTGGATCACGCCGACCAGCTCCAGCGAGATGCCCGAGAACGACTGCATCCGGTTGCCGCCCGCCTGCAGCGCGCCGAACAGCAGCGCGGCTGCGAGCACGCCCCACGGCCTGGCCCGGCCAAGCAGCGCGACCAGGATGCCGTCGAAGCCGATGGTGCCCACGACCGACGGGGTCAGCGCGTAGGCGGTGCCGAGCACCATGGTCGCGCCGCCCAGGCCGGCCAGGCCACCGGCGAGCGTCATCACCAGGATGATCGTGGCGGCCACGCTCATGCCCGCGGTGCGCGCGGCGTCCGGGTTGGCCCCGACCGCGCGCAGTTCGAACCCGAACGTCGAACGCTTGAGCATCCAGCCCACGAACGCGGTCGCCAGCAGGGCGAGCACGATCCCGAGGTTGGCCCGCAGCGACGGGTCGAACAGCAGCGGCAGGCGCGCCGTCTCGTCCACCTTGGAGCTGATGGCGTCCGAGCGGGACGGGTCCTGGATGCCCTTCTGGATGACAATCCACGTCAGGAAGTGGAACGCGATGTAGTTGAGCATGATGGTCGTGATGACCTCGTGGGCGCCGGTCTTGGCCTTGAGCCAGCCGGGCAGGAAACCCCACAGCATGCCGCCGAGCAACCCGCACAGCAGCGCGACCGGCACGTGCAACCAGCCGGGCGCCGAGATGAGGAAACCGGCGAGCGCGCCCGCGATCGAGCCCATCGTCGCCTGGCCCTGCGCGCCGATGCTGAACAGGCCCGCCCGGAACGCGACCGCGAAGGACAGCCCGGTCAGCGCGAGCGGTGCCGCGTACTGCAAGGTCTCGGAAATCGGGTAAAGCGCCTGCTGCCACGGGGCCATGTTCCAGAACCAGCGGTTCCACTGGTCCGGGTCGGCGATCGCGCCCTTGAACAGGTTGGCGTAGGCCTCGCTGACCAGTCCCCAGCTGGCCTGCAACGCGTCGCCCGGGCGGGCGAAGAAGTACGACCAGGTGGCGCGGGTCTCCGGATCGGCAATGATCATGATGATCGCCCCGGCCACGAGCGCCAGCACGACCGCGAGGAACGTCACCATGAACGTGTTGGCGGCCCAGAACTCCTCGCGGAACAGCTGCCACAGGTTGCGCCTGCGCGGCGCCGCACGATGCTCTTTGACCAAGGCCGGGGGCGCGGCCGGGCCCTTGTCCGGCGAGCCTGGCTCAATCATGGACACCCGCCATCAGTAGGCCCAGCTTGTCGCGGGGGGTATCGGGCGCGACGGTCGCGAGGATGCGCCCGCGGTACATGACCGCGACCCGATCGGCCAGCGCCAGCACCTCGTCGAGCTCGCTGGACACGACGAGCACGGCGGCGCCCGCGTCCCGCTCGGCGATCACGCGGTTGTGGATGAATTCGATCGAGCCCACGTCGACGCCCCGGGTGGGCTGCGCGGCGACGAGGAGCTTCAGCGGGCGCGACATCTCGCGGGCGACGATCACCTTCTGCTGGTTGCCGCCCGACAGCGCACTGATCGGCTGCTCGTGCGACTGCACGCGGATGTCGTACTCGGAAATCTTCTCCCTGGCGGACGCCGCTATCCCGCCGAGGTTGAGCGCGATCCGCCCACCGTAGGGGGCTCTGCGATAGGCGTCGAGGACCAGGTTTTCGGCCACGGTGAACTCCTTGACCAGGCCGTCGACGCTGCGGTCCTCGGGGATGTAGCCAACCCCCGCGTCCAGCGTCTCGCGGGTGGACATGGTCGTGATGTCGATGCCCTGCAGCGTGATCCTGCCGCCCATCACCTTGCGCAGGCCCATGATCGCTTCGACCAGCTCGGTCTGCCCGTTGCCCTGCACGCCCGCGATCCCGAGCACCTCGCCCGCGCGCACCTCGAGGTCGACGCCCGCGACGGCCCGGTGTTCCCGGTCGTCGGCGACCACGAGCTCGCTCACGCTGAGCACGGGATCGGCGGGGCGCGCCGGCTCCTTCGACACGGTGAGGATCACGCTGCGCCCGACCATCATCTCGGCCAGCTCGGAGGGTGCCGCGCTGGGCTCGGCCGTGCCGACCACCTTGCCGCGCCGGATCACGGTGATCAGGTCGGCCACGGCCTTCACCTCGCGCAGCTTGTGCGAGATGAACACGATGGACTTGCCCGACTCCTTGAGCCCGCGCATGACCTCCAGCAGGTCGTCGGTCTCCTGCGGGGTGAGCACGGCGGTCGGCTCGTCGAGGATGAGCAGTTCCGCGTCGCGGGTGAGCGCCTTGATGATCTCGACCCGCTGCTGCACGCCCACGGGCAGGTCCTCGACCACCGCGTCCGGGTCGACCGGGAGCCCGTAGCGCTCGGACACCTCGATCACCTCGCGGCGCGCCTGGTCGAGGCTCAGCCTGCCGATCGGCCCGCCCTGTGTCGGCTCGGCGCCCAGGATCACGTTTTCGGCGACCGTAAACACCGGCACGAGCATGAAGTGCTGGTGCACCATGCCGATCCCGGCGCGGATCGCGTCGGCCGGCCCCTTGAGCTTGAGTGGGGAGCCGTCGACGAGGATCTCGCCCTCGTCCGGCTGCAACAGTCCGTAGAGGACATTCATGAGCGTGGACTTGCCCGCGCCGTTCTCCCCCAGCAGGGCATGGATCTCGCCCGGCTCGACGATGAGGTCGATGTGGTCGTTGGCGACGAGGTCACCGAACCGCTTCGTGATGCCCCGCAATTCCAGTCTCAGCAGAACCTCCAGTTGTTCGCGACTGCGGGGACCGCGAGCTCACTCCTCGCGCTCACCGCGGCCTCCCTCATCGCCCACGTGAACTTTGATCCGCCCATTGTGGAGGAAGCCGCGCCGCAAACATAGAGCCGCCCCCTCCGGTGATGATCTCACCAAAGGGGGCGGCACGGAGTGACTTCGCCGCGGACCTTCATACCGCCGTGGAAAGGGCGGCGGTGAGCGCGAAGCTCCGGTTCACTTCGGCTGTGCGGGCGACGTCACCGTGATTTTGCCGGAGATGATCTCCTGCTTGAGGGCGTCGACCTCCGACTTCAGGGCCGCGTCGATCTTGCTGTCGAACTCGTTGTACGGTGCGAGCGAGACACCGTTGTTGGCCAGCGTGCCGAGGAACCCGCCCGTGACGAGCGTGCCCTTCTGACCCGCCGCCTTCACGGCCGCGTCGCGCACCGCGTCGGTCATGTTCTTGACCACGGTGGTGAGGAAGGCCGAGCAGTACTGCTGCGCCGACTTGCAACCGTCGACATCGACCCAGATGACGGCATACTTGCCCGCGGCGGCGGAGGCCGTGCCGAGACCGGCGCCACCCGCCACTGGCATGATCACGTCCGCACCCTGCGCGATGAACGTGTCCGACAGCGCCTTGCCCTTGGCCTGGTCGGTGAACGACGCGGCAAAAGCGCCGTCCTGTGTGGCTTTGTTCCAGCCGAGGACCTCGACGTTCTTGCTCTTGGTCTTGTTGTAGTGCGCCACGCCGTCGACGAAACCGTCCATGAAGATGGTCACCGGCGGGATCTTCAGACCGCCGTAGGTGGCGACCTTGCCGGTCTTGGAGTAGCCCGCCGCGAGGTAGCCGGCGAGGAACGCGGCCTGCGCGGTGTCGAACTGCATCGGGAAGACGTTGGGCTGCCCGACGTTGGCGTCGACGATCGCGAACTGCTTGGTGGGATTGGCCGCCGCGACCTTCTTCGTCGAGTCGAACATGAGACCACCGACGGCGAGGATGAAGTCGCAGTTCTGGCTCACATATCCCTGCAGGTTGGGCTCGTAGTCCGCCTCGGACTTGGACGCGACATATTTCGTGCTGATCGCGCTGTTGGCGCCCTTGGCAGCCTCAAGGCCCGCCCACGCGGAGGCGTTGAAGGAGCGGTCGTCGATGCCGCCGATGTCGGTGACCATGCAGGTGCTGAAGGACGTCGTGGTGCCGCCCGGTCCTGTGTCGGCGGGGGGTTGGCTGCACGCGGCAGCGGCGACCGTGAGGCCACCCGCCACGGTGAGTGCGATGATCTTCATCCCACGCGGTGTGCGCAAGATGGTCTCCTCTCCCAAGAAAGAACGATGACGAGCAGCCTACGTTCGCGATGGCTGTTCAACCGCCAATCATGAGGCTTTGTTGAACGGTCGTTATCCGCACGTGACTCTTGCGTGTATTACGTCACTAGGTGACGGAGCATATACACAGAGTAACGCGCGTACGCTGCCTGACCATGGAGACACTTCGACTTATCCTCCGCTACGCGCACCTGATCGCGTTCGCGATGCTGCTCGGCGGGGCGATCGTGCAGTACCTTTCGGCGAAGCTGCGGATCAACGACGCCATGTTCTGGGGGTCGATCGGCATGCTGGTGACCGGCGTCCTGCTGGCGGCGCCGTTCCCGAACCGCGAGCTCGACTACACCAAGATCGGCGTGAAGGCCGTGCTCGCGGTGCTCATCTTCGGGGCCGTCATCGCGGTGCGCAAGAAGCAAGAGGTCGGCAAAGGCCACTTCCTGGGCATCGTGGGAATGACGCTGTTGAACGCCGCCGTCGCCGTCTTCTGGCGCTAGACATCCCTTTTTCTTAGTACGGCGTAGCCGCCCAGCAGTGCGGCGAGTGTCCACAGCGCGGTGAGGGCGAGTCCCGTCCACGGTCCGTAGGGGCGCTCGAATTGCGCACTGCCGGGCGGCCCGGTCAGGTGCATGATCACCCACGCGGTCTGGTCGGGGAGGTACTGCGTGATGGTTTTGACCTTGGGAATGTTGCCCAGGCCCTGGGAGCCGAGGAACAGCAGGGGCAGCAGGATCGCCAATGATCCTGCCGCACTGCGCAGCATCGTGGCCACGCCGGTCGCGAACAGGCAGATGAGCGTGAGATAGACGGTCGCGCCCGCGACACCTCGCGCGTCGAACGGGACCGCTCGCGGGCCCAGCCCGGCCCGTGCGGCGAAGAACATCGACACGATGGTCACGAGCGAGAGCACGAGCACGACGGGTGTGGTGGCGGCCAGTTTGGCGAGGAAGAATCGGCCCCGGCGCGGGGTGGCCGCGAGCGATGCGTGGATCGTGCCGCTGGAGTACTCGCTGCTGATCACGAACACGCCGAAGACGACCAGCGCGATCTGGCCGAGGGTCACCGCGTAGAAGCTCGCGAAGAGCGAGTCGGCACCGGCGTCCGCGATGTTCCGGAAGCTCAAACCGATCAGGAAACCGAGGCCCACGCAGAGCGCGAAGGTCGCGAGGAAGACCCAGAAGGTGGAGCGGAGGGTACGGATCTTCGTCAGTTCGGCCCGGATCATCGCTGGATCACGCGCAGGTACGCATCCTCGAGCGAGGTGGATTCGCCGATGAACGCCGACACGGTCGTGTCCGCCAGTACGCGGCCGTGGTCGATCACGATCAGGTGCTCGGCGGTGTTGGCCATCTCGCCGAGCAGGTGGCTGGAGACGAACACGGTACGCCCTTGTGCGGCAAGGCTTTTCATGAGCTCACGAATCCAGATGATGCCCTCGGGATCCAGCCCGTTGACCGGCTCGTCGAGCAGGAGAATCGGCGGATCGCCCAGCAGCGCGGCGGCGATGGCCAGGCGTTGGGCCATGCCGAGCGAGAATCCCTTGGCCCGCTTGCTTTTTTCGTTTTGAAGACCTACTTCTTCGAGTACCGCTTCGACGCGCGACGCCGGGATGTTGTTGCTCTGCGCGAGCCAGCGCAGGTGCTGATATGCGCGGCGGCCCGGGTGGGCGGACCTGGTCTCAAGCAGCGCACCGACCTTGGTGAGCGGCCTTGTCAGGTGCTGATAGGGCACGCCGTCGATGAGCACGTGGCCGGTGGACGGGCGGGCCAGGCCGAGCATCATGCGCATGGTGGTCGACTTGCCCGCGCCGTTGGCCCCGAGGAAGCCGGTGACACGACCGGGATGGATGGTGAAGGACAGGCCGTCGACGGCTTTCGTGCTGCCGTAGCTCTTGCTCAGGTTATGCACTTCGATCACGCCTCACCGTATTGTCAGCGCTGGTCCGGGCGCAGTCGGCGAAAGTTGTCGGACCCGCTCACTAAAGTTGGCGTCATGCTTCTCGCGATGGCCGTGGCGCTGGGTGACGTGGCTCTGCACCTGCTCACCCGGCATCCGTCGGTTGTGGACGGTGCGTTTTTCGGGCTGGCGGTGGCGCTGATCGTGGTGCTGCGCCACCGGTCGGTGAGCGCGGCCTTCGTGGCGACACTTGTGCTCGCGTCATTCACGGGTGGGGCGTTCGTGCTGCTGCTGTGGATCGCCTATCAGGCTGGGCGTGGCATCGTCACGCGTTCCGGGTTTGTCGTGGCGGTGGGCGCGGCGCTCGGAGCGCTCGGCGGGCAGCTGGCCATCCTGCCGCGCTCCGCTGCGCACGTGGTGGCCACCTTCTTGGTGTTCGTGGCGCTGCCCATGCTGGCCGGTCGCTATGTGGCGCAGCACGAGCGGCTGTTGTCCACATTGGAGCAAAACAGCCGGCTGCGCATCGCGCGCGACATGCACGACTCGCTCGGCCACCGGCTCAGCCTCGCCTCCATCCAGGCCGCCGCGCTCGAAGTCTCCGACCTGCCGCCACAGCACAGGCAGGCGGTCGCCCAGTTGGCCACGTCCGTGCGGGCGGCGACAAACGAGCTCCACCAGATGGTCGCCACGCTGCGCGGGTCCCCCACCGTCGGTGTGGTGCCACGGGTCGAGGCGATCGACCGGCTGACCGTCGACTTCAGCGCGGCGGGAGTCCCGGTCGCGCTCCACCACGCGGGCCGGCCCCGGCCGCTCGCGCCCGAGGTGGGCGAGGCCGCATACCGCGTGGCGCAAGAGGGCCTGACCAACGCCGCCAAGCACGCGCCCGGCCAACCGGTCACCATGCGGGTCTCCTGGGAGCCCGACGCCCTGCTGCTCACCCTCACCAACCCCGCGCCCAGCCCGACCCTCGCCGCGCGCCCGCTATCCGCCGCAACCCCACCGCCCCTCGCACCACCATCACCCGCCCCGCCACCGCCTGCCCTGCTGCCGCCTGCGGCGGGCGGCCCGGCCATGGGCGGCCAGGTGGCGGTTGTGGGGCATGGGCTTGCTGGGCTGGATGAGCGGGTGCGCCAGGCGGGCGGTTTCCTCGACAACCGTGTGGAAGGTGGCGATTTCCGGCTCGTCGCGATGCTGCCCTACGCGCACGAACCGGTGAGCCGCGCGCGCATTTTGACCGTCGGTGTGGCCGCGGCGGTGCTGATGTTCATGTTCCTGCCCGCGACGATGGTCGTGGGCGTGTCGCCCTGAGCCGTGGCGCCGGGGCCGGGAGCTCATAGCCCTGGCTCCCGGCTGGCGGGGCAGATCGGTGCGGTGCAGGTGGCCCACGACGACAACGCTTTCAAGGCCGGGGCTGGGCGGGTCAGGCGGGAGTCCAGAACGGGTCGCGTCCGATGAACCCGAGCATCTGGGTCTGGGCGTCGGCGTCGGCGGGGACGGACACGCGCGGGCCGTATTGTCCCGACGAGCGCATCGCCTCCTCGATGGGCTCCATGCCGGCGAGCAGCATGGCGCACTCGGCGGGGTCGAGCCGGTCGTCCTGGCCGGTGGCGCGGGCCAGATCCCAAGTGTGCATGAGCACGTCGGAGGTGTAGAACCGGTCGATCGCCTGATCGAGGGGTATCTCGCCAAGGTGCCGGTTGGCCAGCAGCCGTTGCGGTGTGGCCGGGTCATCCAGGATGGCCTGCACTGCGGCCGACTGTGTCTCCCACGCGGCGACGGGATCCTCGTCGACGCTCGGCCCCCGCTCCAGTTCCACACCGGAACCGGCCGCGAGGAACGGCGGGAACCACTCGACGAGGTGGCGCACCACGTCGCGGGCCGTCCATCCGGCCACCGGCGAGGGGGCCTCCCAGTCCTTGGTGCCGCGGACACGTTGGGTGAACCCGCCGGCGATCCGGCGGTGCCGCTCGGCAGGGCGATGGTCGGCAATGCCTTCGGCGAGCATCCGATCGAGTTTGGCATAGCCCTCCCCGACGCCTGCCCGTGTCCGCGCCGAACTCGACGACCGTCATCCACGATACGGGCGCACTGGTGGCGACATCGGTCGCCGTGGGCACGCCCAGACGCCCGTCCGGCGCGAACTGCCCGTTCCTTCCCAGCGGATGGAACAGCACCTCCGGTACCGCGGAAAACTCCCCGGCGACCAGGTCGAGGACGGCCAGCGGATATCCGGAATAGAACTTCTCGCCCTTCTGGAAGTGGTCGTCGGCCGGGTCGGCCTCCTCGTCCACCGCCATGGCGAGTTTGCGCCCGTCGTGGGACCATGCGACGAGGTGATAGCCGGTCGGCTTGTCCAACCGGTAGTCCCGCCGCTCACCGGTGACCAGGTCCAGCACCGGGATCTCCGTGGCGCTCCCCCGATAGCGGCCGATCGCCAGGTGCCGGCCATCCGGTGACAGCAGCGCCTGCGCGCCCCGAAACTCCCCGTCGAGCCCGTGGCCGCCGCGCTCCTCGGCGAGATCCACCCGCCGGTACGTCCGCCCATCCCGGCCGACGACCACGACCTGGCTGAGTCCGAAGAATGTGCCGATCACGGCGTGGCGTAGCACGAGGAGCCCCGGTTGCCGCAGCGGCGCGTCGGACAGGCTCGCGGTGAGCATGGACATGCCGCCGATCTCCTGCGGCAGCACCACCGGACCATCCGGCGCGGTGGGCGTGACCGGCGCCCGGCCAGCCATGCCCGGCGCGAGGATCACCACCGTGGCGGCGGCCAACGCGGCAAGCGCTGCCACGGCCGGTGCAAGCCTGCGCCACGCTTGAGGTTTCCGTTGCACGACAACCGCTTTGGCCCGAAAATCGGGCTCATCGGCGATGGCGCGGACGGCAGACCGTACCCTATCCTCCGCGGTTTTATTCATCGAGAAGCTCCTTCATCGTGGCCAGCGACCGATGCAACATCGACTTGACGGTCCCGACGCGGCAACCGAGCGCGGAAGCGATCTCAGGTAGGCGGCCGGGTCCCTGACATGCGCGCCATGCCGGTACCAGGCGGCGAAGACATCCTGGACCACCTCCTCGGCCGCGCCCACGCTGCCCGTCGTCAGGTAGGCAAGGCGCACCAACCCGGCGTACTCCCGCGAATACACCGAGGCGAACGTCGCCGGTTCGAGAAGGGTCGGATCCACCCGCACATCCTGCTTGGCGCGCGATGAGGCGGATCGGTTCCCGCCAAATTAGGGTGGTGGGGTGGCGATTCGCGTGCTGGTGGCCGACGACGAGCCGCTGATCCGGGCGGGCATCGCCACCGTGCTGGGTTCGGCGGGCGATATCGAGGTCGTGGCCCTCGCGGCCGACGGGCGCGCGGCGGTGGACGAGGCGCTGCGCCATCGGGCGGACGTGGCGCTGGTGGACATCAAGATGCCGGTGCTCGACGGGCTGAGCGCGCTGGAGGAATTGCGGCGGATCAAAGGCCCGAAGGTGGTCGTGCTGACGTCGTTTGGCGACGAGCCCAACGTGCTGCGCGCCGTCGCGGCGGGCGCGGCCGGGTTCGTGCTCAAGAACTGCACGCCCGACGAGCTGATTCGCGCGGTGCGCGCCGCTCACGAGGGCGACGCCTACCTGTCGCCCGCGGTCACCCGCCTCCTGCTCGGCATGGTGACGCCCGAGGATGCCCGGCGGCGCAAGGCGGCCGGGCGCCGCCTCGCCGCGCTCAACGATCGCGAGGCCGATGTGCTGCGCTTGGTCGCCGAGGGTCTGTCCAATGCCGACATCGCGCGCCGGCTGAGCATGAGCGAGGCGACCATCAAGACCTACGTGAGCCGCATCCTGACCAAACTGGACTGCACGAACCGCGTCCAGGCCGCGCTGCTCGTGCGCGACGCCGCCTGGTGAGCGACGACGTCCGGGAGACGACGTTCATGATCCGCGACATCGCGGGCCGGCAGCACTCGCGCCTGCAAAAGAAGATGCGCCCGGCCAACGGGGACGGCAGACTTCCACCATGGTTGAGGTGAGACCGCTGGGTCCCGACGACTGGCAGACGGTGCGCGAGCTGCGGCTGGCCGCGCTGCTCGATGCGCCGGAGGCGTTCGGCGGGACATATGAGCAATCGCTTGAGCGCACCGAGGAGGAATGGCGCGCGTGGCCGGCCAACGGTCAGCCTTTCGCGGCGTACCTTGGCGACAAGCCCGTCGGCATGGCGGCGGCGATCGCCAAGAGTCCACAAACGACGATCCTCATCTCGATGTGGGTGTCGCCCGAGGCGCGCGGCACGGGAACGAGCCGGGCGCTCATCGACGCGGTCACGCAGTGGGCACGCGATCGGGGCAGCGAGACCGTCGAGCTGGACGTTTACGAGTCCAACGAGCCCGCCTACCGGTCCTACCTCAAGGTGGGCTTCACTCCCGTCGGCCCGTGCCCGGAGCACCCCCGCGCCATCCTCATGACCCTCCCCCTTTCGGGAGGGAGCGCTAGCCTTTGACGGCGCCCATGGTGAGGCCCGACACGATGTAGCGTTGGAGCCATAAGAAGACGGCGACAGTGGGCACGGCGGTGATGAGGGTGCCTGCCGCGAAGATGCCGAAGTTGACGTTGCGGTTGTCCGGGCCGAGCAAGCCAAACATCCCCACTGCCAACGTTTTCGAGTCGTCCGCCCGCAGGAAGATGTTGGCCATCAGGAACTCGTTGATGGTCCCGATGAACGCCAGCATCGCGGTCACGGCCAAAACCGGCGCCACCAGCGGCAGGATGATGCGCCAGAAGATCTGCGCGTGCGACGCCCCGTCGACCGTCGCCGACTCGTCCAACTCCTTGGGCACCGTGTCGAGGAACCCCTTCATGAGGTAGGTGTTGACCCCGAGTGCCCCGCCAAGGTACAGCAAAAGCAATCCCCACACCGAGTTGAACCCGAACGCCGGGTACAGCTCGGTCACCTCCGTGAAGATGATGAAGATGGTCACGATGGCCAGAAACTGCGGGAACATCTGGATCAGCAGCAGCGACAGCAGCCCCACGCGCCGCCCGGCGAAACGCATGCGGCTGAACGCGTAGGCCGCGCACACGCTGAGGAAAACGCTGGCGAATGACGATGCGAGCGCGATGAAGACGGAATTGACGAACCAACGGCCGAACGAGTGGTCGGGATCGGAGAACAGTTTGGCGAAGTTCTTCACCGTCGCGCCTGTCGGGTAGAGCTCCGAACTGTTGAGCGTGCCGAGTGGATTCAGCGCCGCCGACAGCACGAAAAGGATGGGCACCAACGAAAACGCGACCACCAGCAGGACAACACCGTGCCGCCAAAGGAGTTTGCTCACGAGTAAACCTCCTCCTGCGCCCGCGTGCGCCGGAACGCGATGGCCGAAATCGTTGCCACAATGGCGAAGATGAACACCGAGATCGCCGACGCGAAACCGAACTGGCCCGACCCGCCCTCGAACGCGAGCCGGTAGGTGTACGTGATCAGCAAATCGGTCTTGCCCACCAGATTGTTGTCGACCGGGTAAGGGCCGCCGTTGGTGATGAAGCGGACCGCGTTGAAATTATTGAAGTTGTACGCGAATGAGGCGATCAGCAGCGGGGAGAGCGCGACGAGCAGGAGCGGCAGCGTGACCCGGCGGAAGCCCTGCCAAGCCGACGCGCCGTCAATGCTGGACGCCTCGGTCAGCTCACGCGGAATCGCTTGCAGCGCACCGGTTGTGACCAGGAACATGTAGGGAAACCCGAGCCACAGATTCACGAGCAGCAGCGACAGCCGCGCGCCCGTGGGCGAGCCCATCCAGTCGATGTCCGTGCCCAGCATGCGGTTGATGAGCCCGAAGTCGGTGTTGAACATGTCCCGCCACACCAGCAGCATGGCGAAACTCGGCATGGCATAGGGCAGGATCAGCAGCACGCGATAGATTCGCGTCCCCCGCATCCGGGGGTGGTGCAGGGCCAACGCGCACACCATGCCGAGGGCGAAGCTCAAGGCCACCGAGCCAAGGGCAAAAGCGAAGTTCCAGATGAGTACCCCGAGGAAGTGCCCTGAGATGGTGGGATCGCTCACGACGCGGGTGAAGTTGGCCAGGCCCACGTTCACCTTCCACCCCTGGATCAGGTTGGTCCCGTCCGCGGCGACGAAATAGCCCACCTCGTCGTCCGCGGTCCACCTCTGCCCGGTACCGGAATCGGAAATGCAATCACAGGCCGGGTCATACTTCCGGTTGGCATGAAACTCGATGGCCCGGCTCAGCCCGCTGGACTTGATGGCGCCGCGCGCCGTCGGCACAGCCAGCGCCTGCACCTCGCCGTCACGCTCGCCCGCCGGCAAAATCTCGTATCCGGGAGCGCCGAGCACCTTGCCCGTGAGACTGACCTCAGCATCGTCCACAGGCGACAGTCCCTCGGCCGTGCCCACCTGCACGGCCTTGGTTTCGCGATCCACCAACAGGAACACGACCTCGCCACCGCGCGCCGCCACGGTCAGCGCGTAGTCCGGCGCCCCGGGGATCTCCACCAGCGACTCGCGCTCGATCGCCCCGACAGCCTCCTGTTTGGACCCGCGATGCCCGTCCCCATAGTTCGTGAACGCCACAGTGAACGTGTAGAGCACGGGAATCACTTGGAAGGTAAGCAAAAAGATGGTCCCGGGCACGAGGTACTTCGCCGGCACGTGGCGCTTGGTCAGGTAGAGGTAGGAAACCGCGGCCGTCACGGCGGCGAGAATCCCCAGCATGGTCCAGGATTGCGTGCGGATCAGCGGCGGGACCGTGTAAAGCAGGACCGCGGCGGTGATGCCCACCGCCGCGACCCGCCCGATGAGGAAACCCATCGTCGTACGTTACTTCTTCAGTGTTGCCAGGATCGCGGTCTGCGCGGCGGCCGCGGCCGTGGAAGGGTCCTCGCCCTTGACCACCGCCACCTCGGCCTGGCCGAACGGGCCCCAGATCGCCGCCATCTCCGGGATCGCGGGCATCGGGAAGCCGTCCTTGCCCGCCGCGAGGAACTTCTCCAGGTCCGGGTCGCTGGTCTTGACCACGGCAATCGCGGCGGTCAGCGCCGGCGGGCGCGGCTCGGCGTCGTACAGCGCCTTGGCGACGTCCTTGTTGGTCACGTAGTTGGCGACGAATTCCTGTGCCAGCGCCTTGCTCTTGGCCTTGGACGCCACGAAGAACGCTTGCACGCCGAGGAACGGCGTGGCCTTTTTGCCGCCGGCGAAGCCGGGCACCGCGCTGATGTCGTACTTGACGCCGCCGGCCTTGATGTCCTTGGTCGCCCACGGGCCGGAGACGAGGAACGCGCACTTCTTGCCGGCGAACGACGCGATGGAGTTCTCCGCGGCGATCGAGGTCTTCAGCGCGCCGGAGCCCTGCTCGCCCAGCTCCTTGAGCTTGGTGAACGCCTTCACCGAGTCGGCCGAGCCCACGGTGACGTTCTTGGGGTCGGGGTCGCCCGAGGACGTGCTGCCAAACAGCGAGCCGCCCGCGGAGGCGAAGAAGGGATAGATGTGGTACGCGTCGCCCTGCGCACCGACCTGCAGGCACAGGATCTCGGAGACCTTGCCCGCGGCCTTGAGGTCCTGGCCCGCCTTGACGAGGTCCTCGATGCTGGCCGGGGCGGTGGGCACCAGCTCGGTGTTGCGGATGAGCGCGAGATTCTCCATGGCGTAGGGGGCGCCATACACCTGTCCGTTGAACGTGACGGCCTTCAGCGCGCTCGCCTCGAACCCGCTCTTCTGCGCGGCGGTCAGGTTCACCGGGTCGATGGCGCTGTTTTGCACCAGGTTGCCGATCCAGTCATGCGCGCCGACCACGACGTCCGGTCCGCTGCCCTGCTGCGAGGCGGTGACGAAGGTCTGCTGGAGGTTTTCGGCGATCTCCTTGACCTCCACCTGCACGCCGTTTTCCTTGCCGAACTGCTCGGCGAAGGGCTTGAGCGCGGCCGTCCGCTTGGGGTCGGCCCAGATCTCGAGCTTGCCGCTGCCCTTGTCCTTGCTCGGCTGGGTCTGCGGTGTGGTGTCCCCGCCGCAGGCCGCAGCACCGAGCAGTAGGCCTAATGCGGCAACCGCGACTATCGAACGCATGTGAACGTCTCCTTCACTGAAACGGTTGCCGGGACGTTAGCAAGACGTTTCAAATTTTGGAAGGCGTTGCAGTGCTCGGATCACAAATCGTGACTGATTTCGGTTAGCATGCCGCCATGCGTGCACGACTAGCCGACATCGCTCAGCAGGCAGAAGTCAGCGAGGCGACGGTGTCCCGGGTGCTCAACGACCGCCCAGGGGTCTCCTCGGAAACCCGTCAGGCGGTGCTGACCGCGCTCGACGTTCTCGGCTACGAGCGGCCCGCGCGCTTGCGCAAGCGCAGCGCCGGGCTGGTCGGGCTGGTCGTGCCCGAGCTGGAAAACCCGATCTTCCCGGCGTTCGCGCAGGTGATCGAGACGTCGCTGGCCCAGCAGGGGTTCACGCCGGTGCTGTGTACGCAGACCGTGGGCGGAGTGACCGAGGACGAATACGTGGAGATGCTGCTCGACCGGCAGGTGAGCGGGATCGTGTTCGTGTCCGCGCTGCACGCCGACACCAGCAGCGATCCCGACCGATACAAGAAGCTGGTCGCACGGCCGCTGCCGATCGTGCTGATCAATGGGTACAGCCCGAGCATCGAGGCTCCGTTCGTCTCGTGCGACGACCGGGTGGCCGGCGATCTCGCGGTCACCCATCTGGCCGCGCTGGGACACCAACGCATCGGGCTTATCACCGGGCCCGACCGGTTCCTGCCGGTGCAGCGCAAGATCGAGGGGTACCGCGCGGCGATGAAGCGCGTGGTCGGGCTGCCCGACAGACAGATCGACGAGCTCATCTCGCTCTCGCTGTGGTTCGGTGTCGAGGGCGGCGACGCGGCCGCGTCTCGCCTGCTCGATCGCGGGGTGACCGGGTTCGTGTGCGGGTCGGACCTGATGGCGCTCGGCGCGATCCGGGCCGCGCGGCAGCGTGGGCTGCAGGTGCCCAGGGACGTGTCGATCGTGGGCTACGACGACTCGCCGCTGATCGCCTTCACCGATCCGCCGCTGACCACGATGCGCCAGCCGGTTCAGGCGATGGCCGTGGCGGCCGTCCGGGCACTGGTCGACGAGATCAAGGGGCATCCGGCGCCCCACTCGGAGTACATCTTCCGACCCGAGCTCGTCGTGCGCGGCTCCACCACCGCAGCACCCTGATCTCCGGCAGCCGGTGGGGTTGAACGCTTCGCGATGAGCCCATCGGCGCCCAAGCACGGCTTCACCTGAAGAGAGCTGTGCTTGAAACTTTCAGCAAGACTCTGCTTGACTCTTGCAGTGGTTGCAGGGCATCCTTCTCCGGGTGACGAACGAGGTGGCCAACGACTGGTGGCGCGATGCCGTCGTGTATCAGGTGTACCCCCGCAGCTTCGCCGACGGAAACGGCGACGGCACCGGCGATCTGATCGGCGTGTACGACAAGCTCGAATACCTGAGCGCGCTGGGCGTCGACGCGATCTGGCTGAGCCCGTTCTACACCTCGCCGCTCGCGGACGGCGGCTACGACGTGGCCGACTACTGCGACGTGGACCCGCGCTTCGGTACCCTCGCAGATTTCGACCTTTTAATAGGCCGGGCGCACGAGCTGAACATCCGCGTGATCGTGGACATCGTGCCGAACCACTCGTCCAGCGAACATCCGTGGTTCCGGGAAGCGTTGGCCGGCATTGGCCGCGACAGATACATCTTCCGCGACCAGCCCAACGACTGGGAGTCCATCTTCGGCGGCCCCGCCTGGACTCAGGTCCCCGACGGGCAGTGGTATCTGCACCTGTTCGACCCGTCGCAGCCCGACTTCAACTGGTCGCACCCGGACGTGCACGCGTTCTTCAAAGACGTGCTGCGCTTCTGGCTGCAACGCGGCGTGGACGGGTTCCGCATCGACGTGGCGCACGGCATGATCAAGGCTGACGGCCTGCCCGACGTGGGCGCGCTCGGGCATCGGCAGATCGAGCTGATGACGACCGCCGAACTGCCGTACTTCGACCAGGACGGCGTGCACGAGATTTACCGGGAGTGGCGTCCGATCCTCGACGAGTACGGTGCGATGGCCGTGGCCGAGGCATGGGTTTCGTCACCCGCCCGGCTGGCCCGCTACATCGGGCGCGACGAGCTGCACCAGGCGTTCAACTTCGACTTCATGGTGGCCGAGTTCGACGCCAAGTCGTTCCGCGTGGTGATCGAGAAGTCGTTGGCGGAGGCGGAACTCGTCGGCGCGCCGACCACCTGGGTGCTGTCCAATCACGACAAGCCGCGGCACGTGACCCGCTACGGCGGTCTCGCCCGTGCCAGGGCCGCGACCCTGCTTATGCTCTCGCTGCCCGGATCGGCATACCTCTACAACGGCGAGGAGCTCGGCCTCGACGAGGTCACCGACCTGCCGCCGGAGCTCCGCGAGGATCCGGCCTTCCTCCGCACGGGCGAAAGCCGCGACGGCTGCCGCGTGCCCATCCCATGGGCCGAGGGCGCGTGGACCAACCCGTGGCTGCCGATGCCCGCCCGCTGGGACGCGATCACCGCCGACAAGCAGGAGCACGACCCGGGCTCCACGCTCAACTTCTACCGGCAGGCGATCCGGCTGCGGCGCGGCTTCCGCGGCGACATCCAATGGCTCGACGTCGCCGATGGCGTGCTGTCGTTCCGGCGCGGCGACCGGCGCGTGGTGCTCAACACCTCGCAATCGCCGGTCCCGATCGAAGGCACCGTGCTCATGGCGAGCGGCCCGGTCACCGACACGCTCCCGCCCGACACGGCCGTCTGGCTAGCGGATCGGTAGCTTCTGCCAGTTGACCCCGTCGGCGGAGACGGCGATCCAGCCCGCGGGCGGGAACAGGCCGAGCGCCACATAGCCGGTGTTGGTCTGGCGCAGCGAGCCGACCGGTGGCATGGTCGTGACCCGTTGCCACGACACCCCGTTGTCGGAGCTGAGCTGCCAGTTGTTGGTCGTGTCGGCGACGAGCAAACGGCCGTCGGGCAGCATGACGGGCTCGCCGTTGACCGCCAGCTGCATGGTGCCGGGCACCCGGTTCAGGCCGCGCGTGTCGCCGGTGTGCACTTCGACGATTGTTTGGCCGCGCAGGACCAGCACGGTGAGCTTGCCTTCGCGCATGGTGGCCGTGATGCCGTCGCCCTGGGTCGCGCTCAGCAGGGTCTTCCAACCGCCGGCGCCCTGATAGGCCACCGTGGGCGTGCCGTCCTTCACCCCGGCGGCGACGAGCACACCGCTGGGGTCCTGATGAGCCCACACGTGCGGGAAGTCCGGCAGCGGGGCCGGATCGTCGGGCAGCTGCACCTGATCGCTCACCACCCACGTCTGGCCCCCATCGATGGACACCGCCCGCGCACCGTCCGTTGTGGACAGATAGGCCGACGTGCCGCTGATCTCGAACCGATCGATCGTGCCGGGCAGATCCGGCGCCGTGCCGACCTCCGGCACGCTGCGCAGGGTCAGGCCCGCCCCGCTGTACGACGTCACGGGCGGCGAGCTTTCGGCGGGCGGCACTGTCGTTTGTGGATCGAACGGGAAGAACAGCACGGCTGACACGGCCACCACGGCCAGCGCCGCGCCCGCCTGCGCCACCCGCCGCCGCGTGCGTATCGTGCGCGCACGCTGCTTGACCTGGTCCAGCGGCGGCGCCTCGACGTCGTCGAGCAGTCCCTTGAGCGCCTCACGCCCCCGGGAGAGGCGGGACTTCACGGTTCCCACCGGTACCTCCAGAATCGCGGCCACCTCGTCCACCGGCAGATCGGCCAGGTAGTGCAGGACTATCACCTCACGGTACGCGCGCGGAATGGCCGCCAGCGCGTCACGAAGATCCGCATGCGCGGGCGACGGGGCCTCCTCGACCATGCGCGCCAGCGGCCGCTCCCGCAGCATGATCGTGTTGAGCAGCTGCCGGCGACGCCAGCGGCGGCGCACGATGTTGATTGCCACGGTGCGCAGCCACGCCTCCGGCGCGTCGATGTCGCCGCCGAAGGAGGGACGGGCCAGCGCGCGGGCGAACGCCTCCTGCACAGCGTCCTGTGCCTCGCTCAGATCCGTGGTGAAGGCATAGACCTGCGCCACCAGCCGTCGATAGCTGGCGTGGTAGAGGTCTGCCATGTCGTCGCGCACGCTTAGGTGAGTCACCTGTCCTCAATCGGGTTCCATAGGATAGGCCTATGTCTCGTCCACGTGTGCTCTCCGGCATCCAGCCCACCGCCGACTCGTACCATCTGGGCAATTTCCTCGGTGCGGTGCGCAACTGGGTCACGCTGCAGGACACGCACGACGCCTTCTATTGCGTCGTCGACCTGCATGCGATCACGGCGGGGCACGATCCGAAGCTGCTGCGCGACCGCACCCGGGCCAGCGTGGCCCAGCTGCTGGCGGTCGGGCTGGACCCGTCGCGCAGCACGCTGTTCGTGCAGTCACACGTCCCCGAGCATGCCCAGCTGGGCTGGGTCATGGGCTGCATCACCGGGTTCGGCGAGGCCAGCCGGATGACGCAGTTCAAGGACAAGTCGGCCAAGCAGGGGGTGGAGCAGGCGAGTGTGGGCCTGTTCACCTACCCCATCCTGCAGGCGGCCGACATTTTGCTCTATCAGGCCGACGAGGTGCCGGTGGGCGAGGATCAGCGGCAGCACATCGAGCTCACCCGCGACCTGGCGCAGCGGTTCAATCACCGGTTCGGCCAGACGTTCACGCTGCCCAAGCCGCACATCATCCGGGAAACGGCGAAGATCTTCGATCTGCAGGACCCGACGGCGAAGATGTCCAAGTCGTCGTCCACCCCCAACGGCCTGATCGAGCTGCGCGAGGATCCGGCGAAGGCCGCCAAGAAGATCAAGTCGGCGGTGACCGACACCGGGCGCGACATCCTCTACGATCCCGAGACCAAGCCGGGCGTGAGCAATCTGCTCACCATCTACTCCGCGCTCACCGGCCGGGCCGTCGACGACCTCGTGAACGCCTACGCGGGCAAGGGTTACGGCGACCTGAAGAAGGATCTGGCCGAGGTGGTCGTGGGCTTCATCACGCCGATCCAGCAGAAGACCAATGAATACCTCGACGACCCGGCGCAGCTGGACAAGGTGCTCGCGATCGGTGCCGAGAAGGCCCGCGCGGTCTCGGCGCAGACCCTGTCCAGGGTGTACGACCGGGTCGGCTTCCTGCGCCCGGCCGCGTAGTTGGCGCGCACAACGCGGACGATAGGCGTGGCGATCGGCATCCCGCAGCCCTGGGGCGCCCAGCTCGACGCGCACCGCGCGGCCACCGGTGACCCCGCCGCCGCGCTGATCCCATCGCACATCACGCTGCTCGGCCCGACCCTCATCGGGCCCGAGGATATCGATGAGCACCTGGAAAAGGTGGCGCGGACGCAGCCTCCGTTCAGCATCCACCTACGCGGCACGGGCACGTTCCGCCCGGTGAGCCGGGTGGTGTTCGTGGCCGTGGCCGCCGGGATCAGCGAGTGCGAACGCCTCGCCGAAGCGGTGCGCAGCGGCCCGCTGGAACGAGAGCTTGCCCACCCGTACCACCCGCACGTCACGGTGGCACACGACATCGCCGAGGAGGCGATGGACGCGGTGTATGAACGGCTCGCGGGCTACGATGCCCGCTTCGACGTCGACCACTTCACACGCTACGAACATGGTGAGGATGGGCACTGGCGGCCCATCCGGCACTTTCCGCTAAGTGGTCAGCCGGGCTGACAGGCGCGCGAACCCGGCCCGGATCTCGTCGGGCGTGGGCTCGTCGGCCACATGCATCCCCTCTTCCTCGTGCGTGTGGTCTTCGTGTGCCAGGTCGGTGTCCAGCGAGTCGTCCTCTTCCTCCTCGTCGATGTCCTCCAGCGCGTTCTGCTGGGACAGCTCGATCGCGGAGCGGATCTGGCGGAGCTCGGTCGCCGGAAGCAGCGGCTCGACCACCGCCATGACGTCCTCATCGGCGACCAGATGCTGGGCAAGTGCCATCGCGTGCGGCCGCTCGTATGGCCCGCAGACGACAGGCTCCCAATCCTCGTCGTCGTTCAACGGGCCGAACGTGATGATCCACGGTAGGTCATGCTGGGGAGAATCCGGCTCCAGCTCCAATGTCATGAGTGCACCCATCGCACCATCATGAGTGGTCGCTACTCCGACAGCGCAGAGCCCTCCAGCGTGTCGTGCTCCCGCGGGCGTCCCCAGGCCAGGTCGAACACGCGCCCGTTCTGCGCGGTGGCCGCCCACGCGGCCGCCCAGATGACGATCTGATTGAACAGATACAGATAAACCAGCAGGCCAACCGAGGTGGCGACGATCTGGTACGCCGGATTGCGCTCGGTGCGCTCGACGATGAAATAGCGGCCGATCCAGTTGAGCAGCGTCAGCCCGACCGCGATGGCCAGGATGGACGGGAGCAGCCGCTTGGCCGACATGTGCATGCGCGGGATCACCGTCATCAGCCCGAGTGCGATCGCCAGATTGATCAGGAATGCCAGCGCCTGCACGCCCGCCTTCACCCAGAACATGCCCGTCTCGCCGCCCGAGACGAGCTTGAACAGGCGCTCCAACCCGTCGGTCACGCCGAGCGAGACGGCCATCATCAAAGTGAAGATGATGAGGGTGCCGAGGTCGACCACGCGCAGCACGAGAAAGTTGCCCGGGTGCTGGTCGAGCCGCCACACCGCGCGCAGCGAGGAGCGCCAGGCATCGACCCACCCGATGCCCGCGAGCAGCAGGCTCACCAGGCCGATGGTCTGGATGGTGCCCGCCTGTTGCTTGAGCGTCCTGGTGTCGAGCGACGTGAAGTACTGGCTCAGGAAGCGGTCGACATCGTCGACCAGCTGGGCGTTCGCCGAGAAGATGTTGATGGTGACGGCATAGGCGACCATCGCGAGCGCGAACGTGGCGAAGAACCCGTAGTAGGCGATCGCGGCCGACAGCCGCCCGCCGAGCACCTCGTTGTAGCGCTCCTTGGTGCGCCAGAAGTGGTCGAACAGGGGCGAGCGCTTGCGCAGCCAGCTGGTGCGCCTGGCGTAACCGGCCGAGAAGCGCTCGGTCCACCGCTGGAAGTGCCGCATCACCACGAGAACAGTATCGATCGCAGGCACGAGCGACGCGCGGCGGGATCGCCGCGAGGGGGCCGCCGGCCTCGCGGCGCGAGAGGAGGCCATGCGGACCCGGCTCGCCAGCCGCGGCCGGGGGGCGAGACGACCGCGGCCATGAGGCAGACGGCCTGGTGGGCGCGAGAGGAGGCCACGCGGAC
>NZ_QJUG01000096.1 GCF_003426775.1 Allorhizocola rhizosphaerae | reverse complement strand
CCCCAACCGCGCCGCCCGCCGCCCCAACACCTCCACCACCCGCTCCACCGCGCCCACCCCCACGGCTCCCCTCCATCTCGCAGTCCTCACCCCACCCCCGTAGGTCTCCCGCCGCCTCGCAGTCCGCACCCCACTTCGCCAGGTCGCCCCCGCCCACCAGATCTCTCACACCGCCCCCGGCGGGATCGCGGGCAGGCCCGGCGTCGCTCCCTGCTCAATCAGCCGCCAAAGCGCATCCGTGTCAACGTATTCCTCCACCATGTCGCCAAGCCGGTCCACAGTCGCAGCCCGAAGCGCGGCATAGTCAGTGTCGGCCGCCACCACAAACCCGCGCCGCCCGGCGATCCCCGCGGCCAGCGTCAAGAACCGGCGGCGGAACTCATCACACTCGAACGCGCCGTGCCAGTGTGTGCCAAAGACGTTCCCGGCCGCGGCCCCCTCCATCGCGCCATCGGGCAGTGTGATGAGTCCGGAGAGTTCGGCCTCGCGCCAGACCACCTGCCCGTGATGGATCTCGTACCCGTGCACGGGAGCTCCGAGCGCGTGCCCGATCGGCCGCGCCAGCGTCTTCGTACGCTGAAATCCCACTTCCACGGGCAGCAGGCCAAGCCCATCGACCTCGCCCCGCCCGCTCTCGACTTCGTCGTGGATGCGCCGCCCCAGCATCTGGAAACCCCCGCACAAGCCGAGCAGTGGCTTGCCCGCCGCCGCGTGCGCGAGGATAAGGTCAGCCAAGCCATTGCGCCGCAACCATTCCAAATCGTCCACTGTAGACTTGGTGCCCGGAATGACCACCACGTCCGCCTCGGCCAGTTCACCCGGCTCGACCGTGAGCCGCACCGCCACACCGGGTTCGCTGGCGAACGCCTCCGCGTCCGTCGCGTTCGAAATGTGCGGCAGCCTCACCACGGCGATGCGCAGCCATTCACTCCCGCGCGCCGGGCCGGGCCGGCCGAGCACGCGCCCATACGACACCGCGTCCTCGGCGTCCAGCCACAGGTCCACGTCGAACGGAAGCACGCCCAACGTCGGCCGCCCGGTCAGGTCTTCCAACGTGTCCAGGCCCGGCTGGAGCAGCCCCCGGTCGCCCCGAAACTTGTTGATCACGAAGCCCGAAACCAGCGCCTGATCGGCCCGATCGAGCAGTGCCACGGTCCCGTACAGCGAGGCGAACACGCCTCCCCGGTCGATGTCGCCCACGACCACCACCGGAAGCCCACCGTGCCGGGCCAGCCCCATGTTCACATAGTCGTTTTCGCGCAGATTAATCTCGGCCGGGCTGCCCGCGCCCTCGCACACCACCACGTCGTATTCGCGCCGCAGCTCATCAAACGCGCCAAACGCCGCGCCCGCCATCCGCCCCTTCAGCTCACGAAACCGACTCGCCTCGATGGTGTCCACTGCCTGCCCCAAGACCACCACCTGGCTCCGATGGTCGCTGCTCGGCTTCAGCAGTACGGGATTGAACCGCACCTCCGGCTCCAGCCCACAAGCCACGGCCTGAAGCGCCTGCGCCCGCCCGATTTCCCCACCACGCCCATGCTTATCGACCACCACGGCCGAATTGTTGGACATGTTCTGCGCCTTGAACGGGGCCACCTTCACCCCCCGCCGCCACAACCACCGGCACACCCCAGCCGTGACAACACTTTTCCCCGCATCCGACGTCGTCCCCGCTACCAAGATCCCGCCCATGCCTTCACCCTATCCATCCGCTCCACAGTCCAGACCCGACACAGCTTGCCCCACCACCTCGCCCGCACGCGGGGAGTGTCAGAGGATCTTCGTGTTCGCGTTTCACCCAATCGCCGGAAGCTGCGGAAACGCTTGGCAGGGCGCGGCGCTTACACCGGTGCGCCGATAGGCCCCCGCACCCACCCACATAGCGGTGCGGGGCGGAAGCTGGGTGGGCGCGGGGGACGAGCCCGGCGCAGCGGCCGGGGGAAGTTGAGTTGGTGCGGACCAGGGGATAGCTGAGTGGGCACCGGGGACGATTCCGGCGAAGGAACCGGGGTGGTCAGCCGGAGATGACCGGCGGGCAGGCTCACATAGTGGTGGCCGTTGCCTGCCCGGCCGGTCATCTCGGCCGGCGCGCCACGCCTGGGTGAGGCGGCGGCGGGCAAATTCGCCGCCCCACCGCTGGGGCGAGTCGGGGAGCGGACTCGAGCCCCCGGACGGGCCGCGGGAGAAGCCCGGCCGACGTGGCGCGCCAGATCATGGCGACCTGATTGGTCGTGGGCGTGATTGGTCGCTTGGTCGTGGTCGCGGGCGTGATCGGTCGTTGGTCGTGGTGGTGTGGGCCGGGTGGTTGGCGGGTCGCGGGCGGGCGGAGGTGTCCACCGATGGCCGCGCACTGTCAACAGTGTGATGAGACGCGGCCATCAGTCCCCCCGGGATCTTCGCGATGGACGGGCCAGGGGCCTGACAGGTGGCCCCTGGCCCGGTGTCCCGCCCTTTCTCGGCCTCTGGAGTGGGGCGGGACATGAGAGGTAGCCGGACCGGTGATGGTTGGTATCGCGGGGGCGCGGCGTATCCCCCGCTGGGCCGGCCACCTCGCCTTTGGCCGCCCCGGCGAACACGGCATCCGCGGGGCGAGGCTAGGCATGGCTGGAGTGGGAAAGCGACGAGGTCGCGCCCCGGTGAGCGTGTTTGGGTGGGCCTCGTGCATGGCTCGCGACTTCGGGTCAGCCCTGTGGACGTGCGGCCGAAGGCCGGGCGAGCGCCGAAGAAGCAAGGGAGCAGTGCACGAGGCCCGGCTCGACGCTCGGCTTAGTGGCGCCGGACGAGAGGACCCGGCGCGCTAGGCGGGGACGAGAATGCGGCGCTCGTCTCGGTCGCCGTCGGGCTCGTCGGACACGTCGTCGTCGGAGTCGATCGGCTCGGCGGTGAAGCCGGCCGCGTGCAGGGCGGCGGGCGGGTCCAGGTCTTCGGGGACGCTGTCCTCGCCGCCGATCCGGCGCTCGGCCTCCTCATCCTCGATCACGCTGAAGCCGAGCGCGGGTGGCGTGCGCTCGAAGGATGCGGTGCCGCGGGACAGGTCGTGGCCGATGGCGCTGGCGTCGAGCTCGTAGAGCACGCGCCGGGTGCCCTGGTCGTCGGTCCAGTCGCGGGTGTAGAGGTTGCCGACCACGATGATCGGATCGCCCGCCTTGATGCTGGGCACCACGCCCTCGGCCAGCCTGCGCCAGCACGTGACGCGCACGCGCAGGCTGTGCCCGTCGATCCAGCGATTGTTGAACTTGTCGAACCGGCGGGAGTGGGAAACGACCCGGAAGCTCGCGGCCACCTGGCCCGAGTCGGTGAGCCGGCGATATTCCGGCGCGGTCAGCGCGTTTCCGACCAGAGTCAGCTGCGTCTCGAACACGTCATCTCCGTTCTGTCTTGTCTTGCTGATTCCTCTGCGTTCCTGTGAACAGAAGCGTGCTCGAACACCCCGACTCCTCGCGACGGCGCCGCTAGCCGATCTGTGGACAACAGGCGGGTTGGGGATAACTGGCGGCCGACCAGATGTCGATCTGGTACGGGTACCGTCAAAAGGGGTTTAATCTTGTCGCCGTGGGCACCGAAATCCTTACCGTCGACGTGCTTGGTGAGCCTTATGAGCAGCGGATAATCGAACTGCCCGATGACGATGAGGGCCCGGTTTTCGCCACGCTGGTGCGCCGCCGCTCCACCCGGCCGACCCCCAAAGCGGTCCTCTACCTGCACGGATACAACGATTATTTCTTTCAGACGCACCTCGCCGATTTCTTCATCGACCGTGGTTACGATTTTTATGCCCTTGATTTGAGGAAGTACGGGCGAAGCCTCCGGCCGCACCATACGCCCAATTTTGTGCGGAGCATCGCCGAGTACTTCGAGGAGATCGACGAGGCCGCCCGGATCATCCGAGCCGAGGACGGGCACGACACGCTGCTGCTGTTCGCGCACTCCACGGGCGGTCTGATCGGCTCGCTCTGGGCGCATGCCCGCTCGAAAACGGGTGTGGTCGACGGACTCATCCTCAACAGCCCATTCTTCGACTTCAATGCCGCGTGGGTCATGCGGCGCCCGGTCGCCGCGGCGGTCGGCAGGTTTGCGGCCTGGCAGCCGTACCGCGTCGTGCCGCTCAAGTCACCCGGCCTCTACGGGCGCAGCCTGCACCAGGACTTCCACGGCGAATGGCAGTTCGACCTGGCCTGGAAGCCGGTCCAGTCGTTCCCGCTGCGGATGGGCTGGTTGCGCGCCATCCGGACCGCCCAGCGGCGCCTGCACGCCGGCCTCGACATCACCGCGCCGGTCCTGGTCGCCCACTCGACCGCCTCGTACCGCAACTTCGTCTGGAACGATGCCGCACACGAGGCCGACGCCGTGCTCGATGTGAGGCACATCTCCAGATGGGCGTCCGCCCTGGGCCGGCACGTCACGGTCGTGCGCATCGACGGCGGCAAGCACGACCTGACCCTCTCGCGGGAGCCGGCCCGCCAGAGGTTCTTCGATGAGGCCGACCGGTGGCTCCGGGCGTACGGTTGAGCCTGTATCCTATGAGGCCGAATGCGCTCGTAGCTCAGTTGGATAGAGCAGCGGACTTCTAATCCTCAGGTCGCAGGTTCGAGTCCTGCCGGGCGCACCAGCTGGCGTCGCCTGCTTGTTGCCTGCGGCAACTTCGCCAAGGGCCGCGATACCGCCGCGGGGCCGAGCCCCGCGAACCCCACGTGGGGCACGGGCCATCAGGGTTCGAATAGTCCCCGATTTGGTGCATATCTCTGGTCTGGAGCTCCGCCACGATCTGCATGGACTCACGCTCATGAGATCGTAGAAGCGCGCTGCCGACTGCCGCCAAAGCCACCATTTGTCGGGGTTCCGGATATAGCCGGGATGATCTTGGAAACACCTCCGCGGTGAAAGGGAAGACTGGTCCCACCGCTGCGAGCTCGACACCCGGCGGGTGTCCCTGGCCGACCTCCGCCACGGCCGGTCGATTCCGCGCCGCTGGTAGGGATGCCTTGTTGGGCAAAGATTCCCGGCCTGCCGCCGCGCTGGCACACGTTGCGCATCGCCCCCATCCAGCCTGACCGCACCCCCGGCGGGCGCCGGTCGATCATCGCCGTCCGAATTGGACACCGGGTATCGGACTGTGCCAATGTGCCATCGCACTGTCCATTTCGGTCGGACGTCACTACAGTGTTCCCGTTAACGCGGGGGATCCATCGGATGTCGCTGATTCAACGGCGATCGGGAGGAATCCGGATATGGCACGACGGCCCGGCTATCGCGCGCGATGGCGGTACTGGTTCGACAATACGATGTCCCGCGGCACCACCGGGCTTATCGGTTGGCTTGCCCTGGCCTCGTTCCTGCTCATCGCCGTCGTCACCGCGGCGATCGAGCTGGTCACGCTCGGCGACGGTGACAAGCGGGTGCACCCGTTGCTCCTGCTCTGGCAGACGTTCATCACCACGTTCAGTCTGTCGGCCCCGCAGGACGGCGACTGGCCGGTGCTCGTGATGTGGTTCGTCCTCGCGCTCGGCGGCATTTTCGTCGCCGGTGCCCTGATCGGTCTGCTGACCACGGGCATGCACCGGCGGCTGGAGCAATTGCGCAAGGGCCGCTCGCTGGTGATCGAGCGCAACCACACGGTCATTCTCGGTTGGTCGGACCAAATCTACACGCTCATCTCGGAATTGGTGCACGCCAACCAGAGCCGTGGCAAGACCGCCATCGCCATCCTGGCCGACCAGGACAAGATTTTCATGGAAGACCGGGTGGAGCATCGCATCCCCGACACCGGCAAGACGCGGCTCGTGTTTCGCACGGGCAGTCCGCTCGACCTGACCGACCTGGAAATGGTCAATCTCAACGAGGCCCGGTCCATCATCGTGCTCTCGCCCGACAACGTGTCCGAAGAGGACGCTGACGCGTTTGCGATCAAGGTTTTGCTGGCCATCAACAAGGGTCCGGCGTTTCGCGGCCGCCCGCATCACGTCGTGGCGTCGGTGCGCGACAGCCGCAACCGGGCCGTCGCCAATCTCGCCGGCGGTGACGCCATCGTGCTCGACGGTGACGACATCAGCGCCCGGCTCATCGTGCAGACCGCCCGGCAATCCAAACTCTCAGTGGTGTACCAGGATCTGTTCGACTTCGGTGGCGACGAAATCTACATGATGAGCGAGCCCAGCCTGGTCGGCAAGCAGTTCGGCCAGACCCTGCAGGCATACCGAAAGGCTTGCCCCATCGGCATTCTCGGCCACGACGGCAAGACCACCCTCAATCCGCCCATGGACACCGTCATCGGCCCGGCCGACCAGCTCGTGATCCTCGCCGAGGACGACTCGAAAATCACGCTGTCGCCGCGCACCTTCCCGATCGACGAAACCGCGATCCTGCATGGCGTGCGCGGGCCGGCCGCGCCCGAGAGCACCCTCATCCTCGGCTGGAACGCCCGTGCAGAAAGGATTATCGAGCAACTCGACGTGTACGTTGCCGACGGGTCCACTGTGGACATCGTGACCGACCGGCAGGACGCCGACACGGTCGCGTCCACCATGGCCCCGCGCCTGCACCACCTGTTGATCCGGTCCAAGTTCGGCGACATCCGCGACCGGGATGTGCTCGCCTCGCTCGACGTGGCCACGTTCAACAACGTCATCCTGCTGTCCGACGACCAGCTGGACCCGCTCACCGCCGACTCGCGCGTGCTGGTCACGCTGCTGCACCTGCGCGACCTGCTGGCGGCCGGCGGCAGCGCGAGCTCCATCGTGAGCGAGATGCGCGACGACCGCGACCGCGCCCTGGCCCAGCTCACCAAGGCCGACGACTTCGTGGTCAGCGAACAGCTGGTCAGCCTGCTGATGACCCAGATCTCGGAGAACAAGCATCTCAAGTCGGTCTTCGACGACCTGTTCGACCCGGAGGGCGCCGAGATCTACATCCGGCCGTCCACCTACTATCTGCGGCAGCAGCCCGGCTTCACCTTCGCCACCGCCGTCGAGGCGGCCAAGCGGCGAGGTGAGGTTGCCATCGGGTACCGCATAGCGGAGCCCGGTGACGGGCACGGTGTGGTGCTTAACCCGGACAAGGAGCTGCCCATGCCCGCCGTCGATCGCCTGATCGTGCTCTCGACCGGCTGACCGCCTCCCCGCGGCGACGTCCGGCGTCGGTTTGCCGTCATCCGATGCGCTCCCGCCGCTAGGTATAGTCCTATGCGTCGATACTGACAGTCCGTGTGTCGCCTCGGTGGGGAAAGGCGCCACCTGATGAACGAAAACGCGCGTTGGCCAATTGGCACGCTCATGCATCGGCTACCGCCACGCGCCCGCAACGAACTGCTGGCGATTCTCACGCCCGCCCGGGAATTCAAGACCGGCGAGATTCTCATCCGGCAGGGCGACGAGGGACTCTTCGTCTATCTGCTGCGCGCCAAACGCGAGGGCCGCCCGGCATGCGTCAAGGTCACGGCCCAGCTCGACAACGGTAGTGAAACTCTGCTTGCCGTGCGCATCCATGGTGATCTTGTCGGCGAGATGTCGGTGCTGCGGGGCGTTCCGCGCAATGCGACCGTCACCGCGTGCGCTGACACGCTTGCCTATGCCATTACCAAGGACACCTTCCGTGCCTATCTCACCCGCTGCCCCGAGGCCTGGGCGTATCTGTACGACGCCCTTGCCGGGCGGCTCGAGTGGTCGAATCTGCGGCGCCAGGAGTTCGGCAGCTTCCCTGTGCCGGTCCGGCTGGCCCGAGTGATGCTCGACCTCGCGAACCGGCACGGGATAGCCCATCCGGATGGCCTGGACCTCGGCGTGCGCCTGTCGCAGATGGAGCTGGGCCTGTTGATCGGTGCCCGGGAAGATGCCGTCAGCCAGGCCATGCGCCAGCTACGCGAGGCCGGCCTCGCCGCGCCGCGATACCGCTCGGTCGTGATCACGGACCGCGTGGCGCTCGCTTCCTTCGCCTCCGCCGTCTGACCAAGCGTGTCGGCGATCTGACCAAACAAGACGGTCGGTCGGTCCATCGAACGGCTCGATCTGATTTCGGTCACATGAATCCCGGATTTGTCGGAAGTCTGGTCCGCGTGCCCCGATGACACTCCTCCGGGAACACCTTCGACCGGGCGTTGGGAAACAGTTCCGATGGACACCCGGGCACTCCCGGCGAAGGGTGGGAAACATCGTCCGACGAAATGAGGTCAACATATGAGCCGGAGCAGGGGATTCAGCCGCAGGCTGCTCCTCGCGGTCGATGCCCGCGGCTATGGCGGCCGTACCGATACGGGTCAGGCCATTCTGCAAGAGAGTCTCGCGTCCGTTCTGGACGCCGCGGCGCGCTGGTCCGGGCTGGAGCGTGAATCGTGGGAGCGCCAGGCGGCAGGTGATGGAGAGCTCTGCGTGCTGCCCCCGTCCGAGCCCGAGCCGCGCGTGGTCGACGACTTCGTGCGCGAACTGGCGGCTGAGCTGGAGCGCTACAACGAATCGCGCACTCCCGCCTATCACCTGCGGCTGCGCTTGGCAATTCATCATGGCGCGGCGATGCGCGCCGAAATGGGCTACACCGGGCAGGGCGTCGTGCAAGTGAACCGCCTGGTCGACTGCGTGCCCGTCCGGTCCCTGCTCAAAGACGAGCGGGTGTGCCTGGCCGTCATCCTGTCCGACAACGTGTTCCAGGACATCGTGGTGCAGGGACACACCTCGTTGCGTTACAAGGACTTCAAGGCGACCACGGTCACCAACAAGGAATACACCAAGCGTGCTTGGCTGCGCGCCCCGGGCTGGGACGTTGGCGCTCTTCAGGTTGTTGAGGGGCCCCTGCCGCCGCCATCCGCGAGGTCGGAGCAGCCGGCCCGGCCGCAAGCGCCCATGGGGACGCAGATCCGTTCCGTGCACACCGAGTTTCACGAGAGGGTCATCGCCGAACAGATCAACATTGGCGGCATCGCGTGAGCGCGGACGTCGACAGCACGACAACCACAACGACCGAGGCAACCACGGCCACCGGCGACGTGGCCACGACCACCAAGGCACCCGCGGCCAGCGACCCAACCACGACCGCCGACGCAGCCACGACCGCCGACGCAACCAGAGCTGCCAAGGAGCGCGACGCCAGAGACGCCAAAACGGTCGTCGAAGTAAGCACGAACTTCCAAAATGCGGCCATCAACAACCTGCAAATCAACGCGGCCACCGTGGCGTCCTCGCGCACCCGCACCGTTGGAAAGCTCGATGAGCAGGACATCAATCGCGTATTGCGAAACTTCGTGACGCCGAAGTCCTTTGCGGACGCCCTCCATGCGCTGTCCACCGACCATGTGGTGGTGCTGGAAGGGCGGATCGGCGACGGCCGCCACGCCGCGGCGGTGGCGCTGCTGCAGGAGCTGACCGATGAGCGGCTCAACATGTTGTCGCCCAACATCAGCCTCGCCGATCTCGCGGACCGCGATTACGAGGCCAGTCAGGGGTTCATCGTCGTCGACCGGATCGTCGAGCGGGAGTCCTCTGACACGGACTTCGTCTGGCGGACGGTACGCGACCGGGTGCGCAGCTGCGCCGCCTACCTCGTGATCACATCGGCGTCGGGCGCCACGTCGGCCATCGAGTCCGTCAAGCACATCCGTTGGGAGCGCCCGGATCTGGACCAGTTGCTGCGGGCGCACCTGCCTGACCTCGACGAGGAGCGCCTGGGCGAACTCATCGCGCGCATCCCGAACCCGTGGCGCATGGCGGACGTCGCCCGGCTGTGCGAGCGATTCAACGAGCGCCAATCGACCGATGACGCGATCGAGGTGTTCGGGGTGGCGGCCAAGGAGCGGGTGCGGGAGTGGTTCGCCGAGGACCGCACGCTGCGCGAGATCCTCGCCGTTGCCACGCTGTCGTTCGCCAGCGGCGCCAACCACCGCGAGTTCGAGTCGCACCTCGCGCGGCTTGAGGAGCGGTACCGCACACAGATCCCCGCCGATGACGACAAGCCGGGTGTGCCGGACGTGCTGCCCGCACGCCGCAAGGCACTGCTGGGCGAGTCCAGCCTGATCGAGGAGAAACGCACCCAGGTTGGGCTCAAGTCCCGCACGGTGCTGGTGTTCCGCTCGCCGAGCCACCGGCGCTGGGTGCTCGAACGCCTGTGGCGCCACTACGACAACACGTTGTGGGACCCGGTGCGCGCGTGGATCGACGACAGCCTGCTGGATCTGGACGGATACGAGCTCGCCCATGGTCTCGCCCAGCTCGCGGAGATCGACTACGACGAGGTGAACGACTCCTACCTGTATCCGTGGTCCACCGGCGCTCGTGGCTGGCCGGGCCAGGTGGCCGCGACCTACGTGCTGTGGCTCATGTGCGAGGACGACATGTTGTCGCGACTGGCTCTGAAGACCGCGACGCGCTGGGCCACCGAGGGCTCGCCCAAGCAGCGATGGACCGCCGCCATCGCGTTCAGCGGCGAGCTCGGCCGGCTGTATCTGGCCGACGCCATCCGCCGGCTGTGGAATCTCATCACGCAGAGCCGGGAGTCGGATCCGGCCGCGCGGTACGCGCTCGCCGCATTGTTCGGCTATCTGGTCAGCACGGACGGCGACGCGAGCCTCATCCTGCGGGTGCTGTTGCGGCACGAGCGCAAGTTCGCCAAGACGGACCGGCGCGTGTACGGGCTGACGATGACGTCAATCCTCGCCGTCCTCTCGGCGTGGGACGACCAGGCGCACCAGCCGTCGGTCTTCCGGCTGCTGCGCGCCCAGCCGGAGCGGCTCGAGCTGGTGGTGTCGCTGTGGGCCTGCCCGCTGCGCAACAGCTACTACCGCAGAGACGCCATCGAGGCCCTGGTTGCGGGGATCAAGTCGTTGGAGCGGGTCAGCGAGGACCCACAGCGCGAGGTGCGGGAGCTTGGTGAGGCGTTGGCGGACGTGCTCACCGCGGAGGAGCAAGCCCTGCTGCTGCAAGGGATCCAGGCACTGCGCAACCGCTCACGGGAGCGGGCGGCGCTGCTTGAGGCACTGCTTCAGGCGCTCACCAATACGTTGCGGAAGATGACAGTGAAAGGGACACCATGACAGCGACGGTACCCCCGGCGGCCGTACACCAGGTCGAGAGCTACCCGATCGTTTTCCACCGGGCGCTCGACCCGAAGGAGCGCCGCGGACTGCTCGGCCTGCGCCGGCGCAGCCGCGACCATAGCGAGGTGCCGCGGCCTAACGGGCATCAGGTGTTGGTCTATCGCATCAACGGGCGTGACGTCGCCGACAACGGCGCGCTCAAGCTCGATGACGAGCAGGTGCTCGAGGCCACCTACGTGAGCCTGGTTGACGTCCGGCGCGACGCTCCCGTGACCGTACGGCTGATGCTTCCGTCCAAAGACGACAGCGAATTCGCGCTCCAGGTCGCGTTCGCCTGCACGGTGGCCGACCCGGTGACAATCGTGCGCGACGGCGTCGTGCGCGCCGAGCCGATCCTCGCGGGACATCTGCGCAGCTACGCCAAGATTTTCGAGCTGGGCCTCGACTACGAGCTGGCACAGCTCAACGAACTGCGGCGGCTGACGACGGCACAGGTACGGGCATTCCTCACGGTCAAACCGATCACCGTGCCGGGCATGAAAGTGAACCTGGCGGGCGTCGAGGTGCTCACACCCGAGGAACTGCGGTCGCTCGGCAACAGCTTGCGCAGCAATGCCTTCGACGGCCGGATCGAAAGCGAGCGGATGCGGCGCGAGCAGGAGCGCGAGCGGACGCGCGTGGCGTTCGAGCAGGATCTGGCGCGGTTGGCCCGCGAACATGAGCAGCAGATGGAGGCGCAGCGGCGCCGGTTCGCGCAGGCCATGCGCCGGGACAACGACCTCCCGGCACCGGACGCGAAGGAGGCGCTCTATCTCGCGCTGGAAAACGGAGCGCTGACCCCGACCGAGTACCAGGAACGCCTCACCGAGCTGGAGGAGCGCGAGTTCAACCGGTGGCAGCCCGCGCGGCAGGACGACCAGGCCTGGGCCCGCGAGCGGGAGCGGATGGAGCTGCAGGCCCAGCTCAGGCGTCTGGAGCTGGAGGATCAGTGGCGCCAGCAGGAGCTGGCGTGGGAGCGCGACGACCGGCTGCGGGCCGAGCAGCACATGCGCGAGGACCGCATCCATGAGCTCGACATGAAGCTCGATGTGCTGCGCGAGTTCGCCAAGCGCGGGCATCTCGACCTGGTGAACGTCAACGTCGACAAGCTCGTCTCGGACCTCGTGCCCACCGCGGCGGAGCTCGGCGGCGACGCCAGGCCCGAGCTCACGGTCGACGGCGATACCGCGGCCCTGCCGGCCGGGGACAACGACGCCGACGAGTCCGATCGGGACGCGGAAGTGAGGGACGAGGATGTCGACTAGCACCCTCGGCAACGCGCGCACCGTTGAGCTGCCGCAGATCTCGTACCGGCCGGCCCGCCCGGCCAAGGGCGTGGGCCGATGGTTCCGTCGTGTCGCCGGAATCAAGGAGGATTTGCTTGATTGGGTACCGGAGGAGCGCGCACGCTATGCGCGCCTGGGCGCGATCGTCGTCAATACGGGCCTCGTGGCGGCGGTGTCGCTGCAGACCGCACTGGGCAAGGTGGTGGAGACCCACTGGGCGCTGCTGATTCCGGCCGCGCTGGCGTGGGGGTTCGTCATCATGACGTTCGACGGCTGGCTCATCGCGAGCACGCACGGCGTGAACGGTACCAAGGCGAGAATCTTCATTCCGCGGTTGGCGGTCTCGGTCCTCATGGGGGCGGTCATCGCGGAACCCTTGCTGCTCTTCGTTTTTCAGCCAGCCGTGCACAAGGAGGTGCAGGAGCACCGGCAGCAGGAAATGATCGCGCACGAAAGCCTGCTGCGCCAGTGCAACCCGGAGTCGGGCGAGCAGGTGTCCGGCGCGCATTGCGACGGGCATCGGCTCAATTCCGGCGCGACCCCGGCCGCCATCCAGGCACAGCTGGAGGCGGCCATCAAGCAGCGCGACAGCGACCAGGCCGAGGTAAACCGGATCAACAGCGAGCTCGCCAAGAAGCAGGAGCTGGCCCGCCTGGAGTGCAACGGGACGTCGGGCGCCGGTCTCACGGGCCGGCCCGGCGTGGGCCCGAACTGCCGGCGCAACCGCGAGGAGGCGGACCAGTACCACCGGGACAGCAGAATCGATCAGCGGCAGGCCGACCTGGTCGCGCTCAACCAGCGGATCACCGAACTCACCGCGCAGACCAAGAACGCGGCGCAGACCTACGCCACCGCGGTGGCCGCGGAGATCAAGCGCAGGGTGGCTGAGAAACAGGCCGTGCACGGCAAAGTCGGCCTGCTGGAGGAGATGGCCGCGCTGGAGCGGCTCGCCCGGGACAGCACCTTTGTCCTCATTGGACACTGGCTGGTCCGGTTCCTGCTGATCGCGATCGACTGCCTGCCCGTGCTCACGAAAATCATGAGCGGCACGACCACCTACGACCTGTTGCTCAACCGGCAGCTCGAGGCCAGCCGGAGGCTGCACGACCGCGACGTCGGCGTCGCCGAGCAGGCCGACCTCGCCAACGACGAGCTGCGGTCCCAGCGCACCGCGCGGGAGCTGCGGGTCAAGCTCGAACAGCTCAACGACGCCGACCGCGAGCGGCGCATCCACGATGCGTCCACCATCGACCGGCAGATCGACGCGCTGGCGGAGCGGCTCCTGCACGACCCGATGTCCGTACCGACGCAAAGGAATTCGACGACGTGACGGCCGACTCGCCTTGGAAGGTTCTCACCCTCGTAAACGAGTGGATCCGGCATGCCGAGGCCAAGGCGGCCGCCGTGCTTGCCGGGGCCGGCGTCGCGGGTGCGCTTGTTTATCAGCTGGTACGGGATGAGGCCGCACGATCGGTGCCGTTCACCGTGATCGCGGTCCTCGCGAGCGCGCTGGTCGTCTGTTCCGGCCTGGCGGCGTCCGTGGCGCTGTGGCCGCGATTGGCCCAGCCCGGCCGCCCGGCGAGCCTGATCTACTTCCAGCACATCGCCCACGGTCACCACACGGCCGAGGACTATTCGGGCGCACTGGAGAGCGAACTCGCCTCGGACGGGCTTTTCGCCGAGGTGGCCGAGCAGATCTTCAGCAACGCCCGGGTGGCGCGGGAGAAGTTCCGCTGGACCAGGCTGGCGCTGATGAGTTTGCTCCCGGCGATCGTCCTGATCGGGCTGATGGCACTGCTTTCGGTGCCCGTGTAGCGAGCGGCGCGGGTGCTGCCAGGGCCCGCGCCGCAATCCCCACAGATCCCGAGGACATGCGCTGCTCGGCGCGGCCGCGACGGTTGAGGCGGGTGCGGCCCGGAGCGCACCCGCACTCGCCCTGTTATGTCGTTGCGTTACACGTGAGCGTCGGCGCCGGGTTGGAGCCGTTCCAACTGCCCAGGAAGCCGAACGTGGTCGAGGCTCTGGCGCCCAGCGAGCCGTTGTAGCCCGCGTTGCTGATCACCACATTGGGCGCGTTTGACCCGAGCGTGGCACTCCAGATCTGAGTGATGCTCTGGCCGTTGGCATACGTCCAGCGCACCGTCCAGCCGCGGACCGCGGCCGCGCCCGCGGTCACGGTCACCTCGGCCTGGAAGCCGCCCGACCACGAACCGGTCTGGCGGTATGTCGCCGTGCAGTTGCCCGGCTGGGTCGATGGCGACGGACTCGGGCTCTGCGACGGCGACGGCGAAACGCTCGGCGACGGGTCGGGTGACCCGCCCGGGAAGATCACGTCACTGCACAGGTAGTACGACTGGTCAGAGTGGCTGGCCTGCCAGATCGTGTAGATGATGTGGCGTCCCGAGCGCCCGGCGGCATTTCCGGGCACCTGGATCGACACGCCACCGGCCGGTTCGGGGGTCCACTGGTTGGCCGGCGTGTTGCCGATCTGGCCGACCAGCTCCAGGTCGGCCCAGCGCAACGGCTGCGTGAGCGCGTTGAAGCCCTGCCGCGTCACGTAGACCCGGATGTAGTCGGCGCCGTGGCTCGCCTGGTCCCACAGCTTGACCCGGAAGTTGTTGCCGATGTTGGCCGCGCGCCACGCACCGACGGCGTCCAGCGAGTCGTAGCGCCCGCCCTCGGCGTGGCCGCCGCTGCACAGCGTCCCGTCCGGGATGCCGCCCTGGTGGTTGCCGCGCAGGCCCTCACGGTACAGGCCGTTCCAGTTCCACATCGCGTTGGTGTTGTGCTGCCAGGCCTGCCAGCACATCGGGTCCTCAGTGGCCATCCTGGGGTTCTGGAAGTCGTTGCCCCAGCGCTGCCAGCAGCCGTAGTTGCGCGACGGTGGATCGACGATCGAGCCGTGCGCGGACGCCGAGTTCACCAGGGCCAGCGCCCCGAGAACCATGGCGCCGGCGACGGCGGCGATCACCATGCGCGAGCGAGAGGTTTTGGGCATGAAGTCTCCAAGGGAGGAAGTATTGCGCGCGGATTGCCCTCTCCGCGCCGGACTGCTCAGCTCCCGCGGATCTACCACCAGTGAACAGCCTCACATATTTGAATGAGTCCAGTCAATGGTTCTTGTGCGCACCGGCCAGGGTGCCCGACCGGCGCGCTGTTTGAACTCAGGCCCGGCGCCGCGTAGGGTCCATAGAAGACACCGGCCGTGACGTCGAGCAGGCCGACGTAAATCGTGTCGCCGTCGTTTTCTGTGTCGTAGACCCAAAGGACTTCGCCATACGGGTGCCATTCGGCCTTGGCCACCATGCCCCGGCCCGGGTAGCGCCACTCCACTTTGATCGCGACGCCGCCCACGTCGCGCTGGAAGAACGCCCCATCGGCCGGATCCGGGTAGGAGCACGGGCAGGTGTCGGTCTCCCGCCGGATCTCCGTGGCCGAAAGGTCGGCGTTGGTGTATGCCTGCGCCGGGCCGGCGAAGGCCAGTGTCGATGCCACCATGCTCAGCAGGACGACGGCCCCGTTGCTGCGCTTCTGTGCGTTCTGCGCATCTCACATCCTCCTCGTCGTGCAACGGCCGCAAGCAGTTCGCTTGCGCCGGTTCCACCCTGCTGGGCGTGGCTTGCCTACACCAGACAGTTCACCGTCAGTTGACCGTCAATTGGGCGCGCCGGCGCGTCATGTGCGGGTCCAGCTGACGACGCCCAGGCACATCTCGTCGGCCGTGCCGTCACCCCACACCACATAGCGCGGCTCCAGCGACTGCAGCGCCGGCAGCCGCTTCCGCAGGCCAGCGTCATGGGTGCAGGTCACCCGCAGGGTGTCGCCCGGTTTCACCGTGACCGGCTCGGGCAGCGGGTGCGCACCCTGATCGTCGAAGTTGTATTCCGGTACCTCCAAAAGGATTTTGGATTTCTTGGTACCGGGATTGAGCTCCACTTTGATCGATCGGCCAAGCAGATGCATATGGCCCGCGACCGCGTGGATCAGCCCGGCCTCGCGCACGGGAGTCGTGCACGACTGCACCGGGCCCGGCTTGGGCTGGCCCTTGTCGCACAGCAGGCTCAACCCCGACACGGCCAACCCGGCCTGCGCCCCGAAGCGCGCGTTGACGTCGAGGATCGCCTGCTGCCGGTCGCACAGCCGGCCCGACTCGCCCTCGGCGCACGGCAGCTCGACCGGTGCGGGCAAAAGCTTGGTATGCAACGGTTTGAGCCGTGCGTCGCCGCTGTCGCGCAGCCGCAGCCGGATGCCCGACCGGTCGGCGCCCTTCGCGCCCAGCGTGTTGTAGTGCACCTGCAGGACGATCTGACTTCCGGCCGCCATCTCGTAGCCCACGTTTTGCGCGAGGAGCACCTCGTCGCCGCCGGGCGCCCACGCCCCGATCCACGCCGCCGCGCCCCCGCTCACCTGGCGCAGGGGTTGGTCGGACGTGATGCCGGTGCCGCCGAAGCACGTCCAGCCGCCGCCGTCGGCCTTGGCGTCCAGCTCGCGCGCCTCGGCCACATCTGCGGCCGGGACCCGGAACAGGATCGCGTGGTGCACGATGGCCGCGTTGTCCGGCAGGAACTGCGAGCCCGTGATGAAGGTGGGCGCGGTCAGGCCGGGGTCGATCAGGAAGCAGCGATATTCGTCCGTGCCACGGGCGGGCGCGGGGGTGAACGGCTGGGGCAGGCTGAGCTCAAGGAACCGCTCCCCGTCGCGCAGTGGCTGCGGCGGCGGGATGCTGGCCTGGCCGCTGCCGTGGCCGGTGTGGTTGGCCGGCTCCGGCAAAGGCGCGGCAGCGGGCGTCGAGCAAGCGGACACGAAAGCGACGGCGAGGATCGATGCGATGGCGCGGGCGAGCGTCATGCACAGAACCTATCTCGCTGTCGGCGAACCCGGCACGCGATCGCAAAAGGGAGGTGAATCCGACGCGCGCCCTATGTCCCCGGCGAGATGTCCACATCGGACAAGCCTTCACGGGTTTCCCACTTGGCGGCGTGGGAAACGCCACTGAAGATGACGCGGTCCGTGCCGGCTAGCGCTCGGGCCGATCCGCCTCGGGTTCGACGGACGGGTCGAACTCGTCGTCCTGTTCAAAAGCCCGCTGGATCGCCTCGCGGTTGGCCTCGACCATGCGCGTCAGGTGATCCTGAAGCAGGTGCGCGTTGGGCGACCGGTTGGAGAAGATGGCGTCCCAGTTGTCCTGCCCCGTCTCCACTCGCTGGGCCAGGGTTCGCATCCCGTCGCCGAGTTCGCCGCGCAGCGCCGCCTGCTGCATCCGCCGCTGCTCCTCGGCGGTCGGCTTGTTCTCCCGCTCGAACCGGTCCATGGCTCGCACGGCGTTTTCCATGGCGTCGTTGAGCGCCGCTTTCGCCTGCTGCATGCGCGCTTCGATGGCGGTGAAATCGGGAGCCGTCACGCCGGCCCCGCGGCGGGTGCGGGCGGCAGCTTGCTGATGCTGAAGTAGTCGACGCAGAGCTTGATGGTGTCGATCACCAGGACCAGCGCGTTGAGGAAGACCTTGACCACCTTGATGGCCTGCCAGACCATCTTGATGCCCTCTTTGACCGTGTTGATGAGCTTCCACTGGCCATAGAAGGGAATCGCCGCGTTGGACAGCGCCGCCGACACGAGGCTGACCAGCGTGCGGATGATGTCGACAACCACCTGGGCCATCTTGACCGCATGGTCAATCATGTCCCACAGGTGCTCGCCCATCTTGCGCATCGCGCCGGCCTGCTCCAGCAGGCTCGTCGCCCACTTGTCCAGGTGCGAGGTCGCGGCGTTGGCCGCGTCGCCGCTCCACGTGTTGGCGATGGACTTGCGGCCCGACTTGAGGTTGTCCTCCACGATGTCGCAGCATTCAGCGACGGCCTTCCACGCCTCGACGTGCATCGCCGCCTTGTCGATGTCGCCGGCCAGCCAGCGGGTCACATGCTCGCGCGGGTCCGGGCCGCCGACCCACACGACCAGATCGCAGACCTTGTCGAGCAGGAAGCCGAATGACACCTCGGGAAGGTCGGGCATCCCGGCGGCCGCACTGCCCGGAGCGACCAGCGCACCCGTCGCCGAACCGCGGTCATCGAACCCGTTGGCCACCCCGTCGTCGGTGATGTTGCCCGTCTGGCCACCGGGCAGCTGGGCCAACCGGCCGGCGGATCGCTCGTCGGCCTCCTTGTAGTTGTCAGCCGACTGGCTCAACCCGTCGCGGGTGCGGCCCAGCCGGGTGCTGTCCTCCTGAAGGACGGCGTGGAACTTCGGGATCATCGCGGCGTAGTCGCCCGTGATCAGTTCGAGAATCCTGCCAAAGTCCGCATCGGCGATATGCGACGCGGCGTAGTTCTTCGCCGCACCCATATCGGTGGACGCGCGCCCGACCTGCCTGGCAAAACCCCTGAGATCGGATAGTTCTACTGCGACTTGCGCCAAGGCTACCTCCCCGGTTTCGATCGCCCCTGGCGATCGGCTGCCGTGGATTGTGCCATCGCGTGCGGCACGCTACAACTCGAACACCATGCAGACGTGACCTGCGGGTCAGTGAGTCCGCCAGAGCGCTACGATGAGGACGATCTGGACCAGCATCACGCCCAGGAGCACCAGCCACTGGTTGCCGAAGGACCACTTCCGATAGATCGCCCAGAACACCAGCGCGATGCCCGCGATGCCCGCGATAACCATCGGCACCGCCCACGCGATGTCACCGGCTGTGGCGCCGAAGACCGCGGCCAGGATCGAGAACAGGACGGCGCCCCACACGAACGTCTCGCGCAGCAGCCCTTCGGCAAGCGCCACCGCCGCCGCCCGCAGGAACCCGCCCCGCGCCTGCTTGCGCTCGGTTTCAGTCACCGCGTCATCGATCTGGCCCGCCCGCTCATACGCCTCGCGAAACAGCGGCCCATCGGCCTGCGTTGGCTCCCGCTTGCGATCCGACATAGCGCCACCCTAACCGCATCACCAGCACCTGCAAAGGTTAACCAGCGCGGCCGCCGCTCAACGGGCGAAGCATCCACCGCATTCAGATCCCAAGCGCATGCTCCGCCAAGCCGTCGATGTGTCCGGTGACGGGCGGCGCGGCCGGCCGGGTGATCGGGCAGCGCGGCCGGCCGGGTGAGCGGGCGGCCGCGCTTTGGGCCGGTCAGTGGTGGTCGAGTTGGGCACGGATTTCGCCGGCGGGGTATTGCGACGAGTGCACGTTGACGTATGCCGTGCCGGCGCGGATGGCGGCGACGAACTCGTTGAACTGTCCTGCCGCGATGCCCTGCGCCGCGGGCCCGATGACGTCGGCCGGGCGGATGGTGCCCGTGATCGTGGCGGGGGCGGCCGGGCAAGGCTGGGTGCCCGCCGGGCCGTTGCCGGCGTTGGTGCACAAGAAGACCATGATGCCGCCGCTTTGCGCCCGCCCGCCGAGGTGGATGTGGGCCTGCGTGATGTTGCCCTCAAGGTTGGCATAGGACAGCCGGTAGCCGACCTCCTGGGCCGAGTTGTTGACCAACGCCCGGAACTGGCCGCTGCCCGTGGTGGACAGGGCGAGTGGATCCTCCTGGTAGCCGGAGAGGCGTACCCGCAAGCCGTCGATGTCGTTGTCGGCCAATGCCGCGCTGCCCGCGGTCGTGACAAGCATGGCAGCCCCGGCGACGAGCGCGATCGCCATGACGCGAGCGCGTTTGGTGAACACGGGTGTTCTCCCTTCCGAAGGTATTGACTCCTCCTCATCCTCACGGACGCGGCACGGCAAACGTTCAGGTTGTTGTGCTTAGGCCGCGTTCGAAGAAGGCGTGCAACGGCCGCACATGCCGGTCGGGGCGGCGCCACTCGGCGAGCAGGTCTTCGAGGAGGTGCAGTTCCTCGACCATCTGCGTGCCACGGTAGCGCCGGATCACGGGATGGATGAACGCGCTTTCGGCCGCCCGGCCGGGCTCCGGATGACGCTCGATGTTGAACACGTCGGCGTATTCGTCGCGCCCCCAGCGCAGGCTGAACGTGTAGTAGTGCGGCTCGCCCGCTTCGCCTTCGCCGAAGCGTTGCACCGCATACTCCTCCGGCAGATCCTCGTAATGCCGCACCTGCCCGGCGGCCTGATCGACGACGAGCACGTCGCAGAGGAACTCGAACTGCGTCCACAGGGCCGAGCTCCAGTTGACCCGCCCGAGCGTCAGATCGGTGAGCGTGCGTGCGTCGGCGCGCACCGTGCCGAACGCGAGCGACACTCCTTCGTAGCGTTCGCGCAGCAAACGGGTCAGCGTCCGCAGGTTGTACCGGAACCCGTCGATGAACGCCGACGACGCCCGTTTGAAGTCGCGCTCCTGCGCGATGGTGCCCGCGAAGTAAAGTCCGTCCACATTGGTCGACTGCCAGTCGGGCCCCACCGCCGGCAGGCGCCCGTCGCGTACCATGTCGGGTTCGCAGGAATCGGCGAAAACGCCTGTGTCCATGCGAAACCCGGTGCACCGGATGACCGACTCGTATTCCAGCGTCGCCGTCTCGCCATCGGCGTGGGTGTAGGTGATGTCGACCTCGAACCGGTCGCCCACCCGGCGGATCTCGTCGATCGTGCAGTCGAGCACCGAGTGCAGCGTCTTGAACTGGTAGCTGTCCAAAATGGAGCCATACTGGCCGCGCACGTCGCCCGGGTGCTTGGTGTTCCAGGCAAGCTTCAGCGGGTTCCGGCTGGCCAGGTGCACCATCGACGTGTGCGGCAGGATCGCGTGCGCCGTCTCGAACGCCGAATTCCCCTTGCCCACGATCAGGACCCGATGCCCGGTGAACGCCGCGGGATCGGTGGGCACATCCTCGTACCCCATAGAAAATTCAATGCCCTTTATTCTTGGTACGAAGGGGGCACCCCACCCGGTCGCCACGATCACACACTCGGCCTCGATCGGCTCACCGTCGGTCTCGATGCGGAAGTGCCGCCCGTCGCGTTCGATGCGCCGGACCTCGGTGGCATAACTGACGTCGAGGCCGTGCGTCTTCTGGAAGTCGGCCAGGTAGCGCAGCAGGTCGTCGGCGTGCGGGTAATACTCGCTGCTGTAGCGCGGAAACATGAGCTGCGGCGCGTCGTTGAGCAGCGAGTTCCAGTCCCAGCGCAGCCGGATCTCCGGGTCGGTGCTGTGCGTGTGCACCTTGTTCAGCGAGATCAGCCTGCGATGGCGCGGGTAATGCCGGAAGAACGACCCTGGGACGCTATCGCGCTCCAGGGTCAGGTAGTCGGCACCCGCGCGGTGCAAGTAGTAGCTCAGCTGCAACCCGGCCGGCCCGGCCCCGACGATCACAAATCGACGCATGCCCTGTACTACGGGTCCAGCGATCGTTTGTGCTTCACGAGCACCTCGATCTTGTAGCGACTCGGCCTGGCAAGAGTCGATCGGATTCCCGACTCAACCACGCCGAATGGCGGGAAGGATAATGACCCGGTGCGTGACGCATGGAAATGGGGCATCGCGGTCGGCGTCCTCTTTGCCGGCCTCGGCTTTTTCCTCTGGGGCACCGGATTGCTGGCGAGCTTCCTGCAGGCGCAGGGACTCGACAATGCCGATCGTCATGCCAGTGTCCTGTCCCTCTTCGTCGGCATCGTCGGCGTGCTGTTCGCGGCCACTAGCACGGTGCTTAGCGCGCTGGCCCTACGTATACCGCGGACGATCAAATTGGCGCCGCTCAAGGTGGCTACGCCCGCGCCGGGTACCGGGCAGGACGATCTTGATTCCCACCTGGAGGAACTGCAGTTCGCCATTGCCGTAGATCACGATCGGCTGTTCGGCGTGGAGGATGAACTTCAGCAGCTGGGCCGGCTATTGGCCAACCCGCATGGCGATTGGATCATAAGTATCCTGGGGGAGGCGGGGGTCGGCAAGACCGCGCTTGCCTACGACCTCGTGATGCGGTTCGCGCGACAGGCAGGCTTTCGGCGGGTCGCCGCGGTCTCGGCTAAATTCAGCTATCTCGATCAAGCTGGCAGACTGCAGTCCGACCGGGGCAAGGTTTCGATCGACTGGCGTGATCTCCTGGTAGAGCTGGCCGGTCGGTTGCGCCTGCGCATGGATCTTCGACCGGACTCCGTCGAAGAACAGCTCCCGCTCGTCATGCCGGCTGAGCCTTGCTTGATGGTCATCGATAATCTCGAAACCGTTGCCGAGGCACAGGTGGTGGTGAACTACTTGGCGAGCAGCGGGCTACTGCGACCGCACAAGGTCGTGTTGACGACGAGGGCCGCGACAGGTGCGCAAGCGCCACGTGGTCTGCGGGAACGCCGCTGGACCGGACCCGACCGGCAGGCAGCGCAGGAATACGCACGATATCTCGCAGGCGATGACCGCACGCTTGACCCGCGCCCGGGGGACCTCATGGACGTTGTCGAGGCTGCCCAACGAATACCCCTTCTGATAAAGATCATAATTTCTCAGGCGATCTACAAACGGCTTCCCATCCGTGAGGTGATCGCCCGATTGCGTGAGCGAGGTGGAGTCCTCGGCTCGGCTGTCTGGTCCTATTGCTACGCCGATTCGTTGAACGCTTTGGCTGCACGGGTCGGTCAGGACACCGCCGAGCTCCTGATGTCGGTCTACTGCACCAAAAAGCCCAGCAGCTCCTTCACCGTCGAAGAGCTGCGTGCCGCCAGCAGGATCGAAGACCCGGCCCGATTCGAAGACGCTGTGGCCGCCGCATGCAACCTCTCGCTCATGCAGTCACTCGCTGGAAACACGCGTTTCACCGTCCATTCGCTCCTGCGCCAGTATTATTGCGGCGCTCTCGATGCATGAGGTCCGTGACAGGGGGCTTGATGCGCTGGACTGGCAGCGCAGGCTTGCCACGCGCGCATCGAGCCGGGAGTCATGGCGTCACCGCACCGCGCAGCTCATCGACGAGGCGCGTGTCGGGAAAGCGGAGGTCTGGAAGCTGCTCAGCGAGTTCACGTTCTGGATCGGATTCACCGCTCGCCGGCCCCATGTCGCCCAACGAGATTTGCTTGGAGACCTGCTCGCGGAATTCGCTCGCCTAGTGAAGAGCGTAGAGAGCATCGATGAGGAGGCCGACCGCCGGCAGGAAAGCAGCGTTCTGGTCGCACTCGACCAGGCCATAGGTCTACAGGAGGCGGCCGGGACGCCGGTGACCGATCTGCTCTTGGCAAAGGCGGGATATCTCCGATCCTCGGGGACCATGGCCGAGCGCCTGGCGACGATGCGCGCCGCCGTCGCCAGCGCCGTACCCGGTGATCCGGCATGGGCTCGGGCGATGGTTACTCTGTGCGCGTATCAAGTCGCTATCAGCCGTTACGATGACGCCATCAAGACGGCGCGGGAACTCGGGGGCACGACATCAGACCGCAAGTATCGCTGCGCCATGCTGGCCCATGAGGGCGTCGCCCACTTCACCGCCTTCCACGACCACCGGCTCGCGCAGCAGCGCTTCGTCGAAGTAATACAGGACTACGGCTCGGCGGCGGCAGGCGACTCTGAGATCGGCCATTGGGTGGCAATGGCCTATCACTACCTAGCACGTCTCATGGATCTTGATCGTCGCCATAGGACGGCCCTCGACCTGTACTTCAAAGGCAAGGAGATAGCAGAAAGCAGCCGCCAGGACGTCATTTCCGATGCCTTTGTGCATCTGCGCGTTGCTGAAACTCTGGTCGCGGCACGGCTCTTCGACACGGCCCGTACGCATCTCGACGTCGCCCAGGCACTCGTGATCAGACGTTCCGATCGCAGCTCGGCTCGGGTACAGGTGGAGCTGGGCTACGCCAAACTGGACGCGGCGATGGGCCGCTTCGCGGAGGCGACACGAAGGGTGAAGCAGGCTCGGCAACGCTCCGGCAAGGTGGCCTTCTGGCGTGGGGAGCTGCTGTGCACGGGATATCTACTGGCCCTGGCCATTCAACAGAAGGCGTGGTGGCGATTGCCATGGCTAGCTGGCCTGCTCCTCGGCAGCGCCTTCTTCGGCGAGCTGCGCCGCAACAACTTGACAAGGTTGATCCTGAAGGCGCCGCTGGCGTTGCGTGCGGTACTGCGTCAAATGTCCTCCCGCCCGTCGGCGCGCGATCCGGCCGGGGAACGCATCACGACCTGTCCGTGTGATTTGCACGGGCTGACAACAGGTGCGACCGCAGCCTCCATGCCGCCGCAATAATGATCATTATCGCGAGGGTGGCGACCACACCCCACGTGATCGTGCGGAATAGCAGGTCTGGTATGCGAACCCGGCCGCCGGCCACCACGGATAGGGCACCGGTCAACGATCCGAGCACGGCACTGGTGAGCATGAGGATCCACGCAGCGACCGCGAACGGACGGCGGCTCATCAACGGGCGTTGTGACGGCGTCTTTGGGAGCCGCCAACACCACACGACAACGATGACAAGGCCGCCCACGCTGCTGATGTGTTGCGCCCATTCGTATCCGGCGAACGGACCGTAGTGTCCGGACAGCATCGGCGAGTGGCGCGCACCCCACATGCCTTTGTGCGTGAAGGAATCCCATACGATGTGTGTCAGGGTCCCAATGGTCAGTGAGGCCACGGTGAGCAGCTGGCGACGCAGGTCCTGAAAGTGGAACCGCAGCCCGGCCGGAGCGCGCGAGGGCAGCCGATCGCGTATGGGCTTCGGCGCGATCGCGACCATGGCAGGCCCCAGTAGCGCTTGCCATGCCACGAACACCAGCGCTGCCATGGCCAGATCGATGCTGACCGCGCCCCAGAGGGAGTGCGTTATCGCGACGCTTGGAAGGAACGGGAAGTAGAGCGGGAGATCTGGCACGATGCTCCCGATAACCAAGCCTGAAGCCGGCAAGCCCCAGCGCAAGAAGGGCAGTACGGCGGCAGGATGACTACCGGTGAAGGGCATGGATCATACTAAGCGGCCTAAGCGGCGCAAACCCATACGACGGGGCCGGGCGTTGACGGGTTGGGCGGGGTTGGGCCATGCTGGGGAGCGCTCTCACGAAGAACGGGGTTCCGACGATGCCGAGTCCGACACAGCGCCAGCTGACCGTGCAAGACGTTGCCGCATATGCCCGGGAAGCGTTTGCCCAGTCGATTGTGGAGGCGGCGCCGATCGGTGGCGGCACGTTCGCGGCCGTGTGGCGCGTTCGGCTCGACGACGGACGTGATGTCGTGCTCAAGGTGGGGCCCCGGCCGGATGTGCGGCTGCTGCGGTACGAGGCCGACATGATCCCGTCGGAGGCCGCGTACTACCGCATGGTGGCCGGGCTTGCGCCCGTGCCCACCGTGCTTCACGAGGGCGACGACTGGATCTTCGTCACGCTCCTGCCTGGGGTGCCGCTGGGGTTCGGCGAGCCCGCGCCGACCGTGCGGTCGGAGCTGGGAGCGGCGGTGGCGCGCGTGCACACGGTGACGGGCGAGCGGTTCGGCTATCCGGGCGATCGTCCACATGCGACAGACTGGCCCACGGCGTTCGCCGCGATGGTCGAGGCGATGCTGGCCGACGCGGTGGACTGGGACGTGTCACTTCCCGTTGCGCCGCAACGGGTGCGCGAGGTCGTCAGCAGCCGGGCCGCGCTGCTGAAGGAGGTCACCACGCCCGTGCTCGTCCACTTCGATCTGTGGGACGGCAACGTGCTGCACGACAACGGGCGCCTCACCGGCATGGTGGACGGGGAGCGGTACCTGTATGGGGATCCGCTTTTCGATTTTGTGTCGCCTGCCCTCTTCCAGCGGATCGAGGACGTGCCGGATCATCCGTTCGTGCGCGGATACGGCCCGGGGATCGAGCTCGACCCCGAACGCCTGTCGCTGTACCGGATGTACCTGTACCTGCTCATGGTGACCGAGGTGCCGAGCCGGTGTATCACCGACCCGGCACGCATCGACTTTCTACGGGACAACCTCGCACGCGAGGTGTCCTTTTTGGACTAGCCGCCCGGGAACAGCGAACCGTAGTCGGCGAAGGCCATCGCGACGTCGGCCTGCGCCCAGAAGCGGTGATACCGGAAGGTGGGAGCCTGGCCGGTACCGTTCATGTAAGCCTGGATCGGACCCCACGCGGGATCCTGGGCGTAGAACGGCCGGATGCTCATGAACGTGGAGCTGGAGTTGATCGGAGCCCCGCTCGGCATGGTGCCGCTGAAGCCCGGCGGGATGTACAGGCCGGTCTGCGTGGAGGAGTTCCACACGTCGTCGAACCGGTTGTAGTCGCGCCGGATCTCGTCGACCACGATGCCACGGCCGGTCGTGTCGGCCGCCTTCAAGGCGATCATCCGGTCGAGCAGGCCCTTGGCCGTGTCCTTGGCGCGGGTGCCGAGCGCGGTCCCGCCCTCCTTGGCCGCATACCACGTGAGCGTCCGCGCGTAGGCCGCGCCAACGCCGACGTCGTTCGTGGTGTTGACGACGGCCACGCGCAGGTTCGGGTTGGGCCCCGGCCCGCTCGGGCTGCCGCTGTAGGAGGCAGCGGGAGCGCCTGACCACGTCATGTCGCTCGGGAACGAATACGAGGTGCCCGCGCCGAGCGTCGTGTTGTTGACCGCCCAGTTGACCCAGCGATCCAGGATCGTCTTGGCCTTCGCGTCACCGGTCACGTAGTAGTACTCCGCGACCCGCTCCAGCGACCACGCCTGGAAGCCGAACCATTGGTTCGACGGCGGGTCGTGGAACACCGGCTGGAAGTCGTAAGCCCAGCCGTAGAACGTCGGCGTGCCCGCGGGCGGCGCCGAGTAGTTGCCGTTCCAGCTGTTGGTCGCGCCACCGGCGATCGCGCCGTCGGCCGATTGCAGCCACAGGTAGGAGTCGAGCTGCCGGCCGAGGCTGGTGTTCCAGTCGGCGGCGGCCGTCGGCGACTGCGGGCGCAGCTGCGTGGGGCCGGCCGGCGAGAGGATCCACGCCGCGAGCGGGTTCTGGTAGCCCTGATGCCACGAGCTCGAACCGATGCGCCAGGACCACGCGCCGGCCATCTCGCCGCCCCACGCGTAGTACCAGGTGAGCATGTAGGACGAGCTGCTCTTGCCGGAGCCCGGGGCGCAGGACGGCGACGTGCAACCGGGATTCTTGAAATACTTGTCATAGAAGGAGTACCGGAGGAAGTCGCCCATCTTGGCCGCCTTGCTCAGCGACGCGGTGATCTGCGACTGGTTGTTTTGCGCGGTGGCCCACTGCAGCGCCCAATAGGTGGCCTGCACGGCGCGCGCGTCGGCATCGGGGGCGTTGGTGTAACGCCACTGCCCGGTGCCCGAGCCCGCGATGAACAGGGACGGGTAGTTGGCGAACCGGCCGGTGTCGCACGACGGGTGCGCCACGGTCTCCCACACCGACTCCTGCGGCCCACGCTGATAGGTGTTGATGTAGGTCACGCGCTGCGTGTTGTCGCCGCACTCGGCCGACGTGCGGCCGGTACCGTATCCGTAAACGTCATCGACGTCCAGCAGCCAATGCATCCCGTAGATGTTGCGGTTGCCATAGGTCGACTGCAGCTCATTGGCCAGCGGGTCCGATCCGGCGACCACGGTGGTGCTCAGTGTGGACGGATAGCCACTGGGCTGCGGGTGCTCGGGCGCGTAGTCGGCCGGATCGCTCGGGTTGTAGCTCGTCGATCCGCCCGGCTGGCCCGCCGCCGACGGGATGATGTATTGCTCGGTCACGTTCCAGGCGTTGTTGAACGGGGTCCAGTTCCCGGTCACCCGGCCATACTGGGCCTCAAGCCAGATCAGGAAGCTGAACGCCTCCGACGTGGTCTCGTGGCCGTGGTCGGGCGCCTCGACGATCAGCGTTTCGATCGCGTGGTACGGGATGCCCTCGGGGGAGAGGTAGCCGTTGGCCGGGTTCTTGATTTTGTCGTACTGGATGGTGAACTCGGTGATGTAGGAGTTCTGCGGCGCGTCGTCGTCGATCTCCGTCGCGTTGACGGTGACGCTCGTCAGGCCGGTGGACGCGACCGTGAACGGGCGCGTGCCGTTGGTGTTGTCGGCGTCCTGCGCGGCGGCGACCACCACATTCTGGGTCATGTTCCAGTTGTTGGGCGTGAACGTCAGCGTCCCACCACTTTGGACGGTCAGGTTGGCGTCGCCGGTGCCGGCCGTGGTCGTGACGGTGACGTTGGCCGTCGGCTGCGCCGACAGGCGCACGGCGAACGGCGCGGACGAACCCTCCGGCACGGTGATCGTGGTCGGCGTGACCACAATCGTCTGGCCGGTCTCGTTGTCCGACTCGGTCGCGGTGACGGTGACGCTCGGCAGCCCGGCGGAGGCGACCGTGAACTGGCGCGAACCGTTGGTATTGTCCGGATCCTCGGCAGCCGTGACGGTCACGGTCTGCGCGACGTTCCAGTTGGCGGTCGTGAACGTGAGCGTCGCCGGCGCGGCGGTCAGGCTGGTGTCGCCCGTGCCCGCGGCGATCGAGACGGACACGTTCGCCGTCGGCTGGGTCTGCAACCGCACCGTGAACGTGTTGGTGCCGCCCTCGGGGACCGTGAGACCAGCCGGCACCACGATGAGCGCCTGCGACGTGTCGTTGTCGGCCTCGGTGGCGGACACGGTCACGGTGGTCAGGCCCGGCGACGAGACGGTGATCGGGCGCGACCCGTTGGTCGTGTCGGCGTCCTCGGCCGCGGCCAGAGTCACGTTTTGCACGACGTTCCAGTTGGCCGGGGTGAAGATGAGGCCCGGCGGTGGGGGCACAACGGTCAGGTCGGCGTCGCCCGTACCGGCGGTGACGTTCACCGTCACGTTGGCGGAAGGCTGGGTTTGCAGCCGCACACCGAACGAGGCCGTGCCGCCCTCCGGCACGTTGACCGTGGTCGGCGAGACGACCAGGGCTTGGGCGTTGTCGTTGTCCGCCTCCGTGGCCGTGACCGTGACACTGGTCAGGCCGGCCGACGCCACGGTGAACGGTCTTGTGCCATTGTTGGTGTCGGCGTCCTCGGCGGCGCTGACTGTGACATTCTGTGCCACATTCCAGTTGGTGGGGGTGAACGTGAGGCTCCCGCCGCCGGTGATGGTCAGGTTGGTGTCACCCGTCCCGGCCGTCGACGTCACGGTCACGTTCGCGCTCGGCTGCGACTGCAGCCGCACCGAATAGGTGTTCATGCCGCCCTCGGGCACGCTCAGCGCGGTCGGCGTGACGACAAGCCCCTGCTGCGGGGTGCCCGTGCACAGGACTCCGTTGATGGTAAACGCGGTCGGGTCCACGTTGGACCCGCTGTAGGATCCGTTGAACCCGATCCCGACGGACCCGTTCGTGGGAACGTTGCCGTTGTAGGACAGGTTGGTGACGGACACGTTCTGGCCGTTCTGCGTCCAGTTGCCCGACCATGGGCCGGTCACCTGCTGGTTGCCCGCGAAGGCGAACGTCAGCGTCCAACCGGTCCACGGATCTCCGAGATTTTGCAGCGTGAGATTGGCACCGAATCCGCTGCCGTTGTCCCACGTCTTCTGATAGGTCACCTGACAGGCGATCGCTGCCTGAGCCGGGCCGGCGACGTTTACCAGGCTCCCGACTATCAACGCGCCTACCGCGATCAAAGCGGTGCGGCGCCGGCGTCGCAACATGCGCAACACATTGACTCCTCGGCGATTGCGCCGGCGCGCCGCCCGTGGCGCAGACCGGCCGTGGGAACGGTTCGCAGCGCCGTCTCTGCCTAGCGGCGCCGAGTCACGTGCCTGTCTGCTCCTGCTCTTGGGGATGCGAGTTTCGAGAGTGGTCAATATTTTCGCACGTGCCGGGTGCCCTGCCAATCGCCATTGCCTCGATCATGAACTTGAAGTCCAGGATTCGGCTGCGCGTCGCGACGCCGACTTCATGGTCAGCGCGGCCTTTGGGAATCGCCGACCGCCGCCGTACGGTTGCGGGCCTACGTGAGCAGGCGGGCGTTGGCGATCGGGGCACGGTCCACGACGCAGCACTGAATAACGCGCAGGACATCGTCGGCACGTGACGCAGCGAGGACGGGGTCGGAGGTGACCCCCGGGCGGACGGCACGGCCGACACCGGTCACATCGATCATGAAGTTTCCGAGGCGACACGCCGTCCAACATGGACATGAGTTCATGACCAACGAGAAAAGAGGTGCCCCCGCCCGGGTCGGGCGAGGGCACGTGCGGCGAACCGCTCCGGTCAGGCCGCGGCGGGCTCGGGGAGGGGGTGGGCGGCGCG
>NZ_QJUG01000095.1 GCF_003426775.1 Allorhizocola rhizosphaerae | reverse complement strand
GGGCTGCCTCGCCGGTGGGGCAACGCTTTTCGTGCTCTCCGGGCGGCCGGTGGCACTGCTGCTCGTGGTCGTCGCCGGGTTTGTGGCGGGGCTCGCGACCGCCTCGGTGAACCCGCCCGTCTCGCGTCCCGCCTATCTCGGCGTGCCCCTGGGCACGGCCGCAGCCGCGTGGACGCTGGGCCAGCTCACCCTCCTCATTGGACTCGGCGCGGCCGCTGCGGCGTACCTTATAGCGCTTTTGATCCCGGTGTTCGCCTTCCGCGCCTGGCGTCAGCTCGTCCCCGACGGGCCGCTGCTGCCGATCGGCCCGGCCCGCCTGCCCGGACGGCTGACCGTGCACCTGGTCTACACCAACGGCCAGTGGGTGATCGAGGTACGGCGCGGGCGGGCGCTGCTCGGCAGCCGGCACACGGTCAAGTCGGCCGAGGCGTTGAATATGCTTTCTTTGCTTGAGGTACCGGGCGTGCGTGACACTGTCGAGAAGGCGCTCAGCCTCGACCAGGCGCAAGCGGCTCGGCAGGCCGAGCGGGCGCGCGCCGAATTGTCCGAACTGGAGGCCAAGCTCGCCGGGCTCAACGAGATGGTGGAGCTGACGAGCACGGCCCGGCCCGATGTTCAGGAGCCTCAGGAGCAGAGGATGCCGAACTCGTCCCCGCCCGCGCGATAGACGTGGACAGCGTGCCCTCAGACGCCGGTGGGGAAGGTCTCCAGCTCACCTGGCACACCGGGCTCGGCGTGCAGCGGATGAAAGCGCACTGGTGTGCCGGCACCAGATCAGCGCGGCGCGGCGATGACCCGCCCGCGGTGGGTTGACCCGCCCGCGGTGGCTGGCGAACCCCACGAGCACCACCTGGTCGTCGCCGTACCGCTCGCGGGCCAGCTGGCCGATGTTGACCATGCCGCTCGCGGCCATGTCCGTGGCCCGAGCATCGCCCACATGGGTGTTATGCGCCCAGACGACCGCCTTGCTGTGCGGGCCATAGTGATCGAGCAGCCGGTCGATGGTGTCCATCATGTGGGTGTCGCGGATGTTCCACGACTCAGCGCTGCCCCGGACCATGGCCCCGTAATAGCGTTCGGCCTCCGCCACAATCCGCGCGGCGCCGATCCGGTCGACGAGCGGGCCGAAGTCCGTGCTGTGCCATTACCCCACGGGCCCGTTTGCCATGCCCGCCACCGGGCACGCACCCAAACAGACCTGCGATGAGCGACCGTGTTCCCGTCCGGCGAGCACGGCGACGGCGATATCCGGGTTTCGCAGCGGCAACCGGCCAGCCGGTTGCGCGATCGGAACCCGCCGGTACACGCATCGGTGTCAGCGTCAGCTGCTCGGCGTCCAATGTGGATCGCGCCCGAGGTAGGCCATGAGCCGCAGGCCGGTCGGCGCCGCGTCGTCGATCGGCACGTGCGCGGCGAACGGGTCGCCCGAGCCGAACGCCACCTCGGGCCAGCGCTGCGCGATGGCCAGCCCGTGCGCGCACAGCTCCTCGTCGAGCACCGGCTCGATGCCCAGCGCCATCGCCACATCCCAACCGTGGGCGAGGAAGTCGACGGCGTGCATGTGCAGCGTGGCCGCGGCCGGGATCGTGCCGTAGCCGTGGATCTGCAGGCTGCGCGACAGGAGGTCGGGATCGGCGAACGCGGCCGTCGCGGCGTCGGCCGATTCGCGATACACGAGATAAGGGTCTTTTCCAAGGTCGGGACCCGCCCACACGGCAGGGTCGGGCGCGTCGCCACGCGCGGCGAAGGCCCAGCCGAAGTGGCTGCCCGCCATGTGGCGCACCAGATCGCCCAGGGTCCAGCCCGTGCACGGCGTGGGCAGGCTCAGGTTTTCGGCCGCCACCCGCCGCATGGTCGGATCGATGGATTCCAGCACTCGCCGGTCGTATTCTCTCGGATCCACAACGATACTTTAGACGTGGAAGCCGACGACCCATACTGCCTGTCCCACGGTGAAGCCGAAACCCTCCTGACGGGACATCCCTGGAGGCGCTTCGCGGTCATCGGCGACAGCACCGCCGAGGGCATCGGCGATCGCGTGCCCGGATACAGCAATCTGCCCTGGTGCGACCGGATCGCGCACGAGCTGGCCCGCACCACAGATGGATTCGAATACCTCAACCTGGGCAAGCGCGAGCTCAAGGCGGCCGAGGTGCGCGAGTCGCAACTGGCCGCGGCCCTCGCCTTCCGCCCCGATCTGGCCATGGTCAGCTGCGGCGGCAACGACGCGCTGCGCGCGTCCTACCGGCCCGACGAAGTTGACCGGGAGTTGACCGCGATGGTCCGTGCCCTGCAGGACATCGGCGCCGACGTCATGACGGTCAGCGTCTTCGACATCTCCTACGCACCGTCCTTTCCGGAAAAGGTGCGCGCGGTGGTCGGCGCGCGGATGCAGAAGTTCGGTGCGCACTGCCGCGAGCTCTCCGCGCGGACCGGCACCATTCACGTCTACTGCACCAACCACCCCGCGCAGACAGACCCGGCCATGTACAGCGCGGACGGCCTCCACGGCAACCTGCGCCTGCACTCGATCTGCGCCGCGATCGCCATCCGGCGGCTCGGCGCCCATCTGAAGGGGATGAGGGCCGCCGCGTGACACCGCAACCGTGGCCGCATCGTTGACGGCTGCGGGGTCGGAGCCGTCAACGGGGGCACGGCGGGGATGCCAACGCGGCGGCCCAGCCTATGATGTCCTATCACGATACTGGTGCGCAGACAAGGCTGCCCTCCCCAGCCTGCACGACGGCGAACCCGTTGGCCGTCAGCAACTCGCGGTACTCAGCCACCGTCCTATCCCGACCTTCCAGGGTCACCAGCATCAGGAGATCGACCAGCCCACCGCCGGCAAACGCTTCGAGCACGACCAGACGCCCGTGCGCGGGCATAGCCGCACGCACCAGCCTCAGGATCCGGCCCGCATTGTCGTCGGACCAGTTATGCAGGACACGTGAAAGAATATAAACATCTCTTCCCTCTGGTACCCCGTCAAAGAAGCTGCCCTCGACGAACTCCACGCGCTCGCCCAGCGGCTCCAACTTGACGCGCGCCGCCGCGATGGCCGAGGGCAGCTCCACCAGCACACCCGTCTGGCCGTCGCGCAACAACCGCAGCAGCAGCGAGCCATCGCCCCCGCCGACATCCACAATGGAGCGTGCCCAGGACAGGTCCACAGTGGACGGCAGATTCGTCTCGCCCATCGACGTGTTGAACACCTCGGCCGCCGCCGGGTGCTCCTCCAGATAAACGTAGAAGGGCCTGCCGTACACCTTCTCGAACGCCGGTCCGTTGCCCATCACGGTGTGCATGATTTCGGCGAACGACCGGAACACCTCGTCACCCTGCAGCAGCGCGTGCAGCCGTACCGAATCCTCCACATCGGACCGCAGCAGCCGCCCACCCGCTGTCAGGTCGAACCGACCCGGCTGGGCCTCTGTGCACAACCCGGCCGTGCACAGCGCGCGCAGCAGCCGGGTCAGCGCCTGCTCCGAGGCCCCGGTGGCCGCGGCCAAGCGTGAAGCGGTGTCCGGCAGCATGTCCGGCACACCGAGCTTCACAACCGCGTACACCGCCTGGGCCACCCAAGCACCGCTCAGGAGGCCCAGCAGCCGTTTTCTAGCCAGCGACATCGGGCTCCGACCAGATGACGGGACAATAGGTGGGATCCGCGTAGTCGGGCCGGCCGTCCGGCGTCTGCCGCACCACATAGTCGTGGTTGTACGAGACGAAACTGCCGTCGCTGAGCTCGTAGCGGCGGTATTGGTTTTCGCCGTCCTGCAAATGGAACGAGATGGCCCGGCGCGGCCGGTCGCTACGGTTGCCGCCGCTGCCGTGGTAGGTGCGGCAGTGGTGGAAGCTCATGTGCCCCTTCGGAATTATCATGGGCACCTTGCGCACGTCGGTGTTGTTGAAGTCCGCGTTGCGCCGCAGCTTCTCCTCCAGGTCCTCCTTGTCACGGTCGGCGAAGTGACGCACGGTCGTGTCGTCGTTGTCGATCTCCTTCCACAGATGGCTGCCATCGATCATCGTGATGGTGCCCATCTCCTCGCCGCAGTCGTGGAACGGGATGAACGCCGTGAGCATGCGCTCGGAGGTGGAGGTGGCCCAGTAGTGGCGGTCGAAGTGCCACGGCACGACGTTGGTCGGCTCGTCCGGCCTCGGCGGCTTGTAGATGAGCGTCGACTGGAACACGCGGATCTCGTCGGCCTGGGCCAGGCGCGCCGCCACCGCCCCGATGATGGGCTTGCGCAGGATGCGCGCGATCGCGTCGCTCTCGTAGTGCACGTAGTCGTTGTGCCGCTGCACCGCACCGTGCTGCGGCTCCCAGTAGGCCAGGCGCGGCGGCCGGACCGGCAGCGTGCGGTCGCGATGCCCGGCATAGAACCGTTCACTCGCCTCGACGAGCTCGTCGACCTCGTCGTCGGTGAGCAACTTTCCGGTCAGGTACCACCCGTGCTCGGCGTAGAACTCCACGTCCTCATCGGACGGCAGCAGCTGCCGTTCCTCCTCGGTCAGTTTCTCAAGCATTCTTCTCTCCGGTTGCCATCGCCAGCTCGCGCTCCTTGGCCTCGTAAAGCGCCTTGATGTTGCTCGATCCGAACGTGAGGGCGCCGTGCCGCTCGATCAGCTCCAGGAACAGCGTCCGGCGGATGTGCATGGACTGCGTGAAGATCTGATACATCCGTCCCCAGTGGTCCTGGTCCACCAGCACGGCGTGCCTGCGCAACTGCTCGACCGGGATCTCGGTCTCGGTCAGCGCGAGCGCGTCGTAATAGCTGCCGGGGGTGCTCAGGAACCCGATTCCGCGGTCGGAGAACGTGCTCACCGCGCGGATGATGTCGTCGGTGCGGAACGCCACGTGCTGTACCCCGGCGCCCGCGTGCCACTGCAGGAAGTCGTCGATCTGGCCGGGCCGCTTCGCCGGGTCCGGCTCGATGAGCGTGAGCGTCACCTCGCGCGAGGGGCTCTGTACCACCTTCGAATCCATGCCCTGCCCGCCGACCTCGATGTACTCCTCGAAGATCTCGTTGAACCCGAAAGCCTCTTGATAGAACCGTGAGGTCGTCGCGAGGTCGCCGGAAGGCACGCAGATCGCAAGGTGGTCGATGACCTGCAGCAGGCCGTCGTCGGGGTCGGAGTCGGCGACCGGCTCGATGCCGGGCAGCCACACCTCCTTGTCGTCGTACCGCTGCACCAGCCGGTGCATCACGTCGCCGAAGCCGTTGACCATGGCGAACGCCGCCTTGTCGTGGTGCACGGGTGCGTGGTGCGGTTCGAAGTCCTCGACGCCCATGCCGATGACGGCGACACCGTCGCCGTGCCGGCCGACGTATTCGGTCGCGGGGTGCCGTGAGGTGAGCCCGGAGGTCAGGACGATGTGGATGTCGCCGTGGCGCAGCAACAGGGAACGCTGATCGGTCAGTCCGGTCTGCGGACCGCCCTGGCCGCGGACGCGAAACCCAAAGGCGGTGCAGAGAAAGTACGCGGTCTGGCGGGCATCGCCGACATAGAACTCTAGGTGGTCCACCCCGAGAACATTCATCTCAACCTACCTATTCTTCGATTTACCCCACCGTTTTCCGGGCGTGAAAAGGTAGGGACGGATGCCCCGTGGCGTGCGTTGTCGCACAAAAAATTGCGGCTATGAATGCGAAACTGCCTTCATTCGAAGCTAGCCCGACATTTGAAAAGAATCAATAAGACCTTTGGGCCCCCTCGAATCGACTCTGAGGAATGCGAGGCCGGCCAAGGACAAGGCTCACATTGTGACCACCGAATCCGAACGAATTGGTTAAAGCGAAGTCGATTTGACGGGTACGCGGAGCGCCTCGGATATGGTCCAATTCGCACGCTGGATCCGGCTCGTCCAAATTGTGTGTCGGGGGTAGCACCCCCTGTCCGAGCGCCATGACGCACGCGGCCGCCTCGACCGCGCCGGACGCGCCGAGCATGTGCCCGGTGACCGCCTTGCTCGAACTCACCGGCGGCACATCGTCGCCGAACACCGTCCGGATCGCCAGCGCCTCGGCCGCATCCCCCAGTTTGGTGCTCGTGCCGTGGGCGTTGATGTAGCCGATGTCCTTGGGCCCCAACCCGGAGTCGGCCAGCGCACGGCGCATCGCGTTGGCCGCGCCCTCGCCGTCCGGCCGCGGCGTCGTGGGGTGATGCGCGTCGGTCGTCATCCCCCACCCCACGACGCTCGCGTAGGCCGGCCTTCCGCGCGCCGCCGCGAAGTCGGCGCGTTCGAGCACGAACACACACCCACCCTCGGCGAGCACCATGCCGTTGCGGCGCGAGTCAAACGGGCGGCTCGCCTGAGCCGGGTTGTCGGCCCATCCGCGGGCCAGCGCGCGGGCGTTGCCGAACGTGTCGGCCAGCGTCGGAAACAGTGGAGCCTCCGAACACCCGACCACGGCCACGTCGGCCTCCCCGTTGCGCAGGATCCGCACACCCTCCGCAATGGACTGTGCCCCCGCCGCACAGGCCGTCCCGATCGACGAGCTGTAGCCGCGCAGGCCGTACTTGATGGCGATGCGGGCCGTGCCCATGTTGGGCAGCATGCCGGGCAGCAGGTATGGGCTCACGCCCATCCGGCCCTTCTCGGTGCGCGTGACCACCTGTGCCTCAAGCGCGGCCAGCCCACCGGTGCCGGAAACCACTGTGGCGACACGGTACGGATCGACGTCCTCGCCGGGCTTGAGGGAAGCGTCGGCCAGCGCGTCGCCCGCCGCGACCAACGCCATCACGATGTACCGGTCGATCGTGCGCGCCTCCGGCCCCGGCATCACGCTCGCCGGGTCGATCGGCGGGCCCGCACCCATCACCTCCAGCGCACCGAACGCGGGATGCCCCTCCTCGGGCCGCACGATCCCGGACCGGCCGTCGCACATAGCGGCGAACACCTCCTCAGGCTTGCGCCCGATCGGTGTCACCATGCCCATCCCCGTGATCACTATCTCTGGCCGGGTGTTCATGGCCTCCCCCCTCGCCCAGTCATAACGTCGCCAGGTGTCGTTGGCGCATAAGGAACTTGCGCACCTTGCCGGTCGGTCCCGTGACAAGGTCGGCGTCGGTCACCCGGATCACCTTGCGCACGGTCGCGGCGACGTGTGGCTCCAGCGCGGCTGTCACCGCGTCGGGGTCGTAATCGCTGTCGCTCAGCACGAGGATGTCGGTGACGACACGACCGTCCACATTGACCGCGACCACCGTGCAGTCGCGCACCGATGGGTTGGCCGCCAGGATGCGCTCCTCCGACATGGCCGTGTAGAGCCAGTTTCCGCCGCCCAGATCGACCGCGTCCACCGCCCGGTCCATGTGGTAGTAGTAGCCCTCCTCATCGCGGTACATGAGGTCACCGGTGAGGTAGTAACCGAAATATCTGGTACGGAACGTCTGCGCGTGGTCGTTCCAATAGCCCAGCGACAGCGTGGGCGACTTCAGCCCGAGGTGGCCGACCTTGCCCACGGGCATCTCGTCGCCGGTTTCCAGATCGAGGACGCGCACGTCGGCGAACACGTGTGGCTTGCCGACACAGCGCCCGTAGCGGTTGGTGTCGACCCGGTGTCCGATGTGGAACGCCGAGTGCCCCATCTCGGTCGAGCCGATGCCGTCGTAGAACGTCGAGCCCTTGACCCGCTCGCGCTGCCCGTTGGCCGCAACCGTGACGTGGCTGCCGACCGCAACCAGCTTGCGGATGTGCGCCTCGTGCGCGCAGTCGCCGGTGTTGAACCAGATCGCCACCGAGTCCATGTCGCGCTCGGTCAGGTCGTGCCGGGCGAGTTCGGCCCACGTCACGGCGAACCCGAACACCCCCGTCGGCTTCCACCGCTCGATCGCGTCGAGGATCAGTTCGGCATCGTCCTGAGTGGACAGGAACAGTATCTCGGCCCGGTTCACCAGGGCCTGGTTGACGGCGAGGATGCCGGCGGTGTGCGGGGCGGGCAGCGCGCTCAGCACGCGTTCGGTGCCTTGCGCCCGCGGCCCCATCAGACGGATGCGGCGCGTGGCGGCGAACAGGCTGCTGTGCGAGTGGACCACCGCCGTGGGCATGCGGGTGGTGCCGGACGAGTGCGTGATCGCGATCGGGTCGTCCTCGTGGTGCCGGAACGCGCTCGGCGCCTTGGCCGGATCGCCCTTGGCCGACTCGGCCACGTCCCACACCTGCTCGTGCTCGACCGCCCGGCCCGGGTCGGTCAGCACGGCCGTGGCCTTGAGCTTGGCTATGTACTGGTTGGCCACCGGCATCGGGATGTTGGGGTTCATCAGGGCTGGAATCGCTCCCAAGCGATTGAGCGCGAAAAACGTCAGGAAGCAGTCGGCAGACCTCCGCACATACACCGCGACCGGATCGCGCGGCTTGACGCCCCGCTCGTGCAGCCACGCCGCCCGCGCCCGGACGCGCTCGTCGAGCTCGCCCAGGGTCAGCGGGGTGTCCGTATCGAACGCCAGCCCCGGCCCGTGGGGATCGGCGCCGAGCTCCAGCAGCCTCGTCACCACGTTGCCCGCTCCCAGCAGCGGATCGGCCGCAAGCGTGGCCCGCAGGTTGTTGCCCGTCATGGCCGTACTCCTCTCACTAGGACAGCACGCGCGCCGTCACCGACAAAGACCACTAATGCTTCGTCCGCGTCGCCGTCGCGGATGATGATCCGGGCCACCTCGACGCCGCCCTCGATGCCCGGCTCCTCCAGGCAGACGACCGGCCCGCGCAGATCCCACTTGGCGGCGATGTATCCCGCGATCGCGTTGGGCACGGCCTGGAAGAACAGCAGGGGCGAGACGCGCCCGCCGGACGCGGCCGCTCGTGCGGTCTCGACATCTCCGTCAGGGCTCACGATGACGATCGCCGTCGCCGGATTCGGCGTCACGCCCGACAGGCAGCGGCGTGCGACCTCCGCGACCAGTGGGCTGAACGACGACGCGATGAACCCGGCCAGCGCCGGCACACTGTCCTGACTGGACACTTGCGCCTCAGCGAGCACATTCATGGCGCGCTCACCACCAAAGCCGTGTTGGCCCCGCCGAACGCCGAGTTGACCACGAGTGCGTGCCGGATGTCGCCGGCGTGCGGCTCGTCCAGGATCACGTCCACCGGGCATTCCGGGTCCGGCCCGAGATATCCGGCGTTGACCGGCAGCGCGCCCTCGTTCATGGCCAGGATCGTGGTGACGAGCTCGATCAGCGGTGAGGCCTCCAGCGCCTGGCCGTGCAGCGCCTTGGTCGAGCTGACCGGCACGCCCCTGGGCAGGGCTTGCGCCTCGGCCGCGTCGCTCTGCGGCGAACCGGAGCCGTGCGCGTTCACGTAGTCGAGCCCCGGACGGCCCGCTTTCAACAGCGCCCGCTCGATGGCTCGGGCCAGGCCCGAGCCGTCCGGGCGCGGCTGGCACACGTGGTAGGCGTCCCCGGCCCGGCCCCAGCCGTCGATCCACGCCATCGGCTCACGCCGTGGCCTGGCCTCCAGCACGATCGCCGCCACCCCGTCACCGAGCAGCAAGCCCTTGCGCCCCATGCTGAACGGCCGCACCGCGCCGTCCACGGCCAGCGCCCGGCCCGCGTCGAACAGTCCAAACTGGACCGGGTCGACCAGATAGCCCGCCGCCACGACGACCCGTTGGGCGTCGCCGTGCGCGATCGTGCTCGCCGCGTCGGCAACGGCCGTCGACGCGGCCACACACGCGCTGGTGTAGGTGCGGTCGCCGATCCCCATGCGCTGGTGCGCCGCGAGGAAAACCGGGCCTCCCGCTCCCACCTGGCCGATCACCTCGTCCAGCAGCTCGCGCAGGTCGGGCGAGCCGGGCAGGGTCGCCGCGACCCCCACCCGGCGTTGCGCCACATCGAATCGCGTCACCGGGCCGAAGGCCGGCTTGCCCGACAGCACACCGGATAACAGCGCCGCACAGCCGAAGCCGTAGGCGGTGATCGCCGCCATCCCGGTGACCGCCACGCGCTCAAGCACGGGAAAGCACCTCGGAAAGCACCGCCACAGCACCGTCCACTGTGGTCATGCGCATCAGCGAGTCGTCGTCGAGATCGAGCGCGACGGCGTGCCGCTGCTCCACCTGGTGCAGCAGCCACGCCAGCTCCAGCGAGTCGATCCGCTCGCGCACCTGGTCGGGCGTCCGATCCCCATAGGTGGCAAGCAGTTCGACGACCTCCGCGCGCTCCACCTAAGCCGCCGTTTTGGCCAAGCGCGACACGATCGTCGCGGCGAGCTCACCGATGCTCATGGCCGCCACCGTCTCGGACTCCTCGTCGGAGAACTTCACGCCGTACTCGTCCTCGACCCGCACGGCGAGCTCGGCGACGGCGAGCGACTCCAGGTCGACGCCTGCCGACCCGAGCGGGGTCTCGGCGGTCACGTCGTCCACCGGATAGTTCATGGCGGCGATCGCCTGGATGAGAAATTGACGCACGCTGTCCGGAGTGGTCATTTGGAGCTCCTTAGAACTGATTGGGCGCGGACGAGCTTCCCCGTTGCGGTGCGTGGCAGTTGCTCCACAAGATGAATGGCGCGGGGCCGCTTGTACGGCGCGAGCCGCTCACCCAGGGCCGCCTCAAGCTCATCGACACCGGCCGAGGCGACCGCATAGGCCTCAATGCCGTTGTCGAACACGACCACCGCCGCCTCCACCCCCGGCAGGGCCGCGAGCGCGTGCTCGACCTCGGTCAGGTCCACCTTCAGCCCGCCGACCGACACCTGCGAGTCCAGCCGGCCGTGCACGGTGAGCAGGCCCGTGCCCGGGTCCACCGTGCCGGCGTCCTTCGTGCGCAGCCAGCCGTCGGCCCACCGGCCGGGGTCGACCAGCCCGATGTACGGCGAGCGGGGCATGCCGATCAGCAGCTCGCCGTCGTCGGAGCGCACGGTGAGCCCGGGTGCGGGCCGCAGCGACGGGCGGTGCTGTCCAAACAGGTCGGTCGCGATGACGCCGACCTCGGTCATCCCGTACATGTTGCCCAGCGGCACCCCGTAGCGGTCGGTGAATCGCTCGTAGACCTGGGCGCGGACCAGCTCGCCGCCCGTGGTCATCCGCTTGAGCTGCGGGAGCCGGGGCGGGCGCTCGGTCGAGGCGAGCAGTTCGATGTGGAACGGCACGCCGAGCAGGGTCGCCGGGGCTTCCCCGCCCGCGACCGCCTGCAGGATCGCGTCGACCGTGAGTCTCGTCGGCAGGGTGAGCTCGGTGCCCGCGTTGAGGCAGTAGAGCAGCCCGCCCACGAGGCCGAGCACGTGCACGACCGATGCGAGGAGCACGACCCGCTCGCCCGGAAGCGGTACCCCCTCAATAAGTTTGTATCGCTCAATTTCTTCGATGAGGCTATCGGCCGTCCGGGCAATCACTTTGGACGGTCCGGTCGAGCCGGAACTGAGCTGTACCACGCAGTGGTCGGTGGCGGCGGACTCACCGGGATGCGCCGACGGAATGTCCGTGACGTCGTAGAACGCGCGCAGCCCGCCAGGAAGTTTGCCCTCGAAACGCACCACGGCCTGCGGCTTGAGCCGCTCAAGCGCCTGGCCCACCTCGTGATCGGTGAGCCGGTGATCCAAAAGGGACACTTGAGCCCCGATACGCCAGGCGGCCAGCAGGTTTGCCACGTAGGCCAGCGACGGCGGCAGGCGCAACGCCACGGTGCCGCCGGGCTTGATGCCGAGGTCCTCCAGCGCCGATTGGCGTTGTGCCACTTCACGCCGCAGATCGCCGCGGCTCAGCTGCCCGCCGAAATTGAGACAGCCGTCATTGTCCCCGCCCGCAAGCAAGACTTCATCAACCCACGCAGCCATATTTAAACCTGCCAATATCACGTCAATCTCCACCGCCACGGACGTCCCCAATACGTCCCGGCGGGCCCCCGGCGAATGGCAATCTACTTGCGCAAGCGGCTACTCACAATAGGCCGTTGATTTTATTCGAATGGTTAAATCCGCCGAACATTCGAGGTTAGTCGGGCATTTTCATCCCTAAGTATCGACACCTCGATCTCTGCTCAACTCAGCCGACCTCGTGCACCTCGTCGCCCATGTCGGCTGACTTTCATGTACGCGTGGCCTCCTCTCGCGCCCGCCGGGCTGTGTCTCATGGCCGCGGGCGTCTCGCCTCGGCCTCCCGCCCTTATCAGCCGGCTGCCATGTCCGCGTGGCCTCCTCTCGCGCCTACCGGGCCGCAGGGAGTAAGTTTCTCGCCATGCAGCGTACCCATCGACTGCTGATGATCGGAGTGGACCATCAGGCGCTTGAAGCGCTCCCCGCCCACGTCGACGTCACCGTCGTGATTGGAGCGAACGCGCGCGACATCGGCCTGCCGGTGACCCGTGAGGGCGTGCGCATGGTGTTCGCCGACGAGTCGCGCGGCGTCGACCCGGTGCTCAACGCGTTGTACCGCAACGGGTTGACCGAGTTCGACGCCGTCTACGCGCACGACGACATGTCCATGATGACGGCGGCGGCGGTCGGGGCTGTGCTCGGCGCGCGGGCCGTGCCGGCCCGGACGGTCGCGCTGTTCCGCGACAAGTTCCTGCAGAAGCAGCGGTTGCGCCAGGCCGGTGTGATCGTGGCGCGGCACGAGCTCATCGAGGACATCCGGGAGCTGCCAACGGGTTGGCAGCTGCCGTTCGAGCGGGCGGTGGTCAAACCCGTTGCCGGACAGGCGACCCAGTCCACCTTTGTGGTGTCGAACACGGCCGAGGTGGAGCGGATCAGCCGGGACTGCCGGGCGCGCAACGTCGCCGCGCGCACGTTCGTGGTCGAGGAGTTCATCGACGGCGAGGAACTGTTCGCCGACGGGATCGTCAGCGGCGGACGGATGAGGTTTGTGGCGCTTGGCCGGTACCCACAGAATTGCTTGAAGGCGGTCAACGACCGGTCGCCGGTGCGGACCTTCACCCTCGACCCGATATCCGACAAGGCTTATTACAACCAGGCGCTGCCGGTCGTCGAGAAGTCGCTTGCCACGCTTGGGCTTGCCGACGGCATCTTCCACATGGAACTGTTCTCCAGCCAGTACGGCGTGGTGTTCAGCGAGTGCGCGGCCCGCCGGGCCGGCGGACCGATCCGCGATCAGGTGCGCTACAAATTCGGCGTGGACCTGGCCGAGCTCGGCACGATGGCGCTGCTGGGATCCATTGAGGACATCACCTTGTCCAAAAAGGATGGCTGTGTCGCGGGCGCGTTCCTTCCGCTGGTCGAGGGCACGCTGCTGGACCATCCGTCCGAAGCGGAGCTTCTGACGCGCGAGGGTGTGGTGGGCGCGAGGATTTTCGTGCCGCGCGGGCTGCGCACCGCCGCGGCGGGCGGCAACACGTTTGGCCGGATGGGCGAATTCTGGGTGCACGCCCCGACCGCCGCCGAGGCCGGCGAGCTGCTCGACGCCGTGTCGAAGTGGTTCGCCGCCAAGCTTGTCGTTCTTCCGCTGTCGCCGACCATGCGAGAGCTCCGGGCTCTCACACTCAGATAGGAACCGTTGCCGTGCCCATGCATCCACAGGTACAGGCCATGCGCACACGCCGCGAGCGGGCCCGCGCACCACAGCTTTACGCGCTGTCCGTCGCCGAGGCCCGCGAGCTCGATCTGGCCTCCATCCGGGACGCGGGCGGCACGCCCGAACCGGTGCACTCCGTTGTTGACAGTGCGCTGCCCGGGTCCGGCCTGCCGATCCGCGTCTACCGGCCGTCCGAGCGGACCGATCTGCCCGTGCTGGTCTACTTCTTCGGCGGCGGCTGGACGCTGGGCACGATCGACACGAGCGACGCCGTGTGCCGGCGACTGTCCAATCTGGTTGGTTGCGCGGTGGTGGCGGTGGGATACCGGCTCGCGCCGGAGCACAAGTTCCCCACGGCCGTGCACGACTGCTTCGACGCGGTGCTCTGGGCTGCGGCCGAGTTCGGCACGGCCATCGCGGTCGGCGGTGACAGCGCGGGCGGCAACCTGGCGGCGGCCGTGACGCTGCTCGCCCGCGACGAGGGCGTGCCGCTGGCCGCTCAGGTTCTGGTCTATCCGAACACCGATTACGGCGCCGAGACCGACTTCGACGATCCCTTCCTGTTCAACAAGACGTCCGTGGCCTGGTACTGGTCGCACTATCTGGCCAAGCCCGAAGACGGCTTCCACGAGCTGGCCTCGCCACTGCGCGCGAGCTCCCTGGCCGGGCTGCCGCCCGCGCTGGTCATCACCGCCGAGTTCGACCCGCTGCGCGACCAGGCCGAGCTGTACGCCAAGCGGCTGTCCGAGTCCGGTGTGGACACCACACTGTCCCGCTACGACGGCATGATCCACGGCTTCTTCTGCATGGCCGGCGATCTGGAGGCCGGCGCACACGCGCAGGAGGAGGCCGCGGCGTTCCTCAAGGCGAGGCTCAACGCATAGCACCGAACCGGCCCGGCCAAAATGCCGACAGGTTGTTGACGACCGGCGCCCGCGTGCGGTTTCCTGCATCGGGGGTGGGACGGTTGTCGATGCGTGGGGGCTAGATCATGGAGCTTCGCGTGTTGGGACCTGTGGAGATCCACGCGGGGGGCCGCGTGTTCCGTCTCAGCAGGCCGCAACAGGCAGTTGTGCTCGCTGTGTTGATCGCGGAGGTGGGCCGGCCGGTGTCGGCGGACACTCTCGTGGATCGGGTCTGGGGCCAGGCGCCCCCGGATCGGGCGCGCCGGATGTTGCATACGCACATCGCACGGACGCGCAAGGTGCTGGAGCAGGCGAGCGCCTGCGACGGCGAGCCGGCCTCGGTCACCCGCCGGGGCGGGAGTTACGTACTCGACGTTCGGCCGGAGTGCGTCGATCTCAACCGGTTCCGGGATCTGGTCGCGCGGGCCGGGCCGCCCGGCCGGGCCGCCGTCCTGCGCGAGGCGCTCGGTCTGTGGCGGGGCGAGCCGCTGGCGGGCCTCTCCGGTCAATGGGTGGAGCAGGCACGGCATGTGTGGCAGCAGCAACGCCTCCACGCCTTGCTGGAGTGGGCCGATGCCGAGATGGAGGAAGGCGACCCGGTGGCGGTGGTCGAGCGGTTGACCCCGGGAACTGGCGGAGCATCCGCTCGTGGAGCCGATAGCCGCGGCGTTGATGCGAGCCCTGTACGCGGCCGGGCGGGGTGCCGAAGCGCTGGACTGTTTCGCGGCCGTCCGCCGGCGATTGGCCGACGAGCTCGGTACCGATCCCGGGCCGCAGTTGCAGGCGGCCCATCGGGCGGTCCTGCGGGGCGAGGGCGGCCGCCCGGCGGCAACGGCCGGGTTGCGAACGCCCGCCCAGTTGCCCGCCGACGTCGCCGGGTTCACCGGGCGCGAGTGCGAACTGCGCCGGCTGGATCGGCTCCTGACCGGCGACACGCCCACGGCAGGACAGGCCCCGGTGCTGATTTCGGTCGTGTCGGGCATGGCCGGTGTCGGCAAGACGGCACTGGCGGTCCACTGGGCGCACCGAGTCCGCGACCTGTTCCCCGATGGGCAGCTCTACCTCGACCTGCGCGGCTACGACCCGGACCATCCGGTCGGCGCGGCGGACGCGCTGGCCCGATTCCTCGAAGCGTTCGGCGTCCCCCGGTCGAATCTGCCGTCCGGAGTGGACGACCGGGCGGCTCGTTACCGCACCGAGGTCGCCGGGCGGCGCATGCTGATCCTGCTCGACAACGCGTCCACTGTGGACCAGCTCCGGCCGTTGCTGCCCGGGACCGGACCGTCGGCGGTGCTGGTCACCAGCCGCGACAGCCTGGCCGGGCTGGTCGCCGTGTACGGCGCGCACCGCATGGACCTGGACGTGCTCTCCCCCGCCGAGGCGTTTACGTTGCTGCGCCGGCAGATCGGCGCCCGTGCCGATGCCGAACCGGACGCCGTCACCGCGCTGAGCCTGCGGTGCGCCCACCTGCCCCTGGCCCTGCGGGTCGCCGCTGAGCTGGCCGTGTCTCAGCCGTGGACACCGCTGGCGGACCTGGCCGACGAGCAACAGCGGCTCGCCATGCTCGACGCCGGCGGTGATCCGCGGGCCGCCGTGACGGCCGCGTTCTCCTGGTCCCTCAAGCACCTGCCGCCGGACACCGGGCGCGCCTTCGAGTTATTCGGCCTGCAGCCGGGCCCGGACATCGACGGCCACGCCGCGGCGGCGTTGGTCGGCGGCGGGCTCGAACCGGTCCGGCAGGCGTTGACCAGGCTGATCCGGGCGCACCTGATCCACTTCACGGGCCGCGACCGGTACGGCATGCACGACCTGCTGCGCGCCTACGCAGGCAACCTGGCCACCGAGCGGATTTCCGCCGCGGAGCGAAAGACCGCACTGGCCCGGCTGTTCGACCACTACGTGGCGGTGGCCGAGGCCGCCGCTCACCTGCTGTACCCGGCGGAGGCGCCGAAGCCGTCGGTGGACGCCGCGAACGCCACGACAGTCGAGCTGGCCGACCCGGAGGCGGCACGGCAATGGCTCGACACCGAGCGCGGCTGTCTGGTCGCCGTGGCCGCGCACACCGCAACGCACGGCTGGCCCGGCCACACGGTGCGGCTGTCGGCCACGCTCGCCCGCTATCTCGACGGCGGCCACCGCGCCGAGGCGCTTGCCGTGCACGCTCACGGATACCATGCCGCGCAGCAGATCGGCGACGACGCCGGGCTGGCGCACGCCGCCCGCCTGCTCGGCGACGCCCACATGGGCATGCGCCAGCCGGACCGGGCCGCCGACTACCATCGTCGTGCGCTCACCCTGTTCCGGCGGGTCGGCGACGCGGCGGGAGAAGCCTCGGCGCTCAACGGTCTCGGCCGGGACGAACAACTGCGCGGCCGGTTCGGTCCGGCCATCGAGTACCACCGGCGCGCCATGGCCCTGTTCGTGCGGCTCGGCGATCACGCCGGCCAGGCGCGGACCAACAACAAACTGGGAGCCATCGCCGTGCGGCGGGGCAGATTCCAAGCCGCGGCAACGTATTTCGCGCAGGCCCTGGCGTCGTACCGGCTGACCGGCGACGAGACCGGCGAGGCGATCATCCTCAACAACCTCGGCCTCGTGCTGCAGCGGCTGGACCGGTGCGAGGCTGCCGCCGTTCACCTCGACGAAGCGTTGTCACTGGGCCGGCGGCTGGGCAACGTCCACCTTGAAGCCGGAGCACTGGACAATCTCGGCACCGTGCACACCCGGCTGGGCCGGCCACAGCTGGCCGCCCAGTGCCACCGCAGGGCGCTCGCGATCTACGCCGCGATCGGCGAGCGCGACGGCCAAGCGTGGGCGCTCAACGGGCTGGGCGAGGCCGCACGCAGCGCGGGCCGGCCCGTGGAGGCGGTTGCCCAGCACCGTGCCGCGCTGACCATGGCCGGCGACACGGGCTCCGCCGATCAGCGGGCCCGCGCACACACCGGGCTCGGTCACGCGCTGCGCACCCTCGGAAACCTCACCGAGGCGAGCCGACACTACGAGCATGCGCTCGTGCTGTATGCCAAACTCGACGCGCCACAGGCCGAACAGATCCGCGCGACGCTCGCCGAGCTCGCGCAATAGATTGGGTGGCGTGGCGGAGATTCCGGGCCGGGGTGAAGCTGCTTGTCGACTCCAATCGCGACGGCACCAACGTGCTGCGCACCCCGGACTCTGGGACGCGGCCATTCCCGGCGCCGGATTCGCGCGTTAGTCGGTGTGGAGCACCGGGCTCCACTCATACGCAAGGGAATCAAACATGCGAAGCACATCACTGACGCAGCGGGTGGCCGTATCGCTGCTTGTGATTCTGACCGGCGTGACGATGCCGGCGCAGGCCGCGGCGAAGCCCGCAGGCAAGGCGCCCGACACGGAGATCGTCCTGCCGGGAGCCACGTCGGCCGAGGGCATCGCCAAGGGGCACGGCGACACCTTCTACGCCGGAGACCTGTTCACCGGCGACATCTTCAAGGGCAACGTCGAGGACGAGACCGCCGAGTTGTTCATCGACGTGCCCGAGGGGCGGATGGCGGGCGGGATGACCTTCGACCCGCGGCACGATCTGCTCTTCGTGGCGGGCGGCTTCAGCGGCGAGGCCTACGTCTACGACACGAAGACGAAGGCGACGGTCGCCACCTACCAGCTCGCCGACCCCGCGGACACGATCATCAACGATGCCATCTGGACCCGCGAAGGCGTCTGGTTCACCGACAGCCGCCAGCCGCGGCTCTATTTCGTGCCGGTGGACGGCTACGGCGAGCTCGGTCAGTTCAGGACGCTGGAGCTCAGCGGGCCTGCCGCCGATACCAGCAAGGAATTCAACAACAACGGGATCGAGGTCACGGAATGCGGCAGCACGCTGATCGTCGCGCACACCGGAAACGGTGAGCTCTACACGGTCGATCCGGTGACGGGCACGAGCGCGCTGATCGCGGGGATCAGCGTGCCGAACGTCGACGGGATCGTGCTCGACGGCCGCCGGCTGTGGGCGGTGCAGAACTTCTCCAACCAGGTCACGCGGATCAAGCTGGCCGACGACCTGAGCAGCGGGGAGGTGAGGAAGGTCATCACCAGCGAGCTGTTCCAGGTCCCGAGCACCGCGGCCCTGTTCGGCGACACTCTGGCGGTGGTGAACGCGAAGTTCGACACCGGACTCCCGCCGACCGCGGACGAGTACGAGGTCGTGCTGGTGCGCGCCTGAGCTGGAGGTCGCGTCCACATTGGACGCGACCTCCACGCTTCACGCGTTGCGCCAACCCACTGCGAAGTTGGCCACGCCACTGCGGTCGTAGCCCGCGATGCAGCGGGTGACCAGGCCCTGATCCGTCCAGCTGATCAGGTTGGCCTGGATGCCTTCCAGGTCGAGATGGTGCCGGCCGACCGTGCCGCCGCTGCCACCCGGGCTGGACGCGAAGATCGCCGAGAACATCGGCGCGCCGTTGTGCTGGCACGCAGACAGATAAAACAGATAGCGCCCGGCCTCGTAGTTGTCGTTCCACTGTTGCTGATAGTCGGCCGCCGTGAGCCATGATGCCGCGACGAACCCGCCGATGTTCTGCTTGACGTACAGGCCGGAGAACTGCGGGCTGTTGCCCGGTGACACGATCGAGATGTTGAGCGAGGCGTAGCCCTGCCCGGTGTAGGTGTTGAACAGCGACTGGTGGGTCGCCCCTGTTTTGCCGCCGTAGGCCTGCCAGTCGGGGCCCGCCTGGTACACCCCGCAGAGCGCATATTGGACGGTGGAGCCGTTCATGTAGCTCGCGAGGTTGACCGGCTGGATGCCCTCGGTGCGGTACTTGCTCAGTTCGGCGTTGAGGTCGGCCAGGGACATGCCGTGCCGGGCGATCCAGCCGAGCCCGCCCGTGGGCCGGAAGATGGCGTTCACGAAGGTCGCGCCGCCCACCTCGTACCCGTCAAACCACACCGGGCGATAGCCGACCGCCGTGACCCGGTTGAAGACCGTTTGATAGTCGGCAAGCCGCACCCCGTAGATGGTGATTTCCTTTTTTCCCGGGGGGTACCAGGTGGGCTTCGTCGCCGCCGGCCAGATGAGCATGGTCGTGTTGGGGATGCCCCGCCCACCGGCCGACAGCCACGCGGACGAGTCGGGGTTGAAGGGCGTGTTGCTCGACTGCGCCACCATCCACGCGCTGCCCTGCGCCCACGGCCGCAGCGCCCACGTGCCCTCGCGGCGCACCTCCAGGTGGATGTGTGGGGCCGACGAGTTGCCCGAGTTTCCGGCGCGCCCCAGGATCTGCCCTTGCGTGACAGCGGTTCCGGGGGTGAGCGAAGCCGGGATCGTACCGTTGCGCATGTGCGTGTAGCGCACGAGCTCGGTCCCGTGCTGGATCCACAGATGGTTGCCGTCCACCGGGTTCGGTGTCGGGTTGGGCAGCTGGCCGATGACCGTGTTGTCGGGCATGCCGTCGAAGCGCTCGACCACCACGCCGGCGGCGACCGCGCGCACCGGCTTGTTCCAGATCCGGAAGTGCTCGTTGGCCGTGCCGTCGGTGCCCGGCAGCAGATCGCTCCATGCGCCGGCCACCTGGTCCCAGCCTTTGACGCCCACGTCGTGGGCGTAGATCTGCGTGCCACCGCTGCCGCCGTTGGCCCAGTGTTCGCCCCGCGCCGCCATGACCTCGCCGACGCGCATATCCGACACCGCGAACGGCATGGGGTAGCCGCCGGCCTTCGGGCACACGTAGGCGGTCAGGCTCAGCGCGGACGACTGGGCCGCGTCGGCGAATCCTGAGCATGTCACCAGCGCGCGGATCTGTGCGGGCGCGGGCACGCCCAGATAGACCGCGTTGTCGACGGACACATTGTTGACCGTGGTTTTGCCGTTGGACCAGTTCTTCGTGGCGCCCGGCGCGATCGTGTTGTCCTGGCTGGAAAACAGCTCCTTGACGCCCTGCATCACCTTGTTGGCCACGCCCGAGCCGGGAAACGTGAACGTGATGCCGGTGACGGTCACCGTCGCGGGACCATTGTTGGTGATCGTGAGCCGGAAGATGAGCTTGGCGGTCTCAGAGCCCAGCGCGGTCGACGGCGCGAGCTTGAGGAAGCGCGCCGAGCCGCCTTCGAGCGGCTCCAGCGTGATGGTCAGGTTGGGTGCCGCGGCATGGGCCGGGCTCTGCATGACGAGGGCTGCGGCGGGCACAGCCGCAGCGGTGGCCAGCACCGTGCGCCGCGCGACGCCGCCGCCGATCGGTTCGTGTTCAACAGACATGCCTCGTGTGTAGTGGGCTCGCGTTGTGGAACCGTTGTGATCGCCGGCTGCTGAGCTTGACCTTGACACAGTGACAAGGTCTTCAGTGGGTCAAGGAGGTGATTCCCGATGACCATGCCGAGAGCGGACGCGAACCCGATGCGGGTTCTCCAGGGTCTGGAGAACGGCAGCTCGTCAGTGCGGCTGCAGGCAGCACTGGCGGCCGGCACGAGCCCTGACCCACGGCTGATTGACAAACTCATCGAGCGATGCGCGATCGAGCCCGACTTTTATGTGCGGGAAATGCTGACGTGGGCGCTCATCCGCCATCCAGCGTCAATGGCGGTCCCCAAGCTCGTCAATGAGCTTCGCTCGGAGCACGCACAGGCACGAAGCCAGGCGTTGCACACGCTGTCCAAAATCAGTGATCGGCGAGCGTGGCCGGCGATCACCCGGGCGCTTCTGACCGATGCCGACGACGAGGTGGCGCGAAGCGCCTGGCGAGCGGCGGTCGTCCTCGTGCCCGAGGGTGAAGAACCCGCGTTGGCCGCGGTGTTGGCCACACAGCTCGGGCGCGGCGAGCGTGCGACGCGGTTGAGCCTCAGCCGGGCGCTGATCACGCTGGGTGAGACAATCATGCCGGCCCTGCGCGCCGCGATGACGGATCCCGACCCTCGCGTGCGTCACCACGCGATCGCCACCGAACGGCTGTCGCGCGACCCGGACGCCGGGTTCGAGTTCGCGATCGAGGAGGCGAAACGCGTCGTGGCCCTCGGCACGACCAGTCAGGAGGGGTGACAGGCGGTGTTGATCGGTGATGTGGCCCGACGGTCCGGGGTCAGCGCCCGCATGCTCAGGCATTACGACTCGCTCGGCCTGGTGCGGCCGACGGGTCGTAGCGGCGCCGGATACCGGGAATACTCCACAGAGGACATCCGGCGGATCTTCCATATCGAGAGTCTGCGGTCATTGGGGCTGTCGCTGCGTGAAGTCAAGCGCGCGTTGGATGATCCGGGCTTCACGCCCTCGGGGCTCGTCGATGATCTCATCCGCCAGACGCGGGAACGCATCGCACGTGAGACGGAGCTGCTCACGCGACTGCGTCGGATCGGCGCCGCGGAACCCGCCGACTGGAAGGACGTGCTGCAGATCGTCGCACTACTCCAGGCGCTGGGGTCGGACAGCGCCGGGAAGCGCCAGCGCGCGGCCTTGGCGTCGGTCGAAGAGGTGCCCGTGCCGGTGGAAGCACTGGTCGAGGCAGCGCTGAACGAGTCGGACCCGAACGTCGCCGGAGCCCTTCGATGGGCTCTGGCGCAATCGGGCGACGGCGGATTGCCGCTGCTGGCGAAGGGCCTCGGCGCACCAATAGCCGAGATGCGCAAACGTGCCGTCCAGTGCATCGCCGAGATTCCCGGCGGTGAGGCGACCGCACTGCTGCAGGGCGCCCTCACCAACTCCGACATCGTGGTCCGCAGATGTGCGGCTCTGGCGCTCGGGGCGCGCGGAGTCGCCGACGCGGTCCCGACGCTCATCGATATGGTCGTGGATGAGGTGAACGACGTTGATGCCGCCGACGCACTGAGCGCGCTGGCGAGTGATCCCACATTGGCGGATCGGATCGCTGCCACGCTCGTCGATCGCCTCGCCCACGGCACCGTTGCCTCCTCCGCACGTCGACGGCTGGCACAGGCACTAGCGGGAATCCCGGGGACCACGGCGTCACAGGCCCTTGCAGATCTGTCACATGACGCCGACCGCGCTGTCGCGCTCACCGCGGCATACATACTCAAGCTGCGCGGCGACATCCATCGCTCGGGACGTTAAGTGAGCAGATCGCGTAGGCGCTCCGGGATGGACAGATGGGTGTCGTCGCCGTCGACGCGGACGCGGAGGTTGGTGAACTCGCCGTCGTGGGCCCAGAAGACCTCGTGGGAAAGCGGCGCGGGATTGCCCCGCATGAGCTCACCGGTCAGCTGCGAGAGAAATCCGGCCATGCCCAGGGTCGCCGCCGAACGGATCGGCACGGCGCAGAAGGCGTTGGCAATGGGCAGACTCACCAGCGCTCCGAGCGGCAACCGCTGCCGCAAAGCCTTGTCCAGCCGGAAGACGTGGCCCGCGCCGGGCATGCCCGTGCCGTTCACGGAAAAGAGCGTGGAGTCGTCGGTACCGAAGGTCTGCACGTTCAGCTGATCGGCGTGCATGTTCACCAGTGCCGTGTTCCACAGCGCCCACGGCCGCATCCGCCAGGCGGCGGCCACATGCTCGGGCACGACGAGTGCGTCGTTGCCGTTGAGCACGCAGAGGACCCCAACCAGGCTGTCGCCGACCGGCCGGGCGATAGGGTCGGTGCCTATGTCGCTGCCGGCGGGGGCGACGACGAGCCGCAGCGCGCGCCGCCATTGGGCCGGTTTCAGGGCAAGCAACACCTGTCACGGGCCATGCTCCGAACAGACGGAGGGTGTCCTTCCACGACCGAAGAGCGCCATCGTTGCAGACTGCCACACCGCATGCGGCCCGGCACGGTCCAGGGGCGACCGTTGCGCACGGGCCGCCCCTGGATCGATCTCGCTAGCGGGTTCCCTGGTTAGCCCATCTCCAGAACGCGCCGTCGAACCAATTGACCCACACGTTGGTGTCGCCGCCGCGCACGAACACGTACGGCCGGTTGCCGTCGAGTGTCACCGCGCCGATGGCCTGCTCCGGTGTGGTGTTGGCCGGCCTGCCCTGGTTGGCCCAGTTCCATTGGCCGTTCCACCAATTGACCCACATATTCCCGTCCGTGCCGCGCACGAACACGAACGGCTTGTTCCCGTCGACGGTCACCGCGCCGACCCCGGATTCGATAGGCCCGCCTGGGCGGCCCTGGTCCGACCACGTCCACGTGGACCCGTTGAACCAGTTGACCCATAGATTGCCGTCGGTACCACGCACGAAGACAAACGGCTTGTTGCCTCCGTCGACCGTGACCACCCCGATCCCGCTGTCGACCGCACCGCCGCCGGGCCGCCCCTGATCGGCCCACTGCCACGTGCTGCCGTTCCACCAATTGACCCACAGGTTTCCGTCGGTGCCGCGGACGAAGGCGAACGGCTTCGTGCCGTTCTCCACCGTCACCACACCGACCCCGCTGTCCACGCCACCGCTGCCCGGACGGCCCTGGTTGGCCCACTGCCAAGCACCGCCGTCCCACCAGTTGAGCCACAGATTGCCGTCCGCGCCGCGCACGAACGTGTGTGGCCGGTTTCCGTCCACGAGCACCGAGCCGACGGCGTCGGGGTTCGAGCCGCCGATGTCCGCGTACAGCAAGCGGTTGGTGGTCCCCGTCGCCGGGTTGGTGTTGACCACCGCGACGCTGGCCGCCTGCACGATCGCATCCCGGACCTGCTGCGGCGTGGCGCCCGGATGGCGTTGCAGGTAGCGCGCCGCGACGCCCGCCACGTGCGGGCTGGCCATCGAGGTGCCGTTGAGCGTGTTGGTGGCCGTGTCGGAACTCCGCCACGCGGACGTGATGCCCACGCCCGGCGCGAAGATGTCCACGCAGGGCCCGATGTTCGCCCAGATCGGCTTGGCGTCGGCCTGGTCGGTGGCGCTCACCGTGATGGCGGCGGGAACCCGCGCCGGAGACGTGGAACAGGCGTCGACCGCGTTGCCCCCGACGCCGTTGCCCGCGGCGATCGCATAGGTGAGCCCGGTGGCGATCGAGGCGCCGACCGCGTCGTCCACCGGCTGGAAGACCGTGTTGCTGCCGAGGCTCATGTTGACGACCGCGGGCCGGACGGCGTTCCGGGTGACCCAGTCGACGCCCGCGATCACTCCGCTGAACATGCCCGAGCCGGCGCAGTCGAGCACCCGGACCGCCACCAACCGGACCGCCTTGGCCACGCCGAACTGGGCGCCGCCGATGGTTCCGGCCACGTGCGTGCCGTGCCCTTGGCAGTCGTCGGCGATCGCGTCGTTGTCGATGAAGTCGAAGCCGTACCGGGCCCGCCCCTCGAAGGTGGTGTGGCTGATGCGGATCCCGGTGTCGATCACGTATGCGGTGACGTTGGCTCCCGTGGTCGCGTAGGTGTAACGCTGGTCCAGCGGGCGGCTTCGCTGATCGATCCGGTCCAGGCCGTACGACGGCGGGTTCTGCTGTGTCGCCTGGACGCTCACGACACCGTCCTGCGCCACGTAGGCGACCGCTGGGTCCGCGGCCAACTTGCGTGCCTGTTGCTCGCCCATGCTGACCGCGAAGCCCCGCAGCGCGGAGGCATAGGTGTGGCGCAGCACGCCGCCATAGGCGCTCGCCAGCGACTGCGCCTTGACCGAAACACCCTGCGCGGTCATCAACCGGTCTTCGAGGACCACGATGTAGCTGTCCTTGACCGCTTGCCCGTCGGGCGCGGGCAGCAGCGTGCCCGTCGCGGGCGCCGCCTGCCCCGGACTGGAAAGTCCAGATAGGACAAGCACCGCCACCGTTGCCGCCGTAGTGGCGATGCCACGCGGCAGTCTCACTCGCATATAGCTTCCTCCTCCGTGCGCCGGGGAGTTCCGGCGCGGCGAGGCTATGCGGCACACCTTGTTCAAGCCCTTATCGGCGAGCTTCCGGGCCTGCTCAGCGGTCATACAAATGCACGGGTGGCCGGCGCAACCCGGCGTCACGGCGAAACGTGTAGTCGGCGATGACGGACTTCGACGAGTTTTACGCGGCACACTACGCAGACCTGGTGGTGCAGATCTACGCCTACTTCGGCGACCGCCAGGAGGCGCAAGACGTTGTGCAGGAGGCGTTTTGCCGTGCGCTGGCCAACTGGCGCCGGGTGGCCGGATACGACGATCCGGCCAAGTGGGTGCGCCGCGTCGCGTGGAACCTGGCCACCAGCCGGTGGCGGCGGGCACGCACGGCGCTGCGCTATCTGCTCCGCCAACGCGCGGAGGAGCCCGTCGTCGACGGGCCCGGCCCCGAGCGGGTCGCGCTCATGCAGGCGCTGCTGGCGCTGCCGGACGCGCACCGGCGCGCGATGGTGCTGCACTACCTGGCCGATCTGCCGGTCGCCGAGATCGCTCAGCGCGAACGGGTCCCGGAGGGCACGGTGAAGTCGTGGCTGCACCGGGGAAGGCTCGCGCTGGCCGCCCACTTTACGGAGGTTGAGAATGATGCTGTCCGATGACGACACCCGCGCCGAGTTTGCCCGCATGCGCGAGACCGTGCTCCGCGAGGTCCGCCCGCCGGGCACGGCCGCCGCGCACCTCACCCTGACCAGGCGCCGCCGGCGGCTCGCGGCCGCGTCCAGCGCAGTGTTCGTGGTGGCCGTGGCGGGCGGGGTCGCGTTCGCACAACCGAAACCCGGCCCGCCCGTGACCACACCGCTGGTGATCGAGACGACCGAGGCCGGCTCCGCGGCGCCTCCGCCCGACACGCGGGTGCACCCCAGCCTGCCGGAGACCACCGCCCTGCACGACGTCACGAGGATGCGCGTCAAGGCCGGCAACGCCGGACCGCTGAGGTTCACCTTCGTATGTTCGGGTTCCGGATCGGGTCGTGCCACGGTGAAGAGCGAGACCGCATCCGTCACGGTGACGGTCACGTGCGGCACGCCGCCGGTCTCGACGCCCATCGAGCTCGATGCGCCACCGGATCCGGCGTGGGTCGACTTTGCCATCGATTGGGATGCCGGCACGCGACTGACCGTGACCCCCGACGGCTGGGCCCTGCAGGTGCTTGACGCGGAAGGAAAACTGACAATCATGCAAAGAAAGTCCACATAGGACAGGCACCGGTCCCGCCCGGTCAGGACCAGGACGAGCCGTTCAGCTTCGTCACGGACCTGGCCGGGCGGGGCGCGAGAGGCCGCAGGAAACGCCTGCGGCCACGGGGTCTGGCCGGGCGGTTGTGGCCGGCGCGGCACCGTCGCGAATGGGACGGCCGGTCAGCGAACCAGTGTGACCCGGCCGGTGTCGAGGTCGTATCGCGCGCCGACCACCGCGAGCGTGCCCGCCTCGACCTTCTCCCGGATGATGTCGCTGGTCCGCACGAGCGCCCGAGCCTGCGCCCGCACGTTGGCGGACACCGCGTTGTCCACCTTGTCGCCGGGCCGGTGGAGCACGGGCTCGATGATCGGGCGGAGGGCATCGACGATCGCCCCGATGTGCCCCGGCACGTGCGCGCCCGTCTCGATCGCCTCGATCGTTGCCGTGATGGCACCGCACCGCTCGTGCCCGAGCACGAGCAGCAGCGGCGGCTCGAAGTGCTCAACCGCGTATTCGATGCTGCCCAGCAGGATGTCGTCGACGACGTTGCCGGCCACCCGGTTGTCGAAGATGTCACCCAGCCCCTGGTCGAACAGGAGCTCGGGCGGCACCCGCGAGTCGGCGCAGCCGAGCGTGACGACGAACGGGTGCTGCCCGGCGGCCAGCTCACGCAGGCGGTCGACGGACTGGTGCGGATGGTTGGCGTGCCCGCTGGCGAAGCGGTGGTTGCCGGTCAGCAGCCGCTGCAGTGCGGCACGGGGCGTGGCCGGGTCGGAATCGGAAACGGTGGGTGCGGCGGATGCTACGCCGGGGGTGGCGGCGAGCCCGGCAGCGCCGGCGATCAGACCACCGGCGGCGAGCAGAGCCCGTCGCGGCACAGCTTGGTGCGCCATGGGATCTCCTGGAACGAATAGGGGGTCAACCTTCAACCCGATCCTTGACCCGAATGCGTGCCCAGAGGAACAGCTGACACCTGCGATCTGGCCCACACAGCCGAGGTGGAGTGGTCACCGCGGGTGGAAAGAAGCCGACAGCCGCCGGTCGTCGATGCTGTGCGCCGCCTCGATGAGGTATGCGCCCGGCACGGTCCGCCAGCCGCTGTCCCACACCTGGAACGCGCGCTCCGGCAACGGGATCGCCACGGCGACGGTCTCGCCCGGCCCGGCCTCGGCAACGGCGAAACCCGCCAGCCAGCGGACCGGGCGGGTGTCGTCGGGCTCCCGCGGCGCCACATAGACCTGCACCACCTCGCGTCCACTTCGGACACCGGTGTTGCGGACCGTCACGCGGGCTGAGTCACCCTCGATCTCCAGCCCGAGATATTCCCATGTGGTGTAGCCGAGTCCGTGGCCGAAGGCGAATCTGGGCGTCGTGTCGCCGCGCTGCCATAGCAAGTACCCGATGAAAATGTCCTCCGAATAGGACAGCACCCCATCGGCAGGCGTCGTCGACAGCACCGGTGAGTCGGATGCGCTCACCGGCCACGTGGTCGGCAACCGCCCACCCGGCTCGGACTCTCCAAACAGGACATCAGCCAGCGCGTTGCCGGCCTCCTGCCCCGGAAACCACGTCAGCAGCACGGCCGCGACCTCGTCCACCCACGGCAGCTCCACCGGAGACCCGGCGTTGACGACCACCACGGTCCGCGGATTGACCCGCGCCACCCGCGAAACGAGCTCGTCCTGCCTGCCGGGAAGCCGCAACGTGGTGCGGTCGAAGCCCTCGGACTCCACCTCCTCGGTCGTGCCCACCACGACCACGGCCACGTCCGCCGCACGCGCGACCGCCACCGCCTCGTCGATCAGCTCCTCCGGGGTGCCCACCGGCTCGCCGTGGCCCAGCGCGAACGAAATCAGCGGGATCGCGACCTCATGCCGCACAACGACTTCTACCTCCTCACCGGCGGCGAGCTCCAGCGGGAAGCGTCGCTCGGGCGGGGACAGGAACACCGCCGCGGGATCGCCCGAGTCGGGCTCGATGGTGCCCGCGAACAACGTGCGCCCTCCGGCCGTCAGTGAAAACGTGCCGATGCCCCGGATCGCCAGCTCGTGCGTGCCGCCCCGGGACGCGGCGATCCGCCCGCTGAGCGTGACAGCCTCCGGCATCAGCCCGTCCGGCAGCTCCATCCACCGGGCTTCACCGTCCGGAAGCGTTGCCTCATAAGAAGTCCCGATGAACCGCGCGACAAACGGGCCCGGCGCGGGCGGCAGTTTGGTCCGCGGGTCGGCACCGATCGCATAGACCGCATCGATCGCTTCCACCGGTGCCACCGTCTTGGCCGGATAGACCTGCGCGCTCCCGCCACCCATGACCCGCGCATCCTTGGCCAGCGCACCAATGAGCGCGATCCGGGCGCCCCGCTCCAGCGGGAGCACACCATCGTTGACCGCCAGCACGAACGAGCGCGCCGCGACCTCGCGCGCCAGCGCCACTCCGTCCACAGTGGGCAGATCCCGCTTCGCACGCACCCTTTCATAAAGCCGCAGGACCCGCGCCACAGCGTCGTCCACCAACGACTCCGGCACGTCGCCGCTGCGCACGGCGTCGACAAGCGCGTCGCCCCAAGGGCTTCCGAACGCGGGCATCGCGATGTCCAGCCCTCCGACCATGGCAGCGACGGTGTCGTGCGCCGCGCCCCAGTCCGACACGATGACGCCGTCGAATCCCCACTCTCCCTTGAGAATCTCGCGTTGCAGGCGGGCATGCTCGGTCATGGTCGTGCCGTTGACGGCGTTGTAGGCCGCCATCACGCCCCAGGCCCCGCCTTCCCGCACAATCGTCTCGAACGGCGCCAGATATAGCTCCCGCAACGCCCGCTCGCTGACCCTAACGTCCACGGTGAACCGGTCGGTCTCGGAGTCGTTGGCCACGAAGTGTTTCACCACCGCGGCCACGCCGTGCTCCTGCACACCGCGCACATAGGCCACACCGATCGCACCGCTCAGCACGGGATCCTCCGAATAGGCCTCGAAATGCCTTCCGCCATAAGGACTCCGGTGCAGGTTCACGGTCGGCGCGAGCAGCACGTGCACGCCCTTGCGCCGCGCCTCCTGCCCGAGCAGCCGCCCGACCCGCTGGGCCAGCGACACATCCCAGGTCGCGGCGAGCGCGGTCGGGCTGGGCAGCGCGATCGACGGATCGCCCGCGGTCCACTGGGTGCCGCGCACCCCAATCGGCCCGTCCGACATCACGATGGGCTCGGGCACACCGAGCTCGGGCACGGCGGGCAGCGTCCACATGTCCTGCCCGGACAGCAGCCGGACCTTGACTGAAAGCGAAACCATGCGCTCATCGTGTCACGGCCCGAGCTATTGATCATCCTCCAGCAGCGCCTGGTCCATCGCCTCGTCGTCCACAATCTCGTGCATCGCCGCTTCCTCGGCGCTGAGCCCTTCGTGCTCGCCCGAGTCGGAGGCGATGGACTGCGGCTCGTCGTCCTCGCGGGCGCCCTCGTCGGGTTCGACCAACCGGCCGACGTCCCGGCCGGGCAGGGGCTCGTCGATGTCGATGGCGACGCCGCGCTCGTCGACCGAGTCGGGGCCGACATCGGGTTCCTCGTGCGTGACGCGGGCCTTGAGCGGGCCGCTCTCCTTCTCGGTCGGCTCTTCGGCGGGCATCGCGGGCGGGGAGTCCTCCAGGCGCGGGTGGCGAGGATCGTCCCATGCCGTCGAGGTGTCGTCCGCGACCTCCGGTATTCCTTCCGCCTCTGGGTGGCTCATCTTCAGCCGATACCCGCCCGTTGCGGCGCTCAACCATCTTCTGCTACGTTCGGCGATAGTACGCACGACGTAGTAGGGGGTGCACATGACAGGCCTCGCGGACCTGGGCCGCTTCTCCGAGCCCGCCCTGCTCGTCATGATCAGTCTGGCCGACGGGCCCAAGCACGGCTACGCCATGCAGGAGGACATCGCCGCGCTCAGCGGCGACCGCCCCGGGCCGGGCACGCTCTACGGTGCGATCCGCCGGCTGGAGGAGCGTGGCCTGATCGCGGCCCTGCCCGAGCACGACCGGCGCAAGCCCTACGAGCTCACCGACGCCGGGCGCAATATCCTGCGGGCCGAGCTGAGCCGCATCCGCGCCGTCGCGACCACCGGCCTGCGCCGGCTGGCGATCTCATGACGGCGCGCGAGACCGCGATCCGGCTCGTCCTCGGGCTCTATCCCGCCCATGTGCGCGACCGCTATGGCGAGGAGATCGCCGATCTGCTGCGCCACTCCCCCACCCCCGCCCGCGACCTGGCCAACGTGGCGTGGACCGCCATGACCGAACCCGGAGACACCCCCACCATGACAAACTTTGGCCGCGCCGCGGCACTCGTCGGCAC
>NZ_QJUG01000094.1 GCF_003426775.1 Allorhizocola rhizosphaerae | reverse complement strand
TGCCGCTGCCGCTGCCGCTGCCGCTGCCGCTGCCGCTGCCGCTGCCGCTGCCGCTGCCGCTGCCGCTGCCGCTGCCGCTGCCGACCGGCTCGACCGTCCGCACGCCGCCTTGGCGTGGAAGAGGGGAAGCGCTTCGGCCGTGCCGCGACTGTCGCGATTGGATCGAAGATGGGGCCTCCGGCTCGGCGGACCTCGCCCGGACGGGACGGCTATCGGCCCTTGCGGCGCACTGTTGAGGTGGATTGGCGCACGATCAGCTGCGGCTCGAAGACCACGTGGCGGTGGCCGTGCCGGTCGGCGTCGTCGGCCTCCTCCAGCAGCAACTGCGCGGCCGTGCGGCCGAGCTGCTCGCGCGGCTGGCGCACCGATGTCAGCGGCACGGCGGCCGACGCCGCGTAGTCGATGTCGTCGTAGCCGATCAGCGCCACGTCTTGCGGCACGCGTAGCCCGCCCGTGGTCAGCCCCTGCAACACGCCCAAGGCCAGCAGATCGTTGGCGCAGAAGACCGCAGTGGGGCGTTTGGCCGTGGGCAGGGCGCAGATCGACTCGGCGGCCCCGCGGCCCGCATTTGCCGACAGCGACCGGGTTTCGATGACCTGCAGGTCGATGTCGCCGTCACGGTCTGCCAATGCCTGGGTGGCGCCGGCGTGCCGGTCGGTCACCTGCGTGATGGTGAACGGTCCGCCCACGAAGGCGATCCGGCGGTGCCCCGCCTTGGCCAGGTGATCGGCGGCCAGCCGGCCACCCATGACGTCGTCAACCGCGACCGAGCAGCGGTTGGCCTCGCCCGAGCCGCGGTCGACCAGCACGACCGGGATGCCGCGCTTGACGAGCCGTTCGACGCGTTTGCTGCTGCGGCCGACCGGCGTGATGAGCAGACCCCGCACCCGTTGCTCCTCCAGCGCGTCGAGGTGGCGTTGCTCGCGGGCCAGGTCTTCACCGCTGTTGCAGACGACGAGCATGCCGCCCGCTCGCTCGACGACCTGTTCGGCACCGCGCACGATGTCGGTGAAGAACGGGTTGGCCACGTCCAGCACGACGATCGCCACGGTCCGGCTGCGCCCGGCGCGCAGATGACGCGCGGAGTCGTTGCGCACATATCCGACCTCTTTGATGACGTCGAGCACGCGCTGGCGGATCGCCGGGGTGACCGTCTCGGGCCGGTTGAGCACGTTGCTGACCGTGCCCAGGGAAACGCCCGCGCGCCGGGCCACCTCCTTGATGTTGTTTGCCTCCGCCATCGCCGCCTCACCTTCGACCCGAGCCTGACCCTACTGGATCGACGAGCACGACGATGAGACTGCGCGGGCCGTGCACGCCTTCGACCCGGTTGAGCTCGATGTCGCTCGTGGCGGACGGGCCACTGATGAACGTCAGCGGGCGGTGCGGATCCAGGCGCCGCACCAGCTCGGGGACGCTGCGCACGACCTGGTCGGCGTGCACGACGCAGACGTGACGGTCGGGGATCAGGGTCAGTGCGCGCCGGCCCTGGTCGGGGCCGGCGTCGAGCGCGATGGTGCCGGTGTCGGCGCACGCCGCGGCGCAGCCGGTCAGCACGGCGTCGACCGCGTCGAGATCGGAGTAGGGCAGCGGCGGATCATCGCGCACGGCTCCCGGCACAGCAAACCGCGCTTGCGCCGGGACGGCGACCCGCCAGCCGCGTGTGATGTCTGCGAGCCTCTCGTCCAAATCGGCCGGTGCGCACGTGAACACCGTCGCGGCATAGTCGCGTAGCCGGTCGGCGAGCAACTCCATCGGTTCGGTGATGTGCCCGCCGGAGACGTCGTAGTCGCGCGGCACCGGCGGCACGGCTGGTGCCGGCCCGACAGCACCGCGGATCCGGCCGAGGATTTCGTCGCGCGCGCTCATCGCCACCACCGGCCCCCGCGCAGATCGCGCAACGTGCTTGGCAAAGTCTGGGAGGGGCGTGTCATTGGGGCCTCCGTGCCGAGCGCCACCACTGGCGGAAGGTCTGCGCCGCCGGGACCGGCAGGTCGCGCGAAGCGGTCCACGCCGACAGCGGCGGCGGCAGGCGGCGGATCCGCCCGCGGCGGCCAAGCAACCGTCCGAGCCGCAACAGGAACTCGGCGAACCGGAACCGGCGCGGCCCCGCCATCGCCCACGCCACACCGGCCATCGCGACGGCCTCGGCCGCCGGCGCGGGAGCCTGGGCGCGCAGGTGCACCAGAATGGTCGGGATGTCGATGCGCACCGGGCACACGTCATAGCATGCCCCGCAAAGCGTTGACGCGTAAGGCAGTGAAGCGTTGTTCTTGATCCCGGTCAGCTGCGGGCTCAGGATCGCGCCGATGGGGCCGGGATAGACGCTGCCGTAGGCGTGCCCGCCGGTGCGCTCGTAGACGGGACACACGTTGAGGCACGCCGAACACCGGATGCAGTGCAGCGCACTGCGCCCGACCTCGTCGGCCAGCACGGACGTGCGGCCATTGTCGAGCAGCACCAGATGGAACTCCTGCGGACCGTCGCCGGGCGTGACTCCGGTCCACGTCGACGTGTAGGGGTTCATCCGCTCACCGGTCGACGAGCGCGGCAGCAGTTGCAGGAACACCTCCAAATCCGTCCACTGTGGAACGACCTTCTCGATGCCCATGACCGTGATCAGCGTCTCGGGCAGGGTCAGGCACATGCGTCCGTTGCCCTCCGACTCGACGACGGCGATCGTGCCGGTCTCGGCGACGGCGAAGTTCGCCCCGGAGACGGCAACCTTGGCGGTGAGGAACTTGGCGCGCAGGTGGGCACGCGCGGCCATGGCCAGCTGTCGCGGATCGTCCGTCAGATCCGGGTCGACGCCGGACATCTCGCGCAGGAAGATGTCGCGGATCTCGGTGCGGTTGCGGTGGATCGCGGGGACCAGAATGTGGCTGGGCCGGTCGTGTCCAAGTTGGACGATCAGCTCGGCGAGGTCGGTCTCGACGGCGGCGATCCCGGCGGCCTCCAGCGCCTCGTTGAGCCCGATCTCCTGGGTCGCCATCGACTTGACCTTCACCACCTCGCGGGCGCCGGTGGCCTGGACCAGCTCGGTGACGATCCGGTTGGCCTCGGCCGCGTCGCGGGCCCAGTGCACCCGCCCGCCCCGCGCGGTGACCTGCTTTTCGAGCTCGATCAGGTGCTCGTCGAGCCGGGCCATCGTCGCCGCCTTGATGGCCTCGCCGGCCCGGCGCAGCTCCTCCCAGTCGGGGACCTCCGCGACGACCCGCGCGCGTTTGTCACGGATGGTCGCCGTCGCGTGGCCGAGGTTGCGCCGTAATTGCTTATCCGCCAATGCCTTGCGGGCAGCGACCGGGAACGGCTCTATGCCGTGCAGGGGGTTCATAATGTGCTCGCTAGGATCTGGGCCAGGTGGAGGGTGCGCACGCCTGTGCCCGCGCGGGACAGGCCACCGCCGATGTGCATGAGGCATGAGGAGTCCCCGGCCGTGACGACCTCCGCATCGGTCTGCACTATGTGACGCATCTTGTCGGCGAGCATCGCCGCGGAGGTGTCCGCGTTTTTTAGCGCGAACGTGCCGCCGAAGCCGCAGCACTGGTCGGCCGCGGGCAGCTCGACGAGTTCGATGCCGCGCACGGCACGCAACAGCCGCAGCGGCTTGTCGCCCACGCGCAGCATCCGCAGGCTGTGGCACGTCGGGTGATAGGTGACGCGGTGCGGGAAGGACGCGCCCACATCGACCACGCCGAGCACATCGACCAGAAACTCCGACAACTCCCACGTTTTCGCGGCCACTCGCTCGGCAAGCACGGGGTCGCGTGCGATCGCGGCGTGCTGATGGCGCACCGATCCCACGCACGACCCCGAAGGCGCGACGATCGCGTCATAGGGCTCGAACACGTCCACGTGGTGGCCGACCAGTTTGCGGGCCTGGCGCTGGTACCCGGTATTGATATGCATTTGACCACAACAGGTTTGCCCTCGCGGGAAGACGACCTCGTGGCCGAGCCGTTCGAGGACGGTCACCGTGGCGATGGCGACCTCGGGGAACATGGCGTCGGCCAAGCATGTGGCGAACAGGGCTATCCGCATGCCCATCACGGAACCTTCTCGGTCGAGGCCCGCACGACCAGCTCGGGCTGGAAGAGCACGTGCCGGTGCTGGTGGTCGCCGTTGGCTTGAATCTCGTCGAGCAGCAGTTCAGTGGCGGTGCGGCCCAGCTGCTCCCGTGGCTGGCGCACCGACGACAGCGGCACCGCCGCGGCAGCCGCGAACTCGATGTCGTCGTAACCGACGATGGCCACATCCTCTGGCACGCGCAGGCCACGGTGCGTCAGCCCTTGCAGTACCCCAAGGGCGAGCAGATCGTTGGCGCAGAACACCGCAGTCGGCCGCTGCTGCGCGGGCAGCTCCGCGAGTTGGCCGGCGGCCACGCGTCCAGAGGTGACCGTCAGGTTGGGCGTGTCCACGGTGATCAGGCGCGCTGTCTTGCCGAGCGCCGCCGAGAAGCCGCGATGGCGGTCGATGACCTGCTGGATGCTCATCGGTCCGCCGACGAACGCGACGCGTCGATGGCCGCGGGCGATGAGGTGTTCGGCGGCCAGCCGACCACCGAACACGTCGTCGACGGCCACCGAGCACCGGCTGGGCCAGCCCGAGCCGCGGTCGACGAGCACCACCGGCGTGCCGCGCGCGATGAGTAGTTCGAGCCGTGAGGTGTGGGCGTCGTCGACCGGTGTGATGAGCACGCCGCGCACCCGCTGCTCCTCCAGCACATCCAGGTGACGCCGCTCCCGGTCGACGCTCTCGCTGCTGTTGCAGACCACGACCAGCACGCCGTGGTCTTCAGCGGCCATCTCGGCGCCGCGCACCACATCGGTGAAGAACGGGTTGGTCACGTCGAGCACGACGATGGCGATCTGGCGGCTGTTGCCGGCGCGCAGCTGGCGGGCGGAGTCGTTGCGGACGAAGCCCAGCTCGGCGATGGCCTGGCGGACTCGCAGCCGCGTGGCCTCGGCGACCCGCTCCGGGTGGTTGAGCACGTTGCTGACCGTGCCGACGGACACCCCGGCGAGCCGGGCGACGTCTTTGATTCCCGTCGTGGCGCCCATCGGCCTAGCCCCACCGGTCATTGAAAGGAATCACGGATTTTGCCCTCCTCGGCCCGGATTGATCGAAGGCAACACATCGGATCTACCTCGAAACCCCTTGACGGACAGTCCGTGGGGCTCGTAGCGTCATCCTAGCGAGACGATGAAACGTTTCACAAGCACCCCTTTCCGAGATGAGGTCCACTTGTCGGCATCACTGCTCACGCTGGACGGCGTCAGCAAGTCCTTCGGGGCTGTCGCCGCGCTGCGCGACGTGCGCCTGGAGCTGGCCGGTGGGCAGGTGCACGGCCTGGTCGGCGAGAACGGGGCAGGCAAGTCCACCCTGGTCAAGATCCTGGCCGGGGTGCACGCTCCCGACGCCGGCACGGTGACCCTCGACGGGCAGCCGCTGCGGCTGTCCGGGCCGGCCGAGGCGCGCGCGGCCGGAATCGCGGTCATCTATCAGGAGCCCACGCTCTTTCCCGATCTGAGCGTGGCGGAGAACATCTTCATGGGACGCCAGCCGCTGCGCGGCCTGCGCCGCATCGACACCGCGAAGATGCGCACCGACGCGGGCGAGCTGTTCGCCCGGTTGGGTGTGCACCTGGACCCGGACCGGCCCGCGCGTGGGCTGTCCATCGCCGACCAGCAGCTCGTCGAGATCGCCAAGGCCATCTCGCTGGACGCGCGCGTGCTGGTGATGGACGAGCCGACGGCCGCCCTGTCCGGCGTGGAGGTCGAGCGGCTGTTCGCGGTGACCCGCGCGCTGCGCGACGCGGGCGCGGCCGTGCTGTTCATCTCGCATCGCTTCGACGAGGTGTTCGCGCTGTGCCAGCGCATCACGGTCATGCGTGACGGCCGGTGGGTCTCCACCGATCCGGTTGACGCCCTGACCGTCGACGTGGTGGTGCGCCGGATGGTCGGGCGCGAGGTGTCGGCCATGTATCCCAAGCAGGACACCACGGTCGGCGCCCCGCGGCTGCAGGTGCGCGGGCTGTCGCGCGACGGCGCCTTCGCCGACGTCGGGTTCACCGTCCACAGTGGAGAGATTGTGGCGCTGGCGGGTCTGGTGGGCGCCGGGCGCAGCGAGGTGTGCCGGGCGATCTTCGGCATCGATCGGTATGACGCGGGGGAGGTACTGGTCGATGGGGTGCGTCTGTCCAATGGCGACACCGCGGCCGCCATCAAGGCCGGCGTGGCACTGGTTCCCGAGGACCGCCGTCAGCAGGGCCTGGTGATGGAGCTGTCGGTGCAGCGCAACGCCACCCTGCCGCGGCGGTGGGAGCTGGCCCGGGGCGGGCTGCTTCTGGGCGCATCAGAGCGGCGGGCTGCTGCGGCGTGGGCGCAACGGTTACAGGTCAAGGCCGGGCGGCTCACCGACGCCGTGTCCACCCTTTCGGGCGGCAACCAGCAGAAGGTCGTGCTGGCCAAGTGGCTGGCGACCAAGCCGCGCGTGCTGATCGTCGACGAGCCGACCCGGGGCATCGACGTCGGTACCAAGGCGGAGGTGCACCGGCTGCTGTCCCAACTGGCCGCCGAGGGTGTGGCGGTGCTCATGGTTTCCAGCGAACTACCGGAGGTATTGGGCATGGCAGACCGTGTCCTGGTCATGCACGAGGGCCGGCTGACCGCAGACATCCCGAGACAGCGGGCTACAGAGGAGTCCGTGATGCACGCGGCAACCGGGCAGGCGGACGCATGACGCACCGCGTCTTCGTCGTGCGCGAGCTGGGCATCGTGCTCGCGCTGGTGCTCCTGGTGGCGGTCACCGCCATCGTCAATCCGCGCTTCCTGAGCGCGCAGAGCGTCAAGGACCTCCTGCTCGGCTCGGCCATCCTGGCGATCCTCGCGGTCGGGCAGGCCATCGTCGTCATCACCCGCAACGTCGACCTGTCGGTCGGGTCGATCCTCGGGCTGACCGCGTTTGCCACCGGCTCGGTGTTCGTCGCGGCGCCGGGGCTTCCGATTCCGGTGATGGTGCTGATCGGGGTCGCGTTTGGTGCGGCTCTGGGCGCGGTCAACGGTGGTCTGATCGCCGCCGCTCGGGTGCCGGCGCTTGTGGTCACGCTCGGCACGCTGTATGTGTTCCGTGGTCTGGATTACATGTGGGCGCAGGGGCGACAGATCAACGCGGCCGACATGCCCACCGGATTCCTGCGCATGGGCACGGCGACCGTTGCGGGTGTGCCGGTGCTGACGCTGTTCGCCGTCGTCGTGCTCGTAGCGGTCGGCTACTACCTCCGCAACTACCGCAGTGGGCGGGAGCTGTACGCCATCGGTTCCGACCCGGCCGCCGCCCGGCTTTACGGCATTCCTTCGGGCCGGCGCGTGCTCGCGGCGTTCGTGGCCAGTGGCGCGCTTGCCGGACTCGCGGGCGTGTTGCACGCGGCCCGGTTCGGCACGCTCGATGCCAACGCCGGTCTGGGCACCGAGCTCAATGTCGTCGCCGCCGTTGTCGTCGGCGGGGTGGCGATTTTCGGCGGCAGCGGCTCGGTTTACGGCGCGGCCCTGGGCGCGGTGCTGCTGACCGTGATCCGGGCGGGCCTTCCCGTGCTTGGCATCAACCCGTTCTGGCAGGACGCGGCCGTGGGCGCGCTGATACTCGCCGCCATCGGACTCGACCGTGCCCTGTCCGCCCGGATCGCGAGGAGTCTCCGTGGTTAAAGGTTTGCGGTCGTGGGATGCGATCGTGCTGCTCGCGCTCGTGGTGGTCGCGATTGTGGGTGCGCTGACCATCGACGGCGTTGCCAGCCCACGTTTCTGGCGGTTCGTGACGCTGGAGGCGATCCCGATCGCGCTCATCGCGTTGCCGATGACGCTCGTGATCATCACGGGTGAGATCGACCTGTCGGTGGCCAGTGTGCTCGGGTTGACCTGCACGGTGATGGGCCAGCTGTGGGTGTCGGGGGTGACCTCGCTGCCCGCACTGATCGCGATCTGCCTGTTGCTCGGCGCCGCGCTCGGCGCGGTCAACGGGCTGTTCATCACCGGATTCGGGCTGCCGTCCCTCGCGGTCACCATCGGAACCCTTGCGCTGTATAGAGGTCTGGCCTACGTGGTGCTCGGCGACCGGGCGGTGTCCGACTATCCGCAGACCTGGACCACGGCGGCGATCAAACCGATCCCCGGCACGACCATCCCGTGGGTGATCCTCGTCGTGGCCGCGCTCGCGGTCGTGTTCGCGGTCGTCCTGCACGCCATGCCCATCGGCCGTGGTCTGTACGCGATGGGCAACAACCCCGAGGCGGCCCGCTTCGCCGGGGTCAACGTCAGGCTCACCAAGTTCTGGCTCTTCGTGGCCAGCGGGGCGATGTCGGCGCTGGCGGGTGTCTTCTGGACGTTGCGTTTCGCCAGCGCCCGTGCCGACAACGGCACCGGCATCGAGCTCGCGGTCGTGGCCGCCGTGCTGCTCGGCGGCGTGTCCATCTTCGGCGGGCGGGGCGCCCTGCTCGGCGTGCTGGCCGCCGTCGCGCTGCTTGGCGTGCTGCGCAACGGATTGCAACTGGCATATGTCCCAGCCAACACCTTAACCGTCATCACCGGACTCTTGCTGATCGCTTCGGTCGTGGGACCGAATGTCGTCGGCATGTTGCGCCGAACCCTTGAAAGGAACCGCATATGAGTGCACGGACACCACGCCTGTTGGCGATGGCCGCTGTGGCGGCGCTGGCGTTGGCCACCACGGCCTGCGCGGAAGACGCCACCAATGGCAACACCGGTCCCGGCGGATCGGACGGGACCATCAAGAGCGGGCTGAAAATCGCGTTCCTGCCCAAGCAGGTGAACAACCCCTACTTCACCACGTCGGACAACGGCGGCAAGGCAGCGGTGGAGGAGTTCAAGGGCGTTTACAGCGAGACCGGCCCGTCGGAGGCGAGCCCGTCGGCTCAGGTCAGCTACATCAACACGCTGTCGCAGCAGAAGACCGACGTGATTGTGGTTTCGGCCAACGACAAGGACGCGATCTGCGGCGCGCTCAACGAGGCCCGTCAGTCCGGGGCGAAGGTCGTCACGTTCGACTCCGACACCAAGCCGTCGTGCCGCGACCTGTTCATCAACCAGGCCACGGCCGAGGGCATCGCGAAGATCCAGATCAAGCTGATCTCCGAGGCGATCGGCCCGGACGGCGGGGACATCGCGATCCTGTCGGCGACCGCCAACGCCACCAACCAGAACGCGTGGATCGAGATGATGAAGACGGAGCTGGCCAAGCCCGAATTCGCCAAGCTCAAGCTGGTGGACACGGTCTACGGTGACGATCAGGACCAGAAGTCGTTCACCGAGACGCAGGCGTTGCTGGCGAAGCACCCCAACCTCAAGGGCATCATCTCGCCTACCACGGTCGGTGTGGCGGCGGCGGCGCGTTATCTGTCCGGGTCGACCTACAAGGGCAAGGTGCAGCTGACCGGGTTGGGCACGCCCAACCAGATGCGCGCGTTCGTCAAGGACGGCACGGTCAAGGCGTTCGCCCTGTGGAACCCGGCCGACCTGGGCTACCTGGCCGCCTACGCCGGTGGCGCGCTCGCCTCCGGGATCATCACCGGCAAGGAGGGCGAGAAGTTCAAGGCCGGTAAGCTCGGCGAGTTCACCGTCGGCAAGGACGCCACCGTGCTGCTGGGAGACCCGTTCACCTTCAACGCCTCGAATATAGAGCAATTTAATTTCTAGTACGGGGCCGCCTCAAGAGCGATCCGGCCGCGACCTGCTTAGCAGGAGCAAAGTTCAACTGCAGTAAGGCGTCCGCCGTGTGGGCGGCGGACGCCGTACCAAACCGAACAGCTGGGAGACAGCGATGACTGAGCTCGCGCCGCAGACGCGGTCGCGTGTCCTTTCGGCCCTGCGCGCGCAGCGCATCGAGACGGCCTCCTGGGCCTACGGCAACTCGGGCACACGGTTCAAGGTGTTCCCCCAGGAGGGCGTGCCCCGCGACCCGTACGAGAAGATCGCCGACGCGGCCACGGTCCACCGCTTCACGGGGGTCGCGCCGAGCGTGGCGCTGCACATCCCGTGGGACAGGGTCGACGACTACGCGCGTCTGGCCCGTGCCGCCGGCGAGCAGGGGATCAGCCTGGGCACGATCAACTCGAATGTGTTCCAGGACAACGACTACATGCTCGGCAGCGTCACCAACCCCGACGCGGGCGTGCGCCGCAAGGCGATCGGGCACCTGCTCGAATGCGTCGACATCATGGACCAGACGGGCTCGCGTGATCTGAAGCTGTGGTTTTCGGATGGCACCAACTATCCGGGCCAGGACGATGTGCGCACCCGGCAGGACCGGCTCGCGGCGGCGTTGCGCGAGACCTACGACCGGCTCGGTGAGCACCAGCGGATGCTGTTGGAGTACAAGCTGTTCGAGCCCGCGTTCTACATGACGGACGTGCCCGATTGGGGCACTGCGTATGTGCACTGCGTGGCGTTGGGTGAGCGGGCGCAGGTGGTCATCGACACAGGGCACCACGCACCCGGTACCAATATAGAGTTCATTGTCGCTATGTTGTTGCGGGCCGGAAGGCTTGGCGGGTTTGATTTCAACTCGCGGTTCTATGCCGACGATGACCTGATGGTGGGGTCGGCCGATCCGTTCCAGCTGTTCCGGATCATGCACGAGATCGTGCTCGCCGGCGAGGTGAGTGGTGACATCGCGTTCATGCTCGACCAGTGCCACAACATCGAGCCGAAGATCCCGGCGGTGATCCGGTCGGTGATGAACGTGCAGGAGGCCACGGCCAAGGCGTTGTTGGTGGACCATGGTGCGTTGCGCGCCGCGCAGGAGGCCGGTGACGTGCTGGAGGCCAATGCGGTGCTGATGGACGCCTACAACACGGATGTGCGGCCACTGCTGCGCGAGTTGCGCGAGGACATGGGTCTGGATCCGGATCCCCTTGGTGCATACAAGCGGTCCGGCTATTTTGACCGGGCACGGGCCGAGCGGGCGCAGGGCCAGGCCGCGGGATGGGGTGCGTGATGACGACGGTTGATGAGCTGATCGAGCGTTCGCGGCGGTTGGGTGCCGACCCGCGCAACACGAACTACGCGGGCGGCAACACGTCGGCGAAGGGTTCGGGCGTGGACCCGGTGACCGGGGGCGAGACGGAGCTGTTGTGGGTCAAGGGTTCCGGCGGCGACCTCGGCACGCTGACCGAGGCGGGCCTTGCCGCGCTGCGCCTGGATCGCCTGCGCGCGTTGGTCGACGTCTACCCGGGGGTCGAGCGGGAAGACGAGATGGTCGGACTGTTCGACTACTGTTTGCACGGGCGGGGCGGGGCCGCGCCGTCCATAGACACCGCGATGCACGGACTCGTTGACGCGCAACATGTCGATCACCTGCATCCCGACTCCGGCATCGCGCTCGCGACCGCCGCTGACGGGGAGGCACTGACCAAGGAGTGCTTCGGCGATCGAGTGCTGTGGGTGCCGTGGCGGCGGCCCGGGTTCCAGCTCGGGATGGACATCGCGGCGGTGCGCCGCGCGCACCCGGAAGCTATCGGCGTGATCCTCGGTGGGCATGGCATTACGGCGTGGGGTGACACGAGCGAGGAATGCGAGCAGCGCTCGTTGGAGATTATCCGGACCGCACAGTCGTTTTTGGACGAGCGTGGGCGGGCCGAGCCGTTCGGTGCGGTGGTCCATGAGACGTTGCCGAAGGCCGAGCGCAGGGCGCGGGCTGCGGCGCTTGCTCCTGTGCTGCGCGGGTTGGCTTCGACCGACAGGCCGCAGGTGGGTCACTTCACCGATAGCGATGTGGTGCTGGACTTCGTGGCGCGGGCCGAGCATCCGCGCCTGGCCGCGCTGGGCACGTCGTGCCCGGATCACTTCCTGCGCACGAAGGTCCGGCCCATGGTGCTCGACCTGCCGGCAACGTCCAGTGTGGACGAGGCCATTGCGCGGTTGAAGGAGTTGCACGCCGCCTACCGCTCCGACTATGCCGCTTACTATGAGCGGCACGCGACGGCCGATTCGCCGCCGATGCGCGGTGCGGATCCGGCCATTGTGCTCGTGCCCGGGGTGGGGATGTTCAGCTTCGGGCGGGACAAGCAGACCGCGCGTGTGGCGGGCGAGTTCTACGTCAACGCCATCAACGTGATGCGCGGTGCGGAGGCGGTCTCGCGCTATGAGCCGATTGCGGAGTCGGAGAAGTTCCGCATCGAGTATTGGGCGCTGGAGGAGGCGAAGCTGGCGCGCATGCCGAAGCCGAAGCCGCTGGCGACCCGGATTGCGTATGTGACGGGCGGCGGGTCCGGGATCGGCCGGGCGGTGGCCCTGCGTCTGGCGGCCGAGGGCGCCTGTGTGGTGGTTGCCGACCGCGATGGCGAGGCGGCTGGGAAGGTTGCGGCCGAGATTGGTTCCGCTGATGTGGCGGTCGCGGTGACCGTGGACGTCACGGATGAGGAGCAGATCCGCGAAAGCCTCGCGGCTGCCGCACTCGCGTTCGGCGGGGTTGATCTCGTGGTCAACAACGCCGGGCTGTCCATCTCCAAACCGCTTCTGGAGACGACGGTTCGGGATTGGGATGTGCAGCACGGTGTGATGGCGCGTGGGTCGTTCCTCGTGGCGCGTGAGGCTGCCCGGTTGATGGTCGCGCAAGGGCTTGGTGGAGATATTGTGTACATCGCGAGCAAGAACGCCGTGTTCGCCGGCCCCAATAACGTGGCCTATGGCGCGGCCAAGGCCGACCAGGCGCATCAGGTGCGGCTGTTGGCCGCTGAGCTTGGGGCACACGGCATCCGGGTCAACGGGGTCAATCCGGATGGTGTGGTGCGCGGCTCCGGGATCTTCGCCTCGGGCTGGGGCGCACAACGCGCGGCCGTCTACGGGGTACCAGAGGAAAAGCTTGGAGAATATTATGCGCAGCGGACTTTGCTGAAGCGGGAGGTTCTGCCGGAGCACGTGGCCAATGCGGTGTTTGTGTTGGCCTCGGCAGAGCTGTCGCACACGACCGGGCTGCATGTGCCGGTGGACGCCGGCGTCGCGGCCGCTTTCCTGCGATGACGGTGCGGGTGGCGGCCGTCGATCTGGGGGCCGCCAGTGGTCGGGTCATGACCGGCGTGGTGGGGCCGGGCAGGTTGGAGATGGCTGAGGTTGCCCGGTTCGCGAACGTGCCGGTCCAGGTTGGACAGACGTTGCACTGGGACGTGCTCGGCATTTATCGAAGCGTTGCGCAGGGCCTGCGGGAAGCCGGGCTGATAGATTCGATCGGCATCGATTCGTGGGCGGTGGATTACGGGCTGCTGGATGCTGACGGGCGGCTGCTGGGCAATCCGGTGCACTATCGGGATGCGCGGACCGATGGCGTCATGGAGCGGGTGCTGCGCGAGGTGCCGCCGGCCGAGCTGTATGCGTTGACGGGGCTGCAGCTGTTGCCATTCAACACGGTTTTCCAGTTGGTGGCCGCGCGCGGCACGGCACAGTTCGCGGCGGCCGAGACGATGCTGCTCATGCCGGATCTGATTGCCTATTGGCTCACGGGCGAGATCGGCGCGGAGCGGACGAATGCTTCGACGACGCAGCTGCTCGATGTCGCGAGTGGACAGTGGGCGGCCGGGCTGGCGGAACGGTTGGGCATTGACGCTCGGATGCTGCCACCGCTGCGGGAGCCGGGCGACCGGATCGGCCTGTGGGAGGGCACGCCGGTAATCGCGGTGGGTTCGCATGACACGGCTTCGGCGGTCGTGGGTGTGCCGGCCTCCGGGGACCGGTTCGGCTACATCTCATGCGGCACATGGTCCCTGGTCGGGCTCGAACTCGACGGGCCGATCCTGACCGAGGACAGCCGCAAGGCCGGGTTCACCAATGAGGCCGGCGTGGATGGGACGGTTCGCTACCTGAGGAACGTCACCGGGCTATGGCTGCTGCAGGAGTGTCAGCGGGAGTGGGGCATCGACGACCTTACTTCGCTGCTGCGGGAGGCGGCGCGGGTTCCCGTGCTCCGCGCGGTCATCGATCCCAATGATCCCGTCTTTCTCCCGCCGGGGGACATGCCTGCACGGATCCGTCAGGCATGCCACGACGCGGGGCAGACGCCTGCCGAGACGGTGCGCTGCATCTTGGACAGTCTGGCGTTGGCACACCAGTCCACATTGGCCGATGCGCAGCGTCTGTCGGGGCGGGAAGTGGACGTGGTGCATATGGTTGGTGGGGGCGCGCGAAACGACCTGCTGTGCCAGGCGACTGCGGACGCTTGCGGGTTGCCGGTGCTCGCCGGGCCGGCGGAGGCGACCGCACTGGGCAACATCCTCGTGCAGGCGCGGGCGCTGGGAGCCATAGACGGTGGCCTCGACCAGATGCGGTCCCTGATCCGGGCCACACATCCACTTCGCCGCTTCGAACCCCAGGGCAGCACGGCACCTTGGCGCGAAGCCGCCGCCCGCTTACACCTTTCGGGTTGACCATGAACTTACGCCCATGCTCGACGGCGTGTCGCGGCACTAACGTCATGGTCAATCCCGGTCGGATCGAAGGCTCTCGTCAACGGCAGGCTGCGTCGGACACGTCGCCACCAACAAGCAGCATGCCGATCGGCTGCGCGTCAAGCCTTTCGGGTACGGTCTTGCGTCATTGGGCGTGGATGATCGGTACGTCGAGCGCCCGCACCGTAGGGTTGTCCGCGCTTGCGTCGGTGACGATGCCGGCGACTTCTGCCAGTGGCAGCACGGCGAACCGGGACGCCGCGCCGATCTTCTCGGAGCTGGCCAGCACGTAGGTGTCGGCGGCCTGATGCGCCAGCGCGCGTTTCATCGCCGCCTCGTCGGCGTCGTCGGTGGTCAGTCCGGTTTCGGGGTGCACGCCGGTGACGCCGAGCAGGAACAGGTCGGCATGCAGGCCGCGGGCGGCCTCGACGGCGGCGGCTCCACACGCGACCATCGAGTGTTTGAAAAGGCGTCCGCCGATGAGGTAGACCTCAACATTCTTATGGTCGCTCAGTGCGCTGGCTACCGTCGGGCTATGCGTGACAACCATGGCCCGCAGGTCGACGGGCAGCGCGTGCACGACGGCCAGTGCGGTGGTCCCCCCGTCGAGAATGACCGTGGTGCCCGGTTGCACCAGCGCGGCGGCAGCGGTGGCCACCCGCTGCTTGCCTGACACCGCGACGTGTTGGCGTGCGGCGTAGTCGGCGATCGCCGGCGACGGGGGCAGCGCACCGCCATACACCCGCTGGCATAGGCCCGCCGCGGCGAGGTCGCGTAGGTCGCGGCGGATGCTGTCCTCGGAGATGCCAAGCTCGGCGGCCAGGTCCTTGGCGATGATCCGGCCGTCTGTGGCCAGGCGTTCGAGTAACAGGTCGCGGCGTTGAGCGGCCAGCATGCACGTTCCTCCTTGTTTCTGCCGACTCTTGCATAGTATGGTATCAGCATGTTGATTTTGATTGCAGGCCCGTACCGCTCGGGCACCGGCGACGACCCGACACTGATGGCGCACAACCTCGCCCGGCTTGAGGAGGCGGCATGGCCGATCTTCCGCAGCGGCCACGTTCCCATGATCGGTGAGTGGGTGGCCCTGCCCGTGTTGCGCGGTGCGGGTGGCACCGGGCCGACCGACCCGGTCGCCGAACAGATCATGTATCCCACCGCGGAACGGCTGCTGCGGCACTGCGATGCGGTGCTTCGCCTGCCGGGCGACTCCACCGGCGCCGACCAGGACGTGCGGATCGCGCAGGAGCGGGGTCTGCCCGTCTACCACCGGGTCGAGGACATCCCCGGCTATCGGCCGGCCTAGCCGTCACCGCCTGCCCGCCGCGAAGTCGGTCAATGGGTGAGGGCGGCGCGGAGGGTGGCGGCTCGGTGGGCGGAGTGTGCGGCGGCGTGGTGGTCGTCGCGGCGCGCATGAAGCTCGGCGAGGACGTCCAGGGTGCGTGCCGTCCAATAGGGAGTGCCGATCCGGTCCCAGATGCCCATCGCGTCGCGCACCCGGGTCAGCGCGTCATCGAGGCGACCGGCGCGCAGGTCGAGGACTCCCAGGCTGCGCAGCGTTATGGCCTGCCCGAAGAGCTGGCCCGCACTCTGGTACCGGCTGAAGCATTCTAAAAGGATGTCTCCGGCTCGCCGGCGGTCACCGCGAAGGGCGGCAAGGTATCCCAGCCATTGGCGGCCATGGTTCTCGCTGTTGCGGTCGCCCAGATCGACACACGTCGCCACGGAGGCATCGAAGTGCTTCTCGGCCTGCGGCAACCGGCCGGCCGCCAGCTCGATGAGGCCGAGGCAGCGCTGCGCCGCCGCGATCCCGGGCCCGTGAGCGGATCGCCGGGCCAATCCCAGCGCCTCCCGGAAATTGCGGCGGGCCGCCGCGCGCCGGCCCATCTCCATCTGCACGGCCCCGATCTGTGTCCTGGCATAGGACGCCGCCGCGAAGCGACTGTCCATTGTCGCCAGACGCGCGCTGGCGGAAAGGTGCCGCAGGGCATCCCCGTAGCGGCCCTGCAACCGCGACACGGAGCCGAGTCCGGATTGGACGGCCGCCTCGCCGGCGCGGTCGCCCGCATCGCGGTAGGCGGCGAGCGCGCCGCTGAGGTGCTCGATGGCCGCCGGGTAGCGGTCCTGGACCGTGTGCAGCTCGCCGAGTTGCCGTAGCACCGCCGCGACACCGCCGGGATCACCGGCGCTTCGCGCCGCGCGCAGCGCCGTCTCGTCGCTGCGGCGCCAGTCGTCCACGTGCCCGCCCGCCTCGAAGTACGCACCGAGCGACACTGCCAGCCCGACCGCCTCCTCGGCAAGGCCTGCCCCGGCGGCCCGTTCGATGAGGTCCACGATGGTTGCGCGCTCCGCGTCCAACCACGCGACGGGGTCGGCAAGCAGCGCGCTGACGGTCCGTTCGGACAGGTGCGGCGGTGGCGCCGGGTCAACGGCGGTCGGGCAGAAGCCCGCCAGACGCCGCTCGATCAGACGCGTCATGCCCAAATAGTTGGCGCATAAGCGCCGTAGCGCGGCCCGGTGCTCCTCGGCGTCGGCGCCCGCGGCGCGCTCGCGCCCGTAGAGCGCGACGAGCTCGTGCATCCGGTAGCGGGCCGGTTCGGCCACCTGGACCGGTCGGGAGGCAAGCAGATTGCGCTCCGCCAGGCGATCGGTCAACAACAGCGACGGCTCCTCGCGCAAGTCCACCAGGGGACCGCAGGCCCAGTCCGGCAGGTCCGGGATGTCGAGCAGGGCGAGGTGGTGCAACGCGCGGGCGGCCGTGGCCTCCAGCCCTGTCTCGCTGAGCGCGATCGCCTCGCGCAGGTTCAGGTCGCCCGCGGTCAGCTGATCCAGGCGCTGCTCGGGCGGCCGGAGCAGGCCGGCGTAGCGGTCCAGCGTCCATTCAGGACGCTCGGCGAGCCGGGCTCCGGCGATGCGGATGGCCAACGGCAGCCGTCCACACAGGACGGCCAGTTCGGTGGCGGCGGCCGGCTCGGCCTCGACCCTGCCCTCGCCGATGATGCGGGCGAGCAACTCCACCGACCCATCGACCGAAAGCTCTTGCAGCTGCAGCCGTTGCGCCGCCTCCAACCCGGCCAGCCGTGACCGGCTGGTGACCAGAACGGCGCTGCCCGGCGTGCCGGGGATCAGCGGACGCACCTGCCCCTCGCCGTCGGCGTTGTCCAGCAACAGAAGGAACTTCCGGTGCGCCGATGCGGCGCGCCAGAGCGCGGCCCGCTGGCCGGTCTCCTGCGGCAGCAGCGATGCCGGATAGCCCAGCGAGGCGAGCAGCCCGGCGAGCACATCGCCCGGCTCGGCGGGCCGGTTGCCTTCGGCGCGCAGATCGACGTAGAGCTGACCGTCGCAGAACTCGCGCCAGAGGCCATGGGCGACATGGACGGCCAGGGTGCTCTTGCCCACGCCCGGCTGGCCCGTGATGATCACCACGGCAGGGCCGTGTCTCATCAGGAGTTCGCGCACTTGCTGTGCTTCCGGATCGCGTGCGACGAAGTCCGGCATCGCGCGGGGGAGCTGGCACGGTGGGCGGGAAGCCGGGCGCGAACGTGTCGAGCTGTCCGTCAGCGGACCCCCGGACAGGACGGCCGCGTGCGCGCCTTGCATCTCGGCACCCGGCTCGACACCGAGCTCGTCGATGAGCACCTGCCGGCCCGCGGCGTACTCGGCCAGGGCATCGGCGCGCCGGCCGGCTCCCGCGAGCGCCAGCATGAGCTGACCGCGCAGGCGTTCCCGAAGCGGGTGCTCGAAGACGGCCGTGCGCAGCTCGCCGATCATCTCGGCGTAGCGCCCGAGCGCGAGCTGGGCGTCGGCCCACTCCTCCCAGGCGGTGAGGCGCAACTCCTCCAGCCGCACGGAGGCCGCCTCGATCGCGGCCGAGCGCGGCACGTCGGCGAAGACCGGCCCGCGCCACAGGGCGAGCGCGGTGCCCAACAGGTCGGCCGCGGACTCGGGGGAGTCGGCGTGCAGCGCCTGCCGGCCCTCGGCCGCGAGCCGCTCGAACCGGCCGGCGTCCATCTCGTTTGGACTCAGGTTGAGACAGTATCCGGTGGGCCGCGTCGTCAAGACCGCGCCTTGCGCGTCGTTCAGTGCCCGGCGCAGCTTGCTCACATAGACCTGGATCAGCTTGGCCGCCGATCCGGGTGGCTGTTCTCCGTACAACTCATAAAGCAGCCGATCGACCGACACCGTCCGGTTGGCATTGACCAGAAGGATGGCCAGCAGCGCCCGCCACTTTTCGGCCAGCGGGATCCGGCGGTCGCCGTCCCAAACCTCGAAGGTACCCAACACCCGAAAGCGCATCGCTACCACGCCCCGTCAGTTGATCATGAAGTTATCGTCGCGACACACCGTCGAACATGGACATAAGTTCATGATCGACGCGGTGGGACCCGTTCGCAGTGGGCCTTGAGGCGAATTATGATCGGTGTGAATATTTACCGCAACTTTGGTGTGGTTAACCGCGGATCTACCGCCCTGGCACAGGATGCACGCGCCATCAATGTCACATCGATGACGCCGTCTCTGGGGAGGACTCGCGATGATGGGCAGGGTTGACCGAAGTTCCAAATTGTCCCGCCGGTGGATCGGCTCGGTGATGGGAGCGGCCCTGGCCGCCAGTCTCATCGTCGTGCCGTCGTTCCCGGCCCACGCGCGGACCGCCACGGGGTTCCCGGCGCGCACGGAGAAGGTCGTGCCGGGTGCCAACGCGACGGTCGAACAGCTGCCGCCCGACCCGGCCGAGCAGGCCGAGGTGCGCCAGGCGCCCACGGTGAACTGGCCGAAGCAGGGCGCGGCCGACGTTTCCCCGGGCACCCGGGTCGACGTGGCGGGCATGCCGGTGCGCATCGGCAAGGACGCGAGCGCGCAGGTGCGGGTGGAGGTTCTCGACAAGCGGCTCGACGGACCGGTGTTTCGCTTGGCGCGCACCGATGTCGCGGCCAAGGCCGGACCGGTGCCGGTGGAGGTCGACTACTCCGGGTTCCGTGGCGCCTATGGCGGCGACTGGGCGCTGCGGCTGCGCGTCGTCGCGCTGCCCGAATGCGCGCTGAAGACGCCCGAGGCGCAGGAGTGCCAGGGCACCATGGTGCCGACGCGCAACATGGGCACCGGCACGCTGTCAGCCGACGTCGTCGTGCCCGCCTCCGGCGAGTCCGGGCTGTTCGGCCTGGTCGCGTTTTCGTCCTCGTCGGGTGGGGATTTCGGCGCCTCGCAACTCGGCCCGTCGGCAACGTGGCAGGTGGGTGGTTCCTCCGGCGACTTCACTTGGGCGTACCCGATGGAGGTCCCGCCGTCGCTGGCCGGCCCGTCGCCGAGCCTGAACCTCGGCTACTCGTCCGGAGGTGTCGACGGCTCCACATCGGCCTCGAACAACCAGCCGTCGTGGGTCGGCGAGGGCTTCGACTTCGCGCCCGGCGGGTTCATCGAGCGCCGCTACATCTCGTGCGGCATGGACAACAAGCCCATCGACGGCAAGACGCCCAACAACGCCTCGCGCAAGACCGGCGACCAATGCTGGGGCACCGACAACGCGACCTTCTCGCTCAACGGCAAGGGCGGCGAGCTGGTCCGCGACGACGCCACCGGAGCGTGGAAGGCACGCAGCGACGACGGGTCCAAAATAGAGCGCCTGTACGACACCACCACCGGAAACGGCGCACGCAACGGCGAGTACTGGAAGATGACCTCACGGGACGGCACGCAGTACTTCTTCGGCCGCAACAGACTGCAGGGCTGGGTCGACCCCAACCCGCAGACCCGCTCGACGCTGACCGTCCCGGTCTTCGGCAACCACCCGGGCGAGCCGTGCTACACGACCAGCTTCGACACCGCGTGGTGCACCCAGGCCTGGCGGTGGTATCTCGACTACGTCGTGGACCCGCACGGCAACACCATGAGCCTGTTCTACACGCCGGAAAACAACAACTACGCACGCAACATGACCACGACGAAGGTCTCGACCTACCAGCGCGCCGCGCACCTGGCCCGGATCGAGTACGGCCAGCGCCACGGACAGGTCTACACGACCCCGGCCGTGGCGAAGGTGATTTTCACCCCCGGTGAGCGCTGCATACCCGGCTCGGCGTGCACCCCGTCCACCCCGTCGTCCTATCCGGACACCCCGTGGGACCAGTCGTGCAGCTCGACCACCTCGTGCAGCAACAAGCACTTCACGCCGACGTTCTGGATGTCCAAGCGCCTGGCGAAGGTCACGACACAGATCTACCGGGTCGGCATCGGGCGGTACGAGGACGTCAACTCGTGGACGCTCACGCACTCCTTCCCCGACCCCGGCGACGGCACCCGCCCCGGCATGTGGCTGTCCAAGCTGCAGCACACCGGTCACCTTGGCGGCACGCAGAGCATGCCGGAAATCAACTTCGACGGCGCGCAGATGCCCAACCGGGTCGACGGCATCGACGACATCCCGCCGTTGAACTGGTGGCGCATCAACCGCGTCCGGCTGGAGAGCGGCGGCGTGCTCACCGTCAACTACGCCACCAAGGAGTGCGTGGCCCCGAGCGCGGCCGGCCCCGGCAACCTCGACCCGCCGGACAACAACCGCAAGCGCTGCCACCCTCGCAAGTGGACACCCGACTTCCTCAACGACCCGCTGGCCAGGGAGCGCCAGGACTGGTTCAACAAGTACGTCATCACGAAGGTCACCGAGGGCGACGTCACCACGCGGGTGGAGACCGAGGAGACCACCGTCGAATACCCCGACCCCCCGGCGTGGCGCTTCGACGAGGAAGACGGGATGATCCCGGTCGCGCAGAAGACCTGGGGCCAGTGGCGCGGCTACAGCAAGGTGATCACCAAGGAGGGGCGCGCCGGCTCGGTGCAGTCGCAGACCGAGACCCGCTATTTCCGCGGCATGCACGGCGACAAGACCACTTCCGGCACGCCGAAGAACGTCCAGATCGTGGACTCCACCGGCCGGGCGCTCAACGACGAGAACCACCTGTCCGGCATGCAGCGCGAGCAGATCACCTACACCGCCGCGGGCGGGACGATGCTGCAGCGCTCCATCACCGATCCGTGGCAGAGCCCACCCACTGCGACCCGGGTCCGGTCCTGGGGCACCACGAACGCGGTGATGGTCGAGGAGGCCAAGGTACGCCAAGGCGAGGTGGCCACCGGCGGCGGCTGGCGCGAGACCGGCACCGACCACGTCTATGACGCGCGTGGCCTGCTCACCCAGGCGCAGGACCTCAACGACGTCAACAACGCCGGCGACGACACCTGCACCCGCTACACCTACACGGCCGACGGCGCGAGCATCGTGGGATTGTTGGCCCGCAAGCAGATTTCCGCGCTGGACTGCAGCCGGCAGCCGGCGAGCGCCGATGACATCATCGCCGAGGAGCGCCTGTTCTACGACGGCAACGACACCTTCGGCGCCGCGCCCACCAGGGGCGACATCACGCGCAAGGAGGAGATCTCGGGCTGGGCCAACGGCGCGCCCACCTACGTCACGGTCACACGCGCGGCGTATGACGCCTACGGTCGCCAGATCGAGGCGTTCGACGTGCGGGGCAAGAGGACCACCACGAGCTACACGCCCGCCACCGGTCCGGTCACCAGGATGAGTGTCACGGGCCCGCTCGGGCATACCACGAGCACCGACCTGGAGCCGGCGATCGGCGAGGAACTGGTGGTCTCCGACGCCAACGGCCGGCGCACCAGGGGCGTCTACGATCCGCTCGGACGCCTCGTGAAGGTGTGGCATCCCGGGCGCGCCGACAATCTGCCGCCCAGTGCCGAATACGGCTACCTGGTCCGGCCCGACGGCGCAAACGTCATCTCCACCAAGACTTTGCAGCACGACGGGACGTACCAGACTGAATACGACCTGTACGACGGGTTGATGCGGCTGCGGCAGAGCCAGGACCCGGCGCCCGGCGGTGGCCGCACGATCGTCGACACCGTCTACAACTCCCGCGGCCTGCCCATCAAGGTGAACGGCCCGTACTACAACGACGGCCCGGTCGGCCCGGATCTGTTCATCCCCGACGAGACGTTGCTGCCGGCGCAGACCGTCACCGAGTACGACGGAGACGACCAACCGATCGCCGAAATATTCAAGGTCGAAGGGGTGGAGCAGTGGCGCTCCACGTTCAGCCACCACACCAACGGGACAGGCGTGGAACCACCGGGTGTGACCCGGGTGGACACCACACCGCCGGCCGGCGAGACCGCCACCAGCCGGATCCTCGACGCCGAAGGCCGTCTCGTCGAGTTGCGCCAGTACAAGGGCGGCACCCCGACCGGGGCATACGACCGGACCGTCTACACCTATGACCGGCGCGGCAACATGGAAAGCGTCACCGACGCGGCGGGCAACACCTGGCGGTTCGTGCACGATGTGCGTGGTCGCCTGCTCCGCAGCGAGGATCCCGACCGCGGTGTCACCGAATACACCTATGACGACGCCGATGAGATGCTCACGACCAGGGACGCCCGCGGTGTCGTACTGGCCTATGCCTATGACGACCTCGGCCGCAAGACGGCCGTGCACGAGGGATCGTTGACCGGTCCCAAGCGTCTGGAGTGGACATACGACACCATTCCCGGCGACCCGAACGCGAAGGCCAAGGGGTTGCCGGTCAGCTCGACCCGGTGGAGTGGCGGAAAGGCCTACACCGAAACCGTCACCGGGTACGACGACGCCGGCCGGGTGACCGGCATGACCATCACGGTCCCCGCCTTGGACGGGCCGGCCGCGAGACTCTCCGGCACGTATCAGTTCAGCTCGACGTACCACCAGGACGGATCGCTGGCCACATCGAGCATCCCGGCCGCGGGCGGGCTGGCTGCCGAGACCCTCGCGTTTGGACAGGACGGCCTCGGCCAGCCCACGACACTGTCGGGCACCACGCCCTACGTCACCGGCACGACCTACACCAAGTACGGCGAGATGGACGAGTTGACCCTGTCCGCCGGTGGCAGGTGGCTCAAGCACAAGTACGACTACGAGTACGGCACCCGGCGCCTGGCCAGCGTGCAGATCAAACGGGAGACCACGGCACAGCTCGTCGCCAATGTCAGCTACGGCTACGACAAGGCCGGCAACGTCATCAAGATTGCCGACGCGCCGGATCCGGCGACGGGAATCGCCGCAGAGACCCAATGTTTCAAGCACGACTATCTGCAGCGAACCACCGACGCCTGGACTCCGTCCTCGGGCAACTGTGCAATGGCACCCAGTTCCGCCGGGCTCGGCGGGCCCATGCCCTATTGGCATGCGTGGGGTTTCGACCTCACGGGCAACCGCACGAGTGAGACCCGCACCGCCGCCGATGGGAGCAGGACCGCAAGCGCCTACACCTATCCCGCGGCGCGCAGCGCACAACCACACACCCTGCGCTCGGTCACCATGACCGGTTCGGCCGGCACGACCACCAACGAGTACGGCTACGACGCCACCGGCAACACGACGATGCGCAAGCTCGGCGCCATCACCCAGACACTGGAGTGGGACGCCGAGGGCCTGCTGACCAAGGTCGTCGAAGGCGCCAAGAGCACCGGTTTCGTCTACGACGGCGACGGGGACCGGCTGCTGCGCAGCGACCCGACCGGAACAACCCTCTATCTGGGCGACACCGAGATCCGGGTGGACAGCACGGGTGCCCTGACCGGGACCCGCTATTACAGCCACGCCGGGAAAGTGGTCGCCGTCCGAACGGCCACCTCCAGCACCAACAAGCTCACCTGGCTTGGTGTCGATCACCACGGCACACCGGAGCTGGCGGTCGACGCGGACACCCAGACCGTGCAGCGCCGCCGGTACACGCCGTTCGGCGAGGACCGGGGTGCCAAGCCCGGAGGGTGGCCCGGTGAGAAGGGCTTCGTTGGCGGCACGGTCGACGGCTCCACCGGCCTGATCCACCTTGGCGCTCGCCAATACGATCCCGCCACCGGGCGGTTCCTGTCGGTCGACCCGTTGGTGGACTTCGAAGACCCGCAACAGGCCAACGGTTACGCCTACGCCAACAACAACCCGGCGACCTTTGCCGATCCCGATGGCAAGTTCTTCGGCAGCGTCGTCAACGCCTTCAAGACCGTCGCGAGAACCGTCATCCAGCCCGTGGTCTCCACGGTCAGGACCGTCGTGCACCACACGGTCACCTGGATCGACAAGGGCATCGAGCGGGCCAAGCAGGTGGCCAAGGAGGTCACCAAGAAGATCGTCAAGAAGGTCAAGAAGGTCGTCAAGAAGGTCGTCAAGGTCGTCAAGAAGGTCGTGAAGGCGGTCAAGAAAGCCGTCAAACACGTCAAGAACACGGCCAAGAAGGCGTGGAACGCCACCAAGAAGGTGGCGAAGAAGGTCGGCAAGAAGGCGTGGGAGGGCGCCAAGTGGGTCGCCCGCAACGCCAAACCCGGCGGCAAGATCTGGAACGTGGTCAAGATCGGCCTCGGTGTCGCCGGGATGCTCGGCTGCGGCGTGTGCCTGGCCGCCTCGGCGGTGATGAGCGTCGTCGATGCGATGATCGCGGGCGCCAACGGGGACGGATTCGGCGCGGCCGTGGAGATGATGGCCATCGTGCCCGGGGGCCGTCTGGCCGGCGGTGCCATGAGAGGGGCGCGTGCGGGCCTCGCGACATCGAGCAAGCCGCTCATCATCGGCGAGAACATGGGTCGCGTGAAGGAGTACGCGAAGCTCACCGGTGGGCATGCGTACCGGCCGTGGCGGAACGACCCGTTCGATTTCGGTCTCGGTATGCGGCGCAACGAGAGAATGATCAAGGATGCCATGCGCGCGGGACGGGACATCGTCGACATCGGTCCGGACTTCGCGCGCCGCAGGGGCGGTCGTGCGCCAAGCCCCTTCTATAACATGGAACGACGGGTGACGAAGGGATACTCGGGATACACGAAGGTGTTCGAGAGGTTCGGCAAGATGGAGGGTGGAGTTCGTGGGTTCGACTTCTGAATCCGCGGCTGTCCGCAAGGCGGAACTCGTCGCTGTCGTGCACGACGAGTTCCGCTTCCTGGAAGCGCTGGAAGCACAGGGCGGATGCCGCGTGGAGGTGGATGGCGGGGACCCGGACCGGACGGTCCTCGCCTACATCGTTGGACCGCTGACCTTCGAGGTGGAGCTGGACTGGCAGGAGCTGTGCGCCTTTCTGCTCATCGCTCGCACGGTCGAGGGCGGCCGCCCACCGGGTTACTACATGCACGAAGGCAAGCGGATGCGGGTGCAGTTCCACGACGCGTTGACCCAGACCGGTTATCCGGACCAGGCTCGACTGGCCGCGCTTCGGGCGGCCACCGCAGGGTCGGGTCCGCAGGCGATGCGTCACCAGATTTCCGAGCTGGCCGGCACCCTGAGGGAGTCAAGGCAACATCTCATCGCCCAACGCAGCCGGTTGTTCGGGGACGAGTAACGCTTCGCCCCAGCCACGCGCGCAAGCCGTGGCTGGGGCGCTTTCGTCACGGCTCCAGGCGGAGGAAGAAGCGCTGGTGCGCCGCTGCGGAACAGGTCGCCTGCACGATCGTCGCGGCGTCGGCCGTGCTGGCGCCCGTGACGTTCAGGCACTTTCCACTGTGGACGATGACCGGCTGCACCACCACGTCCAGGCCCGCGCCCTCGACGTAGTCCAACCGGAACTGCTGATTGGGCTGTGAGGCACCGACATTCGCGCACGTCCACTGCTGGACCTTCACGTTGTCGGCGGTGTTCCAGCTCAACACGTCGAGGCACTTGCTCGACCGGACGACCTTCAGATGGAAGTACGGGCTCGCGCCGATGCGCTCGACGAAATATTGCTGATTGGTACCCGTGGTGCAGCCCAGTTGCTGCAGCGCCGCGCCGTTGTCCAGGCTGTTGCCCGCGATCTCGGCGCACTTGTCGCTGTGCGTGGGGTGCAGCTTGTACTTGCGCCCCGGCTCCACGAACAGCGTCGGCGCAGCCGCTCCCACGTTGCCCTCCCAATCGGTGCGCGCGGCGCCGAACGCCGTGCCGCTCGACAGGTAGGTGTACAGGCGCCGGGCACCGCCACCGATGTCGTAAAGGAGCGCCGCGTCCGCCCTGCCGTCGCCGTTGTAGTCGCCCGCCGCGAGGGTGGACTTCGCCGCGTCGAGCCCGCCCGCGCCGGAGTCCCACCAGAGGCGCTGCGTCCACGGGCTGCCCGGGAAGAAGCCGATGAGCCGGGTGGTGGCGTTGCCCGCGTTGTACTTGGCGACGATCTCATCGCGGCCCGCCGCGTCGCCGTCGAGGTTGGCGCCGGTGAACGTGGCCTGGTCGATGTCGAAGGCGCCCGCGCCGCTGTCCCATTGCATCACCGGTGCCGCGAAGCCGGTGCGGTTGGACATCCATGTCCACAGCTTGGTCTGGTTGCCCACATACCCGTAGAAGCCCGCGATGTCGTCATCGCCGTCGCCGTCGAAATCGCCCGCGGTCACCCGGGATCGGCTCACGTCCCAGTTGTTGGTGCCGCCGTCCCACATCTGCACGGGTGCGCCGAACGCTCCCGCATTGGACCACAGCACGAACAGCTTGGTCTGCAGGCCCGCGTATCCCTGGAAGACCGCGATGTCGTCGTCCCCGTCGCCGTCGTAGTCGCCCGCCACAATCTTCATGTGGCTCAGGCGGAACGTCGTGCCCGTCCAGGCCGCGGTCCCCGCGTCGAACCGGGTGCCGTCCGAGCGCAGGACGAACAGGCTGATCGTGCGGTCCGGGTCCTCCCGGAACGCGACCACGTCGCTGCGCCCGTCGCCGTGCACCTCGGCCACGGTGCTGACCACGCGATAGGACGGGAACCCGCCCGCGCCGCCCGCGTCCCAGCCGACGTAGCCCCGCGCGGCCGTGCCGGTGCTCACGAAGTTCCACGCCACCGTCCCGCCGTTGCCCTGATCGACGAGCGCGGTGACGTCGGCGCGCCGGTCGCCGTTGGTGTCGGCGCGCACGGCCGGAGCCGTGACCGTGCGGTCGGTGGCGGCCAGGGTCCACGGTCCCTTGGTGGCGCTGTGGTTTCCGGCCCGGTCCACGACGCGCATGTAGAGCGTGCGCGGGATGCTGGACGGGTCGGCGGGGTCGCGGCGCCACAACGTGATCGGCACCGTCGCCGTGCCGTCCGCTGCCGCCGGGGCGAACAGCGTGATGCTCTCCCGGCTGAAGCCGTAACGGAATCCGGCCACATCGGTGTCGCCCGCGGCCTTGGTGAAGGTCACCGTTCCGGCCTCGCCGACCGGCTTGACCGCCACGCCGTCAGGGAAGTCGGTGGAACCGATCGTGCCGAGCGAGGGCGCGAGGCGGTCCACGGTGAAGTAGCACCGTGGCGTGTAGGGACCGGTCAAGGTGTCCACCGGATCGGCCGGCACGTCCTGACTTCGCGCCCGATAGCTGAAGACGGTGCCGGGCTGGTCTTCGGGAAGGATGCCGTAGCTCAGCTGGGGCCAGCTGATCGCCGCGCCGGAGCCCGAGATGCCCGACCGGATGGAGGCCACGACCGTCTCGCCCTGAAGGATTTCCAGATCGGTGATGAGGTTGTGATTGTCGCGATCGGACGGTACCGCCGAAAACGTCGGTGTGGACGTGTTGATCGCCGTCGGCGTTGTCGCCGTGCCGCATCCGGTCGCGGGCACCGTCGTCAGCCCGGCCGGGGCGTCCGGCGGCGTGTTGAACTCGACGTTGACCTTCGCGCTGCTGGGGTGGAAATACTTCCAGTGGTATTGGTTCGTCTCCACGCTCAGCGGCACGCGCAGCCCGACCGTGACCGTGGGCAGCCTGCGGGTCGCGATGTCCTGGATGATGGTTTTGAACGCGGCGTTCTCGAACTCCATCGGGAAGTCCGGTGATGGGCAGGCCGTGCCCTCGTTTGCCTTGCCCTCCTTGGTCTGCAGATTCCGCAGCCAGAGCGATCCGCTGTTGTCCCACGTGAGTGGCGACGACGGGTTGATGACTCCCGTGTGCCACAGCTCCACGGGGGTGTTGGCACAGTTGGCGGTGTGGTCCATGACGATGTAGAACCAGGCGCGCTTGACCGTCGAGTTGGCGATCCGGGACAGGTTCATCTGGAAGAACGAGCGGTACGGTCCATCGGCCACGCCCCAGACCTTGCCCACCTTGGCCCGTGCGCTGTCCTTTGTGGACCAGTAGGAGTCGTCGCCGCCGGATGCGCTGTTCACATACGTCCACGCGGCGGCACCGGCCGAATAGGACGGATCGAGATAGAGCGGGTAGTTGCCGGTCTCCAGCAGGGCCCGGTCCGGGATCACGGTCAGGCTCCCGGCGGCGACCTCCAGCCCCATCGCCTTCTGATTCGGCCCGGCCGGACCGCTGGTTGCGCTGACGCCGGCCGCTTGCGCCTGCTGCGGTGTGTCCCACATCAAGGGGGTACCGGAGGAGAAGTGCACCGCGCCGCGCTCGTCCACGGCGGTCGTGGTGCCGTCGGCGCCCTCGCGAATCGTCAGTCCCTTGGTGGCCATGCCATAGGTGATCCGGTGCAGCGTCGCGGCGGCGCGCCGGTCCTTGAGTACGAGCAGCTGCGTGAAGCCGTCCACGGTCGCCCGAACACGTAGGTCCACGCCCGGGAGCACATCGCCGTAGACGGCCGTGTCGCCTTCGAGCGCCGGTCGCGGGAGCGAGCCCGGCCACGACATCGCCAGCTCGCGCCCGTCACGGGCGATACGGACCAGCGGACCGTTGCCGCCACCCGACAGGATCAGGTCGACGGAGGCTGCGACGGGTGCGACCGTTCCGGAGGCCGTCCGGATCAGCGTGGTGTCAACGGGTACCCAATGATCGGTTTTCTTCACCCGAACGGGCACGGCGTGCTCTTCCAGCGTCAGCGACCCGGAAGGGTTGGCAAACAGGCGCGACGTCTGCGTGCGCTGCCCCGCTATCTCGACCTGCTTGCCGGTCCGCTTCGCCGCCGCCAGGGCGGTGCTCTCATCGGGTGCCTCGGTGATCTCACCGGCGTCCGGGGTGACCGCGGGCGCCGGGACAGCGCTCCACGCCGTGGCGAGCAGGGTGGCTAACACGGTGGCCGCGGCCAGCGCGCGGACCGACAGGCTGCGAGGAATCACCGGCAAAGCGTCGCCACCGGCGGTAAAGCAGAGGTAAAGCGCGTCGAGGTCCGGCTTGTGCGGGTGTCGCGCGTCCGGGCACGGCAGCATGTCACCATGATCGGCGGCCTTGCCGCTCCTTCGATTGATCACGCGGCGAGACCGGCGTGCCGCACAAAAGCTATGCTGTGCCGGTGATGGAGATCAACCAGGCGCTCACCCCCGCCGCGCTGCTGCCAGCGATCGACCGGCTCTGGGAACTATCCGCGCAGAAGATTGACGCGATCGAGAAGACGTGCCCGCCGGGGACGGCGTCGCCGGTGTTCACGGTCGGCGGGCTGTACACGGCACGCGGCTGGACCGAATGGACGCAGGGCTTCCAGTACGGATCCGCCCTGTTGCAGTTCGACGCCACTGGGGAGCAGCGTTTCCTCGACATTGGACGGCAGGCGACCATGGCGGTCATGGCCAGCCACGTGAGCCACATCGGGGTACACGATCACGGGTTCAATAACGTGTCGACGTATGGAAACCTGTGGCGGCTCACCGGCGAGGGGCGCGTGGATGACGGGCAGCTGCCGTTCTATGAGCTGGCGCTGAAGATCTCCGGCGCGGTGCAGGCGGCCCGGTGGCGCGCGACGGCCGACGGCACGGGCTACATCTACTCGTTCAACGGGCCGCAGTCGCTGTTCGTCGACACGATCCGGTCCTGCCGCGTGCTGGCCGTCGCGCACCTGCTCGGGCACGTCCTGATGGGCGAGCGCGATGAGCGGATCAGCCTGCTGCGCCGGCTGGTCGAGCACGCGGGCAACACCGCGCGCTGGAACATCTTCTACGGCGAGGGACGCGACGCGTATGACGTGCGCGGCCGCACCGCGCACGAGTCGGTCTTCAACGTCAACGACGGGTCGTACCGTTGCCCGAGCACGCAGCAGGGCTATTCGCCGTTCAGCACGTGGACGCGCGGTCTGGCGTGGGCGATGCTCGGGTACCCGGAACAGCTTGAATTCTTCGCCACGTTGCCCGACGACGCCTTGGCACCCTACGGCGGGCGGGAGGAGATCACCGCGACGCTGCTCCGCGCGGCCGCCGCGACGTGCGACTTCTACCTGGAAAACACGCCGGTCGACGGCATACCGTACTGGGACACGGGCGCACCGGGTCTGGTCCGGCTCGGCGAGGACTATTTGGACCG
>NZ_QJUG01000093.1 GCF_003426775.1 Allorhizocola rhizosphaerae | reverse complement strand
CATCGCCGGTTCGGCCAGGCCGAGCCGCGCGGCCAGGCCGGGCACGGCGGGTTGCGTGCCGACCGCGCCGCCGAACTGGAGCGCCAGCCGTTCGTCGCGCACGTGTGCGAGCCGGTCGGCGGCCTCGCGCAGGCACTCCCGCCACACGTCGGCCACGAACCCGAACGTCACCGGCTCGGCCCGCTGCAGCAGAGTGCGCCCGGCCATCGGGGTGTCTGCGTGCTCGCGTGCCAGGCGAGCGGCCGCCTCCCGAGCCTCGGCCAGGTCGCCCAGCACAACGGCTAGCGCGCGGTGCGCGACCAGCATGCCAGCGGTGTCCAGCACATCCTGGGTTGTCGCTCCGAAGTGGACGGACACCGCCATGTCACCCGGAAGTGCCGCACGCAACGCCTCCAGCAACGGGAGCACCGGGTTGCCCGCGCTTGCCGCGGCCCGGCCGATCTCCGCCACGTCGAGGCGGGCCGGGTCGCAGGCCGCCTCGATCGCTTCGGCGTGCTCGGACGGGATCGTGCCGGCTGCGGCATGGGCGTATGCGAGCGCCGTCTCGACTTCGAGCAGGGCTGCAAGCCATGCGCTGTCCGAAACCTCGTCGCGCACCGCGCCATGCGCCCCGATTGCGTCGAAGAGGCCCGCCTCAGACGGCGAAGAAGACTGTCTCATGTGGACCCTGTAGGTGGATGTCGAACGCGTAGCCGTCGTCGGTCGCCCGCGCGACGAGCGTGTGAAGGCGATCCGGATCGACGCCTGCCAGCTGTGGTTCCTCGAAGTGGACGCGCGCGACGAGCCGGTCGAGCAAGCCGCTCGCCGCGATGGACAGCACGACATATGGTGCCTTCACGGTGTGCAGCGCCCAGGCGCCTTGGGCGTCGGTCAGTGTGCGCCCGAATCCCTCGGTCTGCCAGCTTTCGATCAGCACACCGGGTACCGGCTGATCGGCCCCGTCGAACACCCGCCCACGGATCCACACCGCACCCGGCGTGCCCAGCGGCACCACCAGCGGACCGTCCTTGCCCACCAGCGCCTGCGGAAAGAAGGGGCCGACCGTCTGCGAGGGTGTCGTCATGACGGCTGCTCCATCGGCGTGGCCCCCAGCACGATGTCGAACCGGTAGGCCAGGGCCCATTCCGGCTCGGTCGCCGACAGGTCGAATTGTGCGACCAGGCGAGACCGCGCGGCCTCATCGGGTACCCACATCAAAATCGGGTCCTTTTCAAACAACGGATCGCCGGGGAAATACATCTGCGTGATCAGCCGCTGGCTGAACGCCCGTCCGAACAGCGAGAAGTGGATGTGCGCCGGCCGCCACGCGTTTTCGTGGTTGCGCCACGGATAGGCGCCCGGCCGGATCGTCACAAACCGATATTCCCCGTCGGCGTTGGTCATGCACCGCCCGACACCGCTGAAGTTGGGGTCGAGCGGGGCCGGATGCCGGTCGGCCGCATGGGCGTAGCGCCCGGCCGAGTTGGCCTGCCACACCTCGACAAGCGTGTGCGGCAACGGTTTTCCGGTCGCGTCGGTCACCGTCCCGTGCACGATGATGCGCTCCCCCAAAGGTTCGCCGTCATGCCCGCGCGTCAGGTCGTGCTCCAGCTCTCCCACCGGCCGGTCGCCGAACACCGCCCAGTGGAGATCATTGTGCGGCAACGGAACGGGCTCACGCAGCGGCGCCCGCAACAGGGTCGATTTGTACGGCGGCCACCTCAGGCTCATCGCGTGCCTCCTTCAAGCTCGCGCAACACGGCCAGTTCCGCCGGCGTCGGCGGGGCGGTCTCGGTGAGCTCGCCCACCGAAAGGGGCCAGCCCGTGGCCTTCTTCACGTCGTCGACCTCCACTCCGGGATGAACCTGCGTGAGCGCCAACTCGCAGGTCACGGGGTCGGGTTCGAGCACGCCGAGATCGGTGATCACGCGCACCGGCCCGCGCCCGCGCAACCCCAACCGCTGCCGCTCGCCCGGCCCGGAACCATACCCAACAGAGGTGACAAAGTCGATGGTCTGCACGAAAGTGCGCGGATTCTGCCGCACGATCAGGATCACCTCGCGGCACGCCGCGGCGATCTCGGGAGCCCCACCCGCGCCCGGCAACCGCACCTCAGGCCGCCGGTAGTCGCCGCCGATCACGGTCGTGTTGAGATTGCCGTACCGGTCCAGCTGCGCCGCGCTCAGGAAGCCCACCTCGATGCGCCCCGGCTGCAGCCAGTAGTTGAACACCTCGGGCACGCTGACCACGGCGTCGGCGGTCTCGGCCAGCTCACCGTCGCCAATGGACAAGGGGAGCCGGGACGGCTTCGCACCGATGGCACCGGACTCATACACGAGCACCAGCTCGGGCGCGTGCAACCGGCGGGCCAGGTTGGCCGCCGTGCTCGGCAGCCCGATCCCCACAAAGCACGACGTGCGTCCCGTCAAGGCACGCGCCGCCGCGACCACCATCAGATCGTCGTTCACAACGTGCCCAGCCACTCGGTGAAGCGCGACCGCGAACGGCTGATCGCGTCCCACTCGCGATAAAACGCGTTGTCCCGGTCGTAGTACCCCTGTGCGTACGAAGGCCAAGCCCCACGCGGACACACCGCCACCATCGACACGACCCACGACGGGAGCACGACAGCACCCGGTTGCGGCGCAAGCGATTCGACCACTTCCTCCACCGTGATGAGAGAGCGGCGCGCGGAAAGCACGGCCTCCTTCTGCACCCCCGTGATCCCCCACAGCTGCACGTTGCCGCGCCGGTCGGCCCGCTGCGCGTGGATCACGGCCACATCCGGGTTGAGCGCGGCCACCGCCGTCAGCTCCTCCCCCGTGAACGGGCACCGGACGGCCGCCAGCGTCGCGGTGTGCTTGACCAGATCGGTCCCGCGATAGCCGCGCAGCACACCGAACGGCAGCCCGGAGGCTCCCGCGACGTATCGGTTGGCCATGCCGGCGTGGCTGTGCTCCTCGATCTCCAGCGGGTGGGGCCAGCCGTGCTCGACCGCGTCGCGCAGCCGGTGCAGCGAGCCGACGCCCGGGTTGCCGCCCCACGCGAACACCAGCTTGCGGGCGCACCCGGCGCCGATCATCTGGTCGTAGACGATGTCGGGCGTCATGCGCACCAGGGTCAGGTCGCGCCGCCCCTGCCGGATGATCTCATGCGCCGCCGCGACCGGGATCAGGTGGGTAAACCCTTCCAACGCAACGGTATCGCCGTCCCGCACGAGCGCGGCGATGCCCTCGGCCAGCCCGACGAGCTCCATACGGACTGACGGTAGGCAAAAAATTGACAATTCGTCAATGGATTCGTACGTTCACTTTGAGAACGAGCGTGCGACCTCCGAACAAGCTTCGACTAAGCGGATGGAGCCACCGCGATGAGAAGACGTCTCGCAGCACTCGCCACTTTGCTCGTCCTGTTTGGACAGAGCGCCTGTGGCGGCGGGGCCGCTCCCCCGGTCACGCAGCCCGGCCAGCCCGACCGGGTCACCGTCGGGGTCATCCCGATCCTCGATGTCGCGCCCATCTACCTGGGCCGGCAGAAGGAGTTCTTCAAGAAGCGCAACATCGAGCTGGAGCTCACCCTCGCCTCCGGCGGCGCGGCCATCGTCCCGGCGGTCGTGAGCGGGCAATATCAGTTCGGCTTCAGCAACGTGATCTCACTGCTGCTGGCCGGTTCCAACGGCCTGCCGCTCAAGGTGGTGTGCAACGGCAACAACTCCACCGGGGTCGACGGCTCCGACTTCGCCGCGCTGATGGTCAAGGGCGACAGCCCGATCAAGACCCCCGCCGACCTGGCGGGCAAGACCGTCGCGGCCAACACCCTGAAGAACATCGTCGACACCAGCGTGCGCGCCTCGGTGCGCAAGGCGGGCGGCGACCCCAAGGGGGTGCGCTTCGTCGAGCTGCCGTTCCCGCAGCAACCGGCCGCGCTCAAGGCGGGGCAGGTCGACGCGGTGTTCGTGGTCGAGCCGTTCCAGCAGGCCGTGCTCGCCGACGGCGGGCGCAAGATCGCGTCGAGCTATGTGGACACGGCGCCCAACCTGGCCGTCGCTTTGTACTTCACGTCGCAGCAGACGATCGCGGCCAACCCCGACCTGGTGCGGCGGTTCACCGAGGCGATGAAGGAGTCCCTGGCCTACGCCGACGCACATCCCGACGAGGCGCGGGCGGTCATCGGCACCTACACGCAGATCGCGCCGGAGGTCATCGCGAAGATGACGCTGCCCAAGTGGCCCGCGGAGGTCAACCGCCAGTCGGTGCAGACCCTCGCCGACCTCGCGCTGGCCGACGGGCTGCTGACCAAGGCCGCCGACGTCAACGCCCTGCTGCCGTGAGTCGTGCGCTGCTCGGGGCGACCGGGCTGCTGGGGCTGATCGCGATCGGCGAGGCCGTGCCGCGGCTCGGTCTCGTGCCGATCCAGTACGCCCCACCCCCGAGCAGGATCGCGGCGGCGCTCGCGAGCGAGGCCCAGCAGCCGCGCTTCTGGACGGCCGTCGGCGACACCCTGCGCACCTGGGCCGAGGGTCTGGCGATCGCGTTGGTCGCCGGCGTGGTGCTGGGTGTCGTCATCGGCTCGGTACCGCTGCTGCGCGCCGCGACCGCGTCGACCATCGAGTTCCTCCGGCCCATCCCGTCGGTGGCGCTGATCCCGCTCGCCGCGCTGCTCTACGGCGCGACCATCACGTCCACCCGGGTGCTGGTCGTGTACGCCGCGTTCTGGCAGGTGCTGGTGCAGGTCCTGCACGGCGTGGCCGATGTGGACCCGGTCGCGCACGAGACCGCCCGCGTCTATCGGCTCGGCCGGTGGGCTCGCGTGCGCTACCTGATCTGGCCGACCGCTTTGCCTTACGCGTTAACGGGTTTGCGCCTTGCCGCCTCGGTCGCGCTGATTCTGGCCATCACCGGTGAGCTCGTCATCGGGTCGCCCGGACTCGGCCGGGAAATCGCGGTCGCGCAGGGCAGCGGGGTCAGCGCCGTGCCGACGATGTACGCCTACGTCGTGGTCACCGGCCTGATCGGATTGTGCGCCAACGCTTTTGCCCGCATGGGCGAGCGCCGGATCCTCGCGTGGCATCCGGCGATCCGGCGGGAGGTGGCCGCGGCGTGAGAAGGATCGCTATCGCGCTCGGGCTGCCGGTGGTGCTCGTGGCGGTGTGGTGGTTCGCGAGCGCTGGCAGCACGGACTTCTACCGCCCGGCGCTGTCGCGGATCCTGCTCGCGTTCCGCGAAACCTGGTTTGGGCCACGGCTTTTCGACGACGCGCTGCCGAGCGTCGGGCGACTGTTCGCCGGGTATGCGCTGGCGCTCGTGCTCGGGGTCGCGCTCGGCACCGCCATCGGGGCCATCCCGTGGCTGCGGGCGCTGCTCGAACCCGCGCTGGAGTTTCTCCGCGCGATCCCGCCGCCGGTATTGGTACCCATCATCATCCTGATCGCCGGTTTCGGAGACCTCATGAAGGTCATCGTCATCGTCTCCGGCTGTGTCTGGCCGATCCTGCTCAACACGGTCGAGGGCGTGCGCGGTGTCGACGAGGTGCTCGCCGACACGTGCCGCAGCTATCGCATCACCGGCGCGATGCGTTTGCGCCACTTCGTTTTGCGCGCGGCGAGCCCGCAGATCGTGACCGGGGCGCGGCAGGCGCTGTCGATCGGCATCATCCTCATGGTGATCAGCGAGATGATCGCCGCCAGCCAGGGCCTCGGCTTCACCATCGTGCAGTTCCAGCGCGGCTTCCAGATTCCCGAAATGTGGAGCGGCGTGCTGCTGTTGGGCCTGCTCGGGGTGGGGCTTTCCGCCCTGTTCCAGGTCTTTGAAAGGCGGATCCTCATCTGGTACCACGGACAGCGCGCGGAAATGCGAGAGTGGTAAATGCTGCACGTCGAGGGATTGTCCAAAGTGTACGACGGGCACGGTCGCCGGACCGAGGCGATCGCCGACATCACGTTCAGCGTCGCGGAATTTGAGTTCGCGTGCGTCGTCGGCCCGTCCGGCTGCGGCAAGACCACACTGCTGCGGTGCATCGCGGGCCTGCTCGCGCCGACAAGCGGGCGCATCACCGTGTCCGGTGAGCCCGTGGCCGTGGTGTTCCAGGAGTACGGGCGCAGCCTGTTCCCGTGGATGCGGGTGCGCGACAACGTGGAGCTCCCGTTGCGCGCTTCCCATATGAAGGCACAGCGGCGACGAGAGCTGGTGGCAGAGGCGCTGGAGTCGGTTGGACTGTCCGATGTGCACAATGCCTACCCGTGGCAGTTGTCGGGTGGGATGCAGCAGCGCGTCGCCATCGCCCGCGCGATCGCCTATGGCCCAAGGGTTTTGCTCATGGACGAGCCGTTCGCGGCGGTCGACGCGCAGACCCGCGCCGAACTGGAAGACCTCATCCGATCCGTGTGGCAGCGCCTCGGGGTCACGCTGCTGTTCATCACGCACGACATCGACGAGTCCGTGTATCTGGGGCAGCGCGTCATCGTGCTGTCCGCCTCACCCACGCGTGTGGCCGAAATCGTCACGGTAGACCTGCCCGCGGAACGCGACCAGCTCACCACCCGCAGCGACGCCCGCTTCGCGGAGCTGCGCACGCAGGTTTACGCCCAAATCCAAAAGGCCAAACGGAGCACACCATGACCTACATCGATAGCAAGGTCTGGGAGGGACAGACCCTACGCGGCGGCTGGACCAACATCGTCGAGCCCGCCACCGGCAACGTCATCGGCCGCGTCGGTGTCGCCGACGCGCAAGACGTGGCAGCCGCAGCGAAGGCGGCCGCCGTCGCCCAGCGCGACTGGGCGGCGGCAAGTTTTGAGGAACGCGCGGCCGTGCTGCGCCGTGCCGGTGCGCTGATCGAACAGCACGCAGCCGAACTGCAGGCCTGGATGGTCCGCGAGACCGGCTCGGTCGGCGGGATGGCCGGGTTCGGCACCTATGTGGCCAGCCAGGAGTGTTACGAGGCCGCGGCCCTGGCCTCCCGCCCGGTTGGCGAGATCCTGCCCACCGCGCAGCCGCGGCTCAGCCTGCTCAAGCGCGTGCCGGTCGGCGTGGTCGGGGTCATCTCGCCGTTCAACGCGCCACTGATCCTGTCCAGCCGGTCCGTGGCCCCGGCGCTCGCGCTCGGCAACGCGGTCCTGCTCAAGCCCGATCAGCGGACCGCGGTCAGCGGAGGGTTCCTGCTCGCGCAGATCTTCGCCGACGCCGGACTGCCCGAGGGCCTGCTGCACGTGCTGCCGGGCGGGCCGCCCGCAGGCGAGGCGCTCGTCACCGACCCGCTCATCCGGGTCATCTCGTTCACCGGCTCCACCGCCACGGGTCGCCTCGTCGCCGAGATGGCCGGGCGGCACCTCAAGCGCGTGCACCTGGAGCTGGGTGGAAACTCGGCGCTCGTCGTGCTCGACGACGCCCCGCTGGACGCGGCGGTGTCGGCCGGTGCGTGGGCTTCGTTCCTGCACCAGGGCCAGATCTGCATGACTGCCGGGCGGCACATCGTGCACGAGAGCATCGCCGACTCCTATGTGTCGGCATTGAGCGCCCACGCTTCCGGTTTGCCGGTGGGCGATCCGGCCACGGCGGAGGTCGCGGTCGGCCCGCTCATCGACGAGAAGCAGCGCGAGAAGGTGCACGGGCTCGTGACGTCCACCGTGGAGGCCGGGGCTCGGCTGGCCGCGGGCGGCACATATGACCGGCTGTTCTACAAGCCGACCGTGCTCGACGACGTCACCACCGAGATGCCCGCCTACGCGCAGGAGGTGTTCGGCCCGGTCGCGCCGGTCGTGCGGTTCAGCACGCTGGATGAGGCGGCGGCGCTCGCGGCCGACAGCGGATACGGCCTGTCGCTGGGCATCCTGACCCGTGACGTGGCCAAAGGGCTGGAGCTCGCCGAGCGGATCCCGACCGGCATCGTGCACATCAACGACCAGACCGTCAACGACGAGGCGGTCGCGCCGTTCGGTGGGGTCAGGGACTCGGGCACCGGGGTGCGCTTCGGCGGCGGGGCCAACCTGGACGCGTTCACCGAGCAGCGCTGGATCACCGTGCGCGGCGACATCCCACCGTATCCGTTCTGATGCGCACTCAGGTTGGCATCATCGGCGCCGGGCCGGCCGGGCTCGTGCTGGCGCACCTGCTGCACCTGCGCGGCGTCGACTCCGTGGTGCTGGAGCGGCACACGCGTGCGCACATCGAGTCGCGCATCCGGGCGGGCGTGCTGGAGCAGGGCACGGTCGAGCTGCTGTGCGACATCGGGCTGGGCGAACGGCTGATGGGCGAGCGGATGGTCCACAGTGGACTGGAGCTGCTGTTCGACGGCGTGGGGCACCGCGTGCCGCTCAAGGAGCTCACGGGATACCAGGTAACGATTTATGGCCAACATGAGCTGGTGAAGGACCTCGTGGCGGCGCGCCTGGCCACAGGCCGCCCGCTGCTGTTCGGGGTTTCGGACGTGACGGTGGATCCGGCCGGGACGATTCGGTTTGTGCACGACGGCAAGCCGGTCGAGCTCGAATGCGACCTCATCGCCGGGTGCGACGGCTTCCACGGCGTGAGCCGCAGCGTCATCCCTAAACCCGTTGTCTTCGAACACGTCTACCCGTATGCGTGGCTCGGCGTCCTCGCGGAGGCCCCACCGTCGTCGGAAGAGCTCATCTACGCGCATCACGCAGCAGGCTTCGCCCTGCACAGCATGCGCTCGCCGCAGCTGACCCGGCTCTACCTTCAGGTCGACCCGGACGACTCACTGGAGAGCTGGCCCGCCGCAAGGATTTGGGAGCAGCTGCGGCTGCGGCTGTCGCGTGTGGACACTGACTGGCGCCTTGCCGACGGGCCCATCATCGAGCAGAGCATCACGGGTCTGCGCAGTTTCGTGGTAGACCCGATGCAACACGACCGGCTGTTCCTGGCCGGGGACGCGGCACACATCGTCCCCGCGACCGGTGCCAAGGGCCTCAACCTCGCCATCGCGGATGTGGTCGCCCTCGACGCGTGCCATGCTTCCGGCAGGCTCGCGTCCTATTCGGACATCTGCCTGCGCCGGGTGTGGCGGGTGCAGCACTTCTCGTGGTGGATGACCTCGATGCTGCACCGCGTGCCCGATCCCTTCGCCGCGCACCTGCAACTGTCGCAACTTCGCTATCTGACAAGCTCAACCGCGGCCGCCACGTCGTTCGCCGAAAACTACGTCGGCCTGCCGCTGAACCGTTAGGGGTTACCACCATGCCACCGTTTCGCGCCGATCACGTCGGCAGTCTGCTGCGCCCAGCGTCGCTATTGGAGGCTCGCGCTGCCGGTCTGCCGCCCGACGAACTGCGCGCCGTGGAGGACGACGCGATCCGCGAAGTCGTCCGGATGCAACGCGATGTGGGCCTGCAATCGGCCACCGACGGGGAGTTCCGCCGGACCTCGTGGCACATGGACTTCATCTACCGGCTGGGCGGCATCGGCCAGTCGGACGACAGGATAAAGGTGGAGTTCGTCAACGATGAGGGGAAAATCGAGTTCACCGCGCCGGCTCTGGTCGTGCACGATCGGGTCAAGCTGGTGGAGCCCGTCTTCGCCGACCACTTCGAGTTCCTGCGGTCCATTGTGGACCCGGGCATCACGCCCAAGCTGACCATCCCGTCGCCCAGCATGGTCCACTATCGGGGTGGACGCGCGGCCATCGACCCGTCCGTGTACCCGGACGAGGAGGAGTTCTGGTCCGACCTGAGCACCGCCTATGCCGCGCAGATCAAGGCGATGGCCGAGCGCGGGTGCACGTATCTCCAGCTCGACGACACCAGCCTGGCGTACCTCAACGACCCGCGACAGCGGGCTATCTTGAAGGAGCGCGGCGACGATGCCGAACACCAGCACCTGCGCTACGTCAAGCAGATCAACGCGGCGCTGACCGAAAAGCCCGCGGGCATGACCGTGACCACGCACATGTGTCGGGGCAACTTCCGCTCATCGTGGGCCGCCTCCGGCGGATACGACTTCGTGGCCGAGGCGGTGTTCGGCGAGCTCGCGGTCGACGGGTTCTTCCTGGAGTTCGACGACCCGCGGTCCGGATCGTTCGCGCCGCTGCGCTTCGTGCCGCCCGGCAAGCGGGTGGTGCTCGGGCTGGTCACGACCAAGCGCGGCGAGCTGGAGTCCAAAGACGACCTCAAGCGCCGGATCGACGAGGCCGCCAAGCACATCCCGCTCGACCAGCTGTGCCTCTCGCCGCAGTGCGGCTTTTCGTCCACAGTGGAGGGTAACGCCCTGACCCGCGACGAGCAGGCCGCCAAGCTGGCCCTGATCGTGGAGACCGCCGACGACGTGTGGGGCGGGTAGCACCAGCGGCACCACCGCCACCGTGATCTGTAGCCCCGGCCCGTGGCCGTGATCGGTCACCGGCTCGTGTGCGGGTATGGTTGAACAGGCTTGCACACAACCGCCGGAGAGACCTTCTGCATGGGCGCAGCTGAACACCCGCCGGATCCATCCCAGACGGCCGACTCGGCCGAGACCTTCATCATCGCCCTGGCCAAGCTGCGGGCGTGGTGCGGCAATCCCTCGCTGCGCAGGCTGCAACGCCTGGCCGAGCGGGCACACCCGCTGGCGCCCACCACCGTGTCCTGGATGCTCAACGGCCGGGGCCTGCCCCGCCTGCCGCGCTGGGACCTGGTCTACTCGTTCGTCAGCGCGTGCCTGCACGCCTACGGCTATCCCGAGGAAGGCATCCGGTCCGAGGTCGAGCTGTGGCGGCGCGTCTGGCGGGAGCTGGCCCACGGCGCCGTGCGGGAGGTGACGGCGCCCGTCCCGGGGCAGCTGCCGGCCATGCCGCGCGACTTCACCGGGCGCGAGGCTGAGCTCGCCGTGATCGACATCGTGCACGGTGGCGACGCGCTCATCGCCGCGATCGTGGGGCCGGGCGGCATCGGCAAGACCGCGCTCGCCGTGTGCTGGGCGCATCGGCACGCGGAGCTGTTCCCCGACGGGCAGCTATACGTTGACCTGCGCGGGTTTCACCCCGACCGGCCGCTGCCCGCCGACACGGTGCTGGCCGGGTTCCTGTCCGCGCTCGGCGTGCGGCAGGCGGCCCTGCCCCATGGGCCGGAGGCCAAGGCGGGCCTGCTCCGGACGGTGTGCGCCGGGCGCAAACTGCTGATCGTTTTGGACAATGCCCGCGACAGCGAGCATGTCCGGCCGCTGCTGCCCGGCTCGGCCACCTGCCTGGTGATCGTCACCAGCCGCGACCAGCTCGCCGGCCTGGTCGCGCGGGACGGCGCGCATCGGATCCCGCTGGCCGGGCTGCCCGACGACGACGCGCTCGCGCTGGTGGACCGGATCCTGGTGTCCAATCGCGCTCCGGCGGGCCCCGGCGCGGCCCGTGAGTCCGATCCGGCGGGTCCCGATCTCGTGCGGTTGTGCGGCGGCCTGCCGCTGGCGCTGCGCATCGCCGTCGAGCGGGCCGTGGGCAAGCGGCTGGAGCTCTCGGAGCTGGTGGCCCTGTTGAAGGACCGGACGCGCCGGCTGGATGTGCTTTCCCCGCCGGGTGATCCGCTCTCGGCGATCCGCCCGGTGTTCGAGTGGTCCTATGAGGCGCTGGATCCTCAGGTGCAGCGGCTGTTCTGCTTCCTTTCGTTGTACCCGGGCGACACCTGGACGGTCGACGCCGCGGCCGCACTGGCCGATCTGCCGCCGGCCCCCGCGGAGTCCGAATTGGACATTCTGGTGAGCGGGCATCTGGTACAGGCGGAAAAGAGCCAACGTTATCGGCTGCACGATCTGCTCAACGCGTTCGCCGCCGAGCGCGCCGAGTCCGACACCGACCCGCAGGCCAGGCGCGACGCGATCGGCAGGCTGCTGGCGTGGTACCGGAAAATGATAACCGGGATGGCCCGGGCCATCAGCCCGGTCGGTTACCACGAGCCGTCGTGGCCGTCGGATGTCTTCGGTTCGGCCAGGCAGGCACTGGAGTGGGGCGAGGCCGAGCGGGCCAGCATTCGCCACATCGTCGAGACGGCCGCTGACGTCCAGCCGGCACTCGCCGCCGAAATGTCCGTCGCCCTGAACGGCTTCTACAGCTCGGTGAAGTTCACCCACGACTGGATCACCGTGAGCCGGCACGGGTTGCGTGCGGCGCTCTCGTGCCACAATTCCGCCACGGCGGCGCGCATCCTCACCGCACTCGGGCACGCCCACCTCGACCTGAACCTGCCCGGCGAGGCGGTCGGCTACCTGACCAAGGCGCTGCCCATGCGCGAATCGGCGGGCGATCGCCGCGGACTCGCGGTCACCCTCAACGGTCTTGCCATCGCGCACCGGCGGCAGGGACAGCTGCAACAGGCGGTCGAGTGCCTGTCGGAGGCGCTGGAGATCCAGCGCGGCATCGGCGACCGGGCCAACGAGGCCATCGTGCTCAACAACCTCGGCAACCTCGCCCGCTATCAGGGCCGGTTCGACGTCGCGCTCGGGCATCTGCGGGCGGCGCTGGACATCGAGCTCGGTCAGGCCATGCAGACATCCAGATGCATCGCCTACTGCAGCCTCGGCGAGGCCTATCACGCGATGGGCGACTATGAGCAGGCGGTGGAGAGCTTCAGGCTGGGGCTGGAAGGCGCGGCGCAGCTCGGCGACGAGTGGCAGTCGGCGATCCTGCTCACCGAGCTGGGCCACGCCCTGTCGCGGCTCGGCAAGACCGCCGAGGCCCAGCACGCGTGGCGCAGAGCATTGAACATCTTCGAATGCCGCGACGATCCTCGGGCGGGCGAGGTCCGCCTGTACCTGGACCAGAACTAGCCTGGACTATATCGAATTTCGATACTATCGTTTTACGATATGCGCAGGGACACGGATCCACTGAGCCCGCTTTCCGGCTGGACTCACATGCTGCTCGCATTCGTGGTCCTGATAGTGGTCTGCGGGGTGTATGGGGCGTTCACCGGCACCACCGGCGTCATGGGGTTCGGCAATGTCGGGCGCATCTGCGTCGACGAGCCGAGCGGTGGCACCGTCGACCCTCAGGATCCCCTGCTGCCGCACGATGCACGGGCCGGGGTGGAAATGCGCACGACCGCCTACTCCTACTGCACGAAGACTCCCGACGTGGCGCAGCGCATCTGGTACACGCTGACGATGCTTCCCACCTTCGCTCTGTTCGCCACCGTCCTGCTGGTCCTCTTCAGACTGGTGCGAGGCGCGGCTCGCGAAGGCATACACACCAACGGCACCGCCCGGCGGCTGCGTGCGCTCGGCTGGGTCCTGATCGTCGGCAGCATACTGGCCCCGATCGCGGAGGACGCTGCCGCCGTGCGCCTGCTCGCGACGATGGTCAGCGACCCCATCGGCGGCTCCTTCCTGCCAGATGGCGGCGGAGGCTGGACCGGCCTGCTGCCGCTGGTGCTCGTCGGCGTCGGGTTGCTGACGTTCTCCCGCTTCGTGCTCGTGGGCGCCGAAATGCGCGCGGACCTCGACGGAACCGTGTGATGGCCCGACGCGCCGAGCCCTCGCACGGCATCACCGTGCACCTGGACCGCATCCTGGCGGCCCGCAACATGACGCTCACCGAGCTTTCCGAAAGGGTCGGCGTGACCCAGGCCAACCTGTCCATCCTCAAGAACGGTCACGCCCGCGCCATCCGCTTCGCCACGCTCACCAAGCTGTGCCAGGTGTTGCGCTGCCAGCCCGGCGACCTGCTGACCTACGACCGCTGAAAACAGCCGGTGATCCGGTCAGATCCAGTCGTCGTGGCGGGGCCAGGCGAGCAGGGTGTCGACGGCCTCGGGCGGGCCTTCCACAAAAGCCGTGCTCGTGTAGCGGCCGCGGTGGAACAGTAGCGGGCGACCGTCGCGATAGGGGCCGAGCTCGGTGACCCGGCCGACGACGATGAGGTGGTCGCCGCCGTCGTGGGCGGCGACGACGTCGGCGGTGAGCCAGGTGAGCACACCGTCGAGGACGGGCGCTCCGGAGGCGGCCGGGGACCAGCCGATGCCGGCGAACTTGTCGACGCCGGCGGTGCCGAACGTGCGCGACACGTCTTGCTGCGACTCTGCCAGCACGTTGACGGCGAAATGACCCTCCCGCTCGATGGCCCGCCAGCTGCGCGAGGCCCGCCCCGGGCAGAAGGTGACCAGGGGCGGGTCGAGCGACAGGGCCGAAAAAGCTTGGCAGGCAAAGCCTGCCGGCCCGACCGTGGTTATCACGGTCACTCCCGTGCAGAAGTGGCCGAGCACCTGCCGGAACAGCACGGAATCAGTGTGCGCCTGGACGCCCAAAGGTGTGCCCCCAAAGGCTGATCGCGGTGGTCTCGCGGCTGATCCAGGTCGAATCATCGACGAGCATGCCATCCGTACCGTACTCGATGTCGAATCCGCCCGGGGTCCCCACATAGAACGAAACCATGTGATCGTTGGCGTGCCGCCCGAGCGTGGAACTGGGTTTGAATCCCTTCTTCACGCACCGGTCCATGGCGCGCCCGACATCGTCCAAACTCGACACCTCAATCATCAGGTGGACGATCCCGGACGGGGTCGGCATGGGCGCGAGCGCGAGCGAGTGGTGCCGCGGGTTGCATCCGAGGAAACGCATCCACACCGGGGGCGCGTCGGCGGGGCCGCCGAACATGCGCGGGTCCATCCGCATCGAGTCGCGCAGCCTGAACCCGAGCACCTGGGTGTAGAAGTCGAGCGCCGCCTGGGTGTCCAGTGCGGGCAGCACCACATGTCCCATCCCCATGTCGCCGGTGACGAACGTGGTGCCGAACCGGCTGGCGGCCGGGCGGTGGTCCAGGGCCGCGCCCCAGAACACCTCAAGCTTGTTGCCGCACGGGTCGTCGAACCCGATGGCGCCTTGAACCCCCGGCAGGTCGAGCGGTTTGGCGTCGACAACCTGGGCAACGGCGTCCAGCTCCTCTGAGGAGGCCACCTCCCACCCCGAGGCGAGCAGCCGGTCCTGTGTGCCCTGCGTGATGATGAGCCGCGCCGGGAAGTCGTCCATGCGCAGGTACACGACATCGTCGGAGGGCGCCCTGCCCAGCGTCATGCCGAGCACGTCGACGCCGAACGCCCGCCAAGCGTCGAGCGACGTGGCCTCGATGCGCAGATAGCCAAGGGATCGAATCACTGTGCACCACCCAGAAGAAAGTCCATTGCCAACCGGTTGAATTCGTCGCGCTTTTCCAGCTGTGCCCAGTGGCCGCAGCCGCCGAACACGTGCAGCCGCGCCCGCTTGATGACCTTCATCGCGAGCAGCGCGCCGTCGACGGGGTTGACGCGATCCTCGCGCCCCCAGATGAGCAGCACCTCGTGCTTGAGCCGGTGCGCCTCGCGCCACAGCAACCCCTGCTCGGCCACCGACGGGTCCATAAAGGACCGTCCCATGCGTGCCATTGCCGCAAGTGCTGATGGACTGCTCGCCGCCTCGTAGCGCTCGTTCACCAATTCAGTGGTGATGAGCCTCTGGTCGAAGACCAGGGTCCGCAGAAACGCCTCTAACTTGTCGGGAGAGGGTCCGGGCGGGGCGGCGAACTCGAACAGCCGCTTGACGCCCTCGGTGGGGTCGGGCGAAAACACGTTGAGCGACAGGCCACCCGGGCCCATCAACACCAACTTGTCCACTCTCGCGGGAAAATCCAGCGCGAACCGCACTGCTGTCCCGCCGCCCAGCGAGTTGCCGACCACATGTGTTTTTTCGATCCCGAGCTCGTCCAGAAGCGACGCCAACTCCGCAGCGGCGACCGTGAAGTAGTGACCGTCCCTTTCGGACACCGGTGACTTGCCGAACCCGGGCTGATCCACCACCAGCACCCGGAATGTGGTAGCGAACACCGGTACGTTGCCGCCGAAGTTGCTCCAGCCCGACGCCCCTGGGCCGCCGCCGTGCAGAAACACGACGGCCTGACCGGTACCCTCCTCAGAAAAATGCAACATCACACCCACGCATCCGTAATGTCGCCGCCGAACTCCGCCTTGCCATACATCGACAAAGCCCGCTCCGGGTCGTTGATCGCGTGTACCCTTCCGGCGTGCGCGTCCCTCCAAAATCTTTGGATGGGGGTACCGGAGGCGAGCACACGCCCGCCCGAGTTCTCAAACAACCGGTCCACCGCGTTGATCGCCCGACCGGTCGCCTTCACCTGATCGCGCCTGCAACGCAGCCGCACCGGCATCGGGATGGGCGTCCCGGACACCACGTGGTCCATCAGCTCGCGCATGTTGCGCTCCAGCTGCAACCACGCCGCGTCCAAATCCCACGCCGCTTCGGCGACGCGCACCTGCGAGAAGGGGTCCTCGGACGCCTTCTGCCCCGCATACGCGGCCCGCACGCGCTCCTTCTGGTAGGCCACGTGCGCCTCGTATGCCCCCGTCGCCATGCCGACCACCGGCACGGTGATCGCATAGGGGAACACCGACCCCCACGGCAGCCTGTACAGCGGGGCGGTGTTCACCTCGTGCCCAGGGCACCTGCACTTGGCCGTGTCCTGGATGCTCAGGCTCCGGTAATCAGGCACGAACGCGCCCTTGACCACGATGTCGTTGCTGCCCGTCCCGCGCAGTCCGACCGTGTCCCACACGTCAACGATCTCGTAGTCGGGCGCGGGCAACAGGAACGTCCGGAAGTCCGCCGGTTTCCCGTCCGGCCCGAACACGAACCCCCCGAGCAGCACCCATGTCGCGTGGTCGCACCCGGACGAGAAGCTCCACCGCCCGCTGAGCTTGAAGCCACCGTCCACCGGCTCGGCCTTGCCCGTCGGCGCGTATGAGGAGGACATGCGCGTGTTGACGTCCTCGCCCCACACATCCTGCTGCGCCTGCGGCGCGAACAGCGCGAGCTGCCACGGGTGCACCCCGATCACCGACGACACCCATCCGGTCGACCCGCACGCGCTCGCGATCAGCCGCACGCAGGTGAAAAACGTCATCGGGTCGGCCTCGTACCCCCCGAAAGACTTCGGCTGAAGCAGGCGGAAAAAGCCGGTCTCCGTCAGGGCCTTCATGGTTTCGCCCGGCAGGACGCGCCGGTCCTCCGTCTCCTGCGCCCGCTCACGCAACACAGGGAGCAAATCGGTCACCGCGTCCACCACCGCAGCCGGGTCGGCTTTTTCATTCATCCGCAACTCCCAGAAAACTAGAACGTGTTCTAGTATGTAACTGCGCGTCAGTGTAGCGCATGCACGACCGTTGTGGAGGACTTGTATGGACGAGGTTCGGACCATCGACACGGGCTCGGCGCCCGCCCGGTTCGCACGTGGCTGGCACTGCCTGGGGCTCGCCGATCGGTTCAGGGACGGCAAGCCGCACGCCGTCAACGCGTTCGGCGGCAAGCTCGTCGTGTTCGCCGACTCGTCCGGCGCGCTGCACGTGCTCGACGCCTACTGCCGGCACATGGGCGGCGACCTGAGCATGGGCACCATCAAGGGCGACGCGGTGGCGTGCCCGTTTCACGACTGGCGCTGGGGCGGTGACGGTCGATGCGTTGGCGTGCCGTATGCACAACGTGTTCCACCGCGGGCCCGCACCCGGTCGTGGCTCACCATGGAGCAGAACAGGATGCTGTTCGTGTGGCACGACCCGCAGGGCAACCCGCCACCGGAGCAGGTGACGATCCCCCGCATCGAGGGCGCGTTCTCGGACGAGTGGAGCGACTGGAGCTGGGACTCCCTCCTGATCGAGGGTGCCAACTGCCGTGAAGTGATCGACAACGTGGTCGACATGCCGCACTTCTTCTACATCCACCACGCGCTTCCGCGGTACTTCAAAAATGTCTTCGAAGGTCATATCGCGGCGCAATACATGGAGAGCAGCGGCCGGCCGGACGTCAACACCGGGTCCAACCACATCCCCGGCTCGGTGCTGCGCTCGGAGGCGGCCTACTACGGGCCGTCATACATGATCGATTATCTGTGGAACGACTTCCGCGGGTTCGAGGTCGAAAGCGTGCTCATCAACTGCCACTACCCGGTCACGGCGACCTCGTTCGTGCTGCAGTGGGGCATGATCATTAAACGGCTGCCGGGCCTGACCATAGAACAGGCCAACAAGGCGGCCAACAAGTTCGCCAAGGCCATCGGCGTCGGGTTCATGCAGGACGTCGCCATGTGGGAGAGCAAGAGCCGCATCGACAACCCGCTGCTGACCCCCGAGGACGGGCCGGTCTACCAGCTGCGCCGGTGGTACGAGCAGTTCTATGTGGACGTCGAGGACGTCAAGGAGGAGATGACCGCCCGGTTCGAGTACGAGGTGGACACCACACGCTCGCTGCAGATCTGGGAGGCCGAGGTCGAGGCGAACCTGGCGAGGAACGCCGATGGAGCGAGTTGACCACCTCTACGGCGCCATGCAGCCGGTCGAATGCGGCAAGTGCGAGGTGCAGGTGCTCGTGCGCAAGCACAGCGCGCACCACACCAACGTGCAGTGGACTGCGGCGGCGGTCGAGGCGTGCCCGTTCTTCCACGGGCGGCAAAGTGCTTTGGTGCCAACGTGTGTGAACCTGCGCGACAGCATCGAAAAGGCCGTGCGCAACGGGCTCATCGAGGTCATGCATGACTGAACACGTGCGCGTGGTGGAGGTTGTCCGTGAGACGGCGGACGCCCACTCACTCGTGCTCGAACTGCCCGACGGGTGGGCCTACCAGCCGGGGCAGTTCATGACCGTGCGGGCGGGCGACGTCGCGCGGTCGTACTCGTTCTCCAGCTCCCCGCTGACCGGCGAGCCACCGCGCATCACCGTCAAGCGGGCCGGGCGCGGGTCGAACTGGATCTGCGACCATGTCACGCCGGGGTCCACTTTGGAGTGCCTGCCGCCGGGCGGGGTGTTCGTGCCGTCCTCGCTGGACCGCGACCTGCTGCTGATCGCGGGCGGGAGCGGGATCACGCCGGTCATGTCGATCCTGAAGTCGGCGCTGCACGCGGGAAGCGGGCGGGTGGCGCTCGTCTACGCCAACCGGGACGCGTCGTCGGTCATCTTCGGAGACGAACTGGCGTCGCTGGCGTGCGATCGGCTCACGGTCGTGCACTGGCTGGACTCCGACTCCGGGATGCTCTCCGTCGACCGGCTGCGCGACCTGATCGAGCCCTACCGGGACCATGAAACGTTCGTCTGCGGGCCGGAGGCGTTCATGGATCTGGCCGAGCAGGCCGTGGGCACCGGCGTGCACACCGAGCGGTTCGTGTCCATGGACGACAACCCGTTCGAGCGCACGGCCTCCGAGCGGGAGTCGGTGGTCCAGGTGACGATCGGCGGCCAGACGGTACGGCTGCCGTGGCCCGCCAACACCCGCCTGCTCGACGTGCTGCTCGACCACGGGTTCATCGCCCCCTCCTCGTGCCGCCAGGGCAACTGCGGCACGTGCGCCGTGCGCAAGACCGCCGGCGAGGTGGAAATGGTCAACAACGAGGTGCTGGAGGAGGAGGACTTCGCCGAGGGCTACATCCTCGCGTGCCAGGCCCTCCCCGTGACCGACGAGGTCATCGTCACCTACGAATAGCTCGCGATCGGCTCACGGCCAGCAGTTCGTCGACACTCCACTGGTCGTCGGCGTGCTCACCGTAGTGGTGGGCGACCACGTGCCCGGATGGTTCGATGAGGAAGTCGGCGGGCAGGCCGAGCAGCAGCCGCTCGCCGCGTCTTGGCAACCCGCCCTTCCCCGTCAGGCCGCCGAGCAGCGCCGCCCGCCAAGCGCCGGGATGCAGCAGGGAACGCCATGACTTTCCCACGCCAAAGCGGGTGTAGAGCTTGCCGGACGGGTCGGCGACGACGGGGAACGGGATGTCGCCTTGGTGGCGGCGAAGTTCGGCGGCGGAGGAGCCGAAGACGCCTACTTCCTGGATTCCCGCGGCATTGATCTCGTCGATGCGGCGGGTGATGGAGCGCATGTGCAGGTTGCAGATGGGACAGCCGGCGTAGCGCCGGAATTGCAGGTGTATCAGCCGGTCGGGGTCCGGGATGGCCAGCGGCGCACCGGAAACCGATTCGAGTCGCAGGGGTTCGACGGACTGTCCATTGTGGATTCTGGCCACGGGGGGTCTCCAGCGGGTCAGGCGGGTTGGGCGAGGCGGGGCCAGGGATATCCCATGGCCTTGAGTTCGGACAGGGACTGGCTGACCGCGGTCCGCCAGTCGACGCGGGCGGTGTAGCCGAGCTTGCTCGCGGCGTAGTCGTTGGAGCAGGCCCAATCCTCGGACACATGCACCAGCGAGCGGGTGAGGAACGGCGATGAGCCCGGGAGCATGGGATGCAAGAGTTCCATGAGCGCACCGAAGGCATAACCCATGCCATAGGAAACGCTGAGCGCGGGCCGAGCGGTGCCGGTGGCGTCGGCGACGAAGGCGATCACCTCGCGGGCGGTCGGCAACTCCGGCCCGCCGATGTTGAACGATTCGTAGTCGGCCAGCTCGGTCGCGGTGGCGGCGAGCGCGAAGGCCTGCCCGAGGTCGGGCCCTGAAACCAGGGGCAGCCGGGCGCGGCCACCGGCGAGCCACGGCACCAGACGGGTGCGAAGCCGTGGCACCAGCGCCGGCACCATGCCCAGCCTTGCGCCGGCACCGACGAAGTGGCCCAGCCGCATGGTGATCATCTGCGTGCCGGAGCCGGCCGAAGCCCGCATGTGCTGGTCGAGGTCGATCAGATAGTCGAGGTGCGGCCAGAATCCGGTGCGCCGGGTGGGCGCGAAGTCGTCGATCGGCGAACCGCTTCGCCGCCCGGCGATGGCGATGGTGCTGGCCTGGATGAACCGCTTCACTCCGGTGTGGACGCTGCGGTCGATGAGGTCGCGGTTGGGCTCGAAGAACAGCTCCCGCTCCTGCCGCCGGTGTCCCCAGAACGCGCCCCAGGTGCCGGTGTGGCAGACGACATCGACTCCGGTGACGAGCGCCGCGCGGTATCCGGCGTCGGTCAGATCGCCCGCCCTGATCTCGCCACGGAAGTCGGCGGGCAGCCGCATCGGGGTCCGGCACGCGGCGATCACCTCGACATCGTCGCGGGTGGCCAGAGCGGTCAGGGTGTGGCCGCCGAGAAACCCGGTGGCCCCGGTGACCAGCACACGTGTCTTATCGGTCACGGCTTTCCTCTCCTGCGCCAAGGGTTTCGAGCCAGGCCACGAGCCGCTCGGCTTCGCGGGTGACATAGGCCGGGTCGTTGAGGCTGTGCGCCAGCAGGGAAACGCCCTGCAACGCCGACAGCAGGTGGATGGCCAGTCCGCGCGAGTCCGCGCCGCAGCCCAGCGCCTGGAACTGGACCTCCAGCCAGGCCAGCAGGCCGGTGAAGATGGCGGATGCCTGGTCGGCGACGGGGCCGCCGGCCTTGGCCAGCTCGGCGCACAGGGTCCCGATCGGACAGCCGAAGTTGGCCAAGGACTCCCGGTTGCCGTCCGTCATCCGCACGAACGCCTTGAGCCGCGCCCGTGGATCGGGGTCTTCGTCCCACCGCGCCTGCAGTGCTTCCTGATGCGCCGCGTGCTCGGCGACCAGCGCCGCGCCGAGAGCGTCTTTGGTCTTGAAGTAGTAGTAGACGTTGCCCAGCGGAACGTCGGCCGTCGCGGCGATGTCGGCCAGTGTGGTGCGGCCGAAGCCCTGCTCGTGCACCACCCGCACCGCAGCGTGGATCAGGCGATCGCGCTTGTCCATGGTCCTCGTCGGCATTTCCAGTCAGCCACCTAACTCAGGCTCTTTGTTAGTTGGCTAACTTACTGCCCGGCGGTGGGCCGCGTCAATATGACTAGCGATCGGCTTGAGCCTCGGTTTGGCGGCGCACGAGCCCGTCCCGCAACAGTTGGCGTGCCCAACTATCACGGGAGGGGGCCTGTGCCGGACCACCGACACACGCTGGCCGAGGAAATCCTTTCGGCCTTTCACCGGCGCCTGCGTTCAACCGGCCGACGCGAGACGCACGGGCATATCACCGCGCTCGTCAACTCGGTGTTCGCCCGGCTCGACGCATGGACCACGGCGACCTCGCAGAGCCCGATCGGGTTGCTGCACATGGCCACGGCCATGTTTCAAGCGGCACTGCCCGTTCTCATCGCGGAGAAAGCGGAGGAAGCGGAGGTAGGCGATCTGGCAAGCGTCGAGCGGGTGAGCGTCGCACTGCACGATGCCATCATGGAGCAGATGATGCTCGCGGTCCTGACCTACGACGGACACGTGCTGTCGCGCGTGCAGACGTCGCGCCGGGAGGAGCGCCGCCGCCTCGCCCGCGAGCTGCACGACCAGGTGGCGCACGGGCTCGGCCTGGCCATGCAACAGATCGACCTGTACCGGCGGCGGCGCGACACGGCCATGCTTTCCGCCGCGGTCACGGCACTGTCGGAGGCGCTGCGCACGATCCAGCAGCTGTCGGCCGAATTGCGCCGCTCAGTGGGCGAGCAGGGTCTGGATGAGGCCCTGTCGTCCTATTTGGACCGTGCGGTACCGGCCGGCGTCGCGCGGCGGCTGGAGGTGGCCGGCGATGTGCACAAACTCTCCCCCGACATCAGCGAGGAGCTCTACCTCATCCTGCGGGAGGCCATCCGCAACGCGCTGCGCCACGCCGCTCCCGATGAGGTGGCCGTGGCCGTGGAGATCACGGGCAGCGAGGTCATCGCCAGCGTGGCCGATGACGGCCGCGGGTTCGACCCGTCGGCCATCAGCCCCTTCTCCTCCTACGAAGGCGGGGGTGGGCTGCCCTCGATGTCCGAGCGAGCCGCGCTGCTGCGCGGGCGGCTCGAAGTCACCAGCGACGTGGGCAAGGGCACGCGGGTCGCGATCTGCGTGCCGCTGCGCGGTGACCGGCCATGACCACCATCCGGGTCGCAATCGCCGACGACCACACGCTGTTTCGCTCCGCGCTGCGCGAGCTGGTCCTGTCGCACGACGGGTTCGAGGTCGTGGGCGAGGCGGCCAGCGGCGGCGAGACGGTGGAGCTGGTGGCCGGGTGCGCGCCCGATGTGCTCGTGCTTGACGTGCAGATGCCCGGCCCGGGCGCGGCCGCGGTCATCGGCCGTGTCCGGGAGGGCTCGCCCCACCTGCCGATCGTCGTGCTCACCATGCACGACGACGCGGCGGTGATGCGGGAGCTGTTCGAGGCGGGGGCGTCCGCGTTCCTGACCAAGGCCGTACTGTCGGATGGGCTGGTGGCCGCGCTGCGCTCGGTGTGCCGGGATCCCGATACCGTCCTGCTGTCGGTGTCGCGCCACACGTTGCGGCGCTTCAGCGGCGGCGCCCCGGCTCCGGCCGTCCAAACCGTCCTGACCGCACGCGAGCGGGAGATCCTGCGGCACGTCGGCTCGGCGCTGAGCAACGCGCAGATTGCCTCCCGCCTGCACGTCACCCAGGCCACCGTGAAGCGGCACCTGACCAACGTCTACGCCAAGCTGGATGCCGTCTCACGGGTCGACGCGATCCGCAAGGCCACGGCGGCCGGGCTGATCGAACCCCTGTAGAAAGGAAAACGCCCATGCAATACCGCCCACTGGGCCGCACCGGCCTGTCTGTCTCGGAGATCGGCTACGGGGCCTGGGGCATCGGAGGTCAGTACTGGATCGGCGCGCAGGAGGACGAGTCCGTCCAGGCGCTGCACCGCGCGATCGAGCTGGGGGTGAACTTCATCGACACCGCGCGGGGATACGGCGAGAGCGAACGGATCGTGGGCCAGGTCGTCCGCGAGTATCCGCGCGACTCGATCTACGTGGCGACAAAGGTGCCGCCCGCCAACCTGACCTGGCCCGCCGCCCCGGGCGTGCCCGCCGATGTGACGTTCCCGGGCAAGCACATCCGCGAGAGCCTCGAAACCTCGCTCGCCGTGTCCGGGCTTGACGCCTTCGACGTGGTGCAGTTCCACGTGTGGCTGGACGAGTGGATCGGGCAGGGCAACTGGCTGGAGACCATCGCCGCGCTCAAACAAGAAGGCAAGATCCGCTTCTTCGGCGTGTCCATTCACGACTATAAACCGGACAGTGTACTGAAGCTGGTGCGCAGCGGAGACGTCGACACCGTGCAGCTGATCTACAACGCCTTCCACCTCACGCCGGAGGAGGAGCTCCTGCCCGCGTGCGCCGAACACGGCGCCGGGGTCATCGTGCGGGTCCCGCTCGACGAGGGCGGCCTCACCGGCACGCTGACCGCGCAGACCACCTTCCCGGAGGGCGACTGGCGCAACGGCTATTTCGGCGGCGATCGCCTGTCGCAGGTGGAGCAGCGGGTCGACGCCCTGCTCGCCGACACCGGCGTGGAGCGCGAACGGCTGCCCGAGGTGGCCCTGCGCTATGTGCTCGACGCGCCGGAGGTCTCGACGGTCATCCCGGGCATGCGCACGGTGCGCAACGTCGAACGCAACGCGGCGGTCAGCGACGGCGTGCGGCTCAGCGACGAGTTGCGCACCGCGCTGCGCCGCCACCGCTGGGAACGCAACTTCTACGAAGCCCCCTGATCCGGGGCCGGCGGGCGGAGCCTCACGGGCCCCGGCCGCCGGCACCCCGTTCCTTGGCGCGACGGCGGCGGCCGTGGTCTCCTGTGGTGAGGAGGAGGCGCGCATGGACTACCAGGTACTCACCCCGCAACAGGCCGAACAGTTCGTCGAGCGCGGCTATGTCGTGATCCGCGGTTGCTTCACGCGGGCGGCGGCCGAGGAATACACCTCGACCATTTGGACGCGCCTCGGTTACGTGCCCGACGACCCGGCCACGTGGTCCGAGCCGTCGGTCCACATGCCCAGCCATCGCGAGATCGACATCCGCCAGTTCGCGCCGAAGGCGTGGGGTGCGGTGTGCGATCTGGTCGGCGGGGCACAGCGGATCCACCCGTACCTGTGGAACGACGCGTTCATCGTCAACCTGTGGCAGGGCGCCGACCGGCCGTGGCAGCCCGCCTCGCCCGCGTCGCCGGACTGGCACAAGGACGGCGACTTCTTCCGGCACTTCCTCGACTCCCCCGAGCAGGGCCTGCTCACGCTCGTGCTGTGGTCGGACGTGCGACACCAGGGCGGCGCGACGTTCGTGGCCGCCGACTCGGTCGGGCCGGTCGCCCGGTTCCTCGCCGAACACCCCGAAGGTGTGCGCCCGGAGCCGGCGTCCTTCCCGTGGCACGAGCTGGTCAAGCAGTGCAGCGACTTCATGGAGGCCATCGGCGAGGTCGGAGACGTGTATCTGCTGCACCCGTTCATCCTGCATGCCAAGGCGCAAAACGTGCTGCGTGTGCCGCGCTTCATCACCAACCCGCCCGTGCACCTGATCGAGCCGATGCGCTTCGACCGGCCCGACCCGAGCGAGTTCTCGTTGGTGGAGCGGGCCGTGCTGCGCGGTTTGGGTGTGGACCGCTATACCTTCACGCCTAGCGGGCCGAGGGAAAAGCTCGTGCCCCATCGGGTGGCCCTACAGCGGTCGATGAAGCGCGCCGAGCGGGACCGCCTGGCCGCGGTTTTCGAGCACCCCGAGTAGTGCGCGTTCGTAGGCGTCGACGCACGCTTCGACTCCGAACAGGCCCAGTGCTTTGCCCTGACCGTCCACACGCGACTGTCCGGACAGTCCGGCCAGCGAGCGGATCGCGTCGACCAGAGCCGCCGGGTCGCGCGGCGGCACGATGCGGCCGAAACCCGTTGCCAGCACGGGATAGCGCCCGCCCGGCAGGTCCGTGGTCACGCTGGGCACGCCGCACATCATGGCCTCGGCCTGCACGATGCCGAACGACTCCGCGATCGACGGGAGCGCGAACACGTCGATCGAGGCGTAGAAGTCGCGGATCTGCCGGCCGCGCAGCAGGCCGAGGAAGCGGATGCGGTCATCGCCCTCGGCGAGGGCACGCAACAGCCCGATGTTGCTTCCCCCGGCCACGTTTTCGTAGTCGCCGCCGATCAGCAGCCGCGCGCCGGGGTCGGCCAGCGACCGGAAGGCCTTTATCAGGTACTCGATCCCCTTCTCGTCGGCGATCCGGCCCAGGAAGCCGACATGCGGGCCGGCACCGTCGCGCAGGCTGGGGTTTCCGCCACGGCGGTCGGCGCAGGGGGCCGGGATCGGCACGACCTCCTTGCGCGCCAACACGGGCCAAAGGCGCGAGCCCCGCGCCTGGTCGTGGCTGTTGACGACGACCAAAGTGGACCGCCTAATGGCGACACCCGCGGACGCGTCGGCCAGGCGCATGCCGAACGAGTTGATCCGGCCGCGTGGCAGGAACGCGTCGATGTGGTGCGTGGTCACCAGCGGCACGGGCGGGGCGAACGCGGCGACCAGTGCCGCCTCGGGCATGGGCACGTGCAGGTGGAGCAGCGACGACCGGGCGGCCAGGCGGGTGGCCAAGCGGGGCAAGGCCGGGCTGAGCACACCCTTGCGCACCGAGGCGAGCACCGGCGCGCGGAACACGTGCACGCCGTTGACTTCCTCGCGCGCCGGCAGCGACCGGTCGTGGCGGGCGCATGCGACCGCGATCCGCCAGCCGCGCTCGGCGAGGCCTTCGGCGATGAGCCGGGCGGTCTCGGTCAGCCCGCTCACGTAGGGCGCGTAGTAGTCCAGCGCCACCGTCACGTCGAATCGTTCGTGTAGCAGCATTTTCCGTACCGTCCTAATCGGAGATCTTAAGCTCGTGGGCGAGGTGGTCGCCGAGCCCGGGGTTGGGCCGGAACGCATAGCCGGAAACCCGCACGTCCGCCGTGGTGAAGGCCCAGTCGAGCCGCCACAGCCGGGGGAACGGGTAGTTGCGCACCGGCCAGGTGGCCGGCAGCAGGGCTGGCGCGTCGAGGCGGCGCATGCGCGGCCCGAGGTCCATGAGCGAGCCGAACCACGGTGAGTTGAAATCGCCCAGGACTATTGCGGGATGGGGGTTTTCGGCGAGATCGGCGTGCAGCCGGTCGATTTCGGTGCGCCGCAACTCATACTGCGTGCGGGCGAAGTCGTAGAAGGCGCCGCCGAGCGGGCTGAGCTCACGCCGGAACGGCACGAACAGGTGCACGTTGTAGATGGACAGCACCGACTCTCCGAATTGGACGTCGACGCGCACGGCCTTGTTGCCCTGCCAATACCAGTCCGAAGTGGGGCGCGAATGGTGTGCGACGATGGGCAGGCGCGACATGGTGAGCATCTCCCCTTCAACGACGATGTGATAGCCGGGGAAGGAGCGCCCCAATTCGGCCACGTCATCGACACGCACGGGCCCGTCTTCGCCCCAGTGCAGATACTCCTGCAGCACATAGATGTCGGCCTGCTGCTCGCGCAGGTAGGCGAAGAACCGCTCGCGGTCCTTGTGCAGGGTCCACACGTCGGTGTTCCAGGAGAAGATTTTGATCGCGCTTTCGGCGGGGCTCTGCACCACCCGACGGTCCAATCCCGACAATGCCAGGCCCGCCAGGAGCGCGGCGGCAAGCAGCACCGAGATGGGCCGGCGCACCGGGCGGGCCAGCGGTGTGACCGCAAGCAGCAACAGCGGCACGACCACGAACGCGACGGGTGGCAGCGCTTCGACAATCAGCCACGGCCACCACCGCCCGGCCAGCAGCATGTGGGCGAGCACGAAGCCCGCCCACGCCAGCGACGCCGAAACCACCAGCCGCGTGCCGAGGCACCACCGCCCTCTCATCGCGGCTCCAGCCGGTACGCGGTGTAAAGTCCAAAAAGGACCCGCTTGCGCCGCGTAACCCGGAAGTGGCGGCGCAGCGTGGGTTGCAGGCGCTGCCGGCCGTCGCCGTAGAGACCTGCGTTCTCGCCGGTGCTCATGCGCAGCGCCGCGTCCCACAGGCGGCCCGAGCCTGGCGTGACGACCACGAGGAACCCGCCCGGCTTGAGCACGCGGGCGATCTCACGGCACCCGGTGTCGATGTCTTGCACGCACTCCAGCGTGCTGACGGCGACGACGCAGTCGAACGTGCCGTCGTCGTAGGGCAGGTTTTCCACGCCCGCCGTCGCCAGCTGAGCCGCGACGCCGTGGAAGGCCAGCCGCTGGCGGACCTCGACCGCGTGCGGGTGCACGTCCACGCCGTCGAGGTGCTGGCAGCGCCAGGCGAGCTCCGGCATGAAGATGCCGCTGCCGTAGCCGACCTCCAGCAGGCGGCCGAGCTCCTTGCCACCCAGCATTTTGAGCACCATCCGGAAGCGCAGCCGCTGCACGACGCGCAGCACCGGGCGGTAGTTCCAGTCCGGGTGGTCGATTTCGCTCGTCTGCAGCAGGGCAGACGCGGGCAGCAGGCGCATCATCATCGCCCCTTCCGGGGAGTCAGGCGCAGCCCGGTGTAGAGGCGAATCGCGGCGGGGCCGAAGCGTGGGATCCGGGTCTGGCGCACGAACTCGAAGTGCCTGCGCAGGGCGGGCTGCAGCGTGGCGCGCCGATTGCCGTACTGCGAAGGTCCTTCGCGGGTGGCGAGGCTCAACGCGAGGTTCCACAGCGGGGTCGCGCCGGGCGTGACGACGATCAGGGCACCGCCGGGCTTGAGCACGCGGCCGAGCTCCTGGCAGGCCTGGTCGATGCCCGGCACGTACTCCAGCATGCTGATCGCCACGATCGCGTCGAACGAGTTGTCGGCGTACGGCATGTCCTCCACGCTGCCCACGGCCAGCTCGGCGTGCACACCGTTGGCCGCCAGGCGAGCGCACACCGAGGAAGCGTGCGGATGGGTGTCGAGCCCGTGCAGTTCGTCGCAGCGCAGGGCCAGCTCGGGCATGAACACGCCGCTGCCGTAGCCGACCTCCAGCAGGCGGCTATGGCGCCTGCGCCCCAACAGGTCCTGCACCATGCGGAAGCGCCACCGCTGTACGCGGCTCAGGACCGGATGGTAGTTCCACTCCGGGTGGTCGATCGGGCTGGTCGGCATGATCGCGGATTTGGGCAACAACAACATCATCGTTTCCTTCCTTCGAGTACCAGACCGGCGGTCAGGCCGGCCACGAGGACCGCGTTCATGAGCAGATGCACGGCCATGAAGAAGCAGGCGAAGCGCAGCCCGCGTTCGCGGAGCACGAAGCGTGGCAGGGCGGGCTCGCACGCCACGAACAGTCCGATCAGGACGACCGGCAGGACCGCCCATGGCCAGCCGAGCGCGAGCAGGGGCAGCGCGGCGACGCCCAGTCCGCTGCTCACGACGGCGACCGGGTGTTGCGAGCGCTCCATGCGATGCAAAGCGCGCCGGGCAAGGCCGACGAGCGGGACGGCGCGACGCCACTGCTCGCGCACGAGCTGGCCGAGCGCGAACCCGTCGTCGTGCCGGCCCACGACACGGTCGCTGAGCACGATGCGATGCCGCAGCGGGATGCGCCCGCTGAATTCGACGTCCTCGCAGTCTCGCAGCCGCTCGTCGAGCCCACCGATCTCGTCCAGCAGGGTGCGGCGCACGGCGGCGAGCGCGAACACGACCGTCCTCACCGGACCGGCGAGACGCTTGCGCCAGAACGCGGCGTGCAGGAGCCGGTACCGTTCGAGCGGCCCGTCGTCGATGAGCGGCTCGGTGTCATACGTGCCGTGCACGACGGCGGCCTGCGGGTCGGCGTCCAGGATCGCGACCGCGTTGGCGACCGCGTCGGGCGCGAGAGCCACGTCGGAGTCGACGAAAAACACGACCTCGCCGGTGCTCTCGCGCCAGCCCCGGTTGCGTGCCGCCGAAACGCCCCGGTTGACGGGTTGCCGCACGACCGTGCAACCGCCGGCGAGAGCGATCGCGACGGAATCATCGGTGCTGGCGTCATCGACCACTATCACCTCGTGCAGCGGGTGACTCTGGCGCTTCACCGCCTGCAAGCACAGGTCGAGCGTGCGCCGCGCGTTGTAGCAGGCGATCACGACGGAGACGGAGACGGTCATGCCGCAAGACGCTAGGCGCGCGGTCTGAACTCGCCGGTTGACTGAGCCTGGACTACGCTGCGTAGTCCAGGCATCGTCCACACACGACTGCAGCACGGGGTCCTACGGTCGGGCGTATGAGAGTTTCGGTCATCGTTCCGTGCCACAATGCCGCGAAGACCCTCGATGCGTGCCTCTGCGCGATTCGCGCGCAGACGTTGGCCGTGTCGGAGATCATCGTGGTCGACGACGCCTCGACCGACGCGTGCGCAGACATCGCTTCGCGCCATGGGTGCACGCTCATTCGCCAGCCCGCCAACCGGGGCGTTTCGGCGGCACGCAACGCGGGCGCGGCGGCGAGCCGGGGTGAGGTGCTGTTCTTCGTGGACGCCGATATCGCCCTGGAGCCCGCAGCCATCGCCAACGCTGTCGCGATTCTGCGGGCAGACCAGCGATGCGCGGTGGTGCACGGCACGTATGACGCCGAGCCGCTCGTCAACGACGGGCCGGTTGAGGAATACAAGGTGCTTTCCGAGTACCGGTGGCGCACCGACCGCGCGGGTGTCGTCGGCTTCACGCTGTTCGCGCTGACCGCGATCCGCAGGTCGGTCTTCGAGGCGGTGGGCGGGTTCGACGAGCGGCTGCGCAACGGCGAGGACGTCGAGTTCGGCACACGGCTTCCGGCCGGATGCCTCGTGCGCATGTCTAACGTCGTGATAGGACGGCACGACGACGTGGATCGCCTGCCGGCCTTGCTCGCCGAACAGTTCAAGCGGGCCGTCGGCTACGCCGATGTGGTCAAGCGAGCGCGCACCGCGTCCGGCAGCCGGACTGGAGCCCTGCATCCGATCGGTGTCATCTGCTGCGCCCTCACCGTCGCCTCGACACTCACGATCTGGGCTTGGCCGCCGATGGCCTTACTCGCGCTGTGCGGCATCGCGGGGTTCATTCTGACCTACCGCTCGCTGCTGCGCTTCGCGCTGCAGCGCAAGGGCTTCGGCTTCACCGTCTACACCGGACTGCTGCATTTCCTTGTCAACGCGGCCAACCTCGGGGGCGCTCTCGTCGGCCTGACTCGATGGGCACTGCGATGATGCGGCGGATACTCCTCATCGTCGCGGTCGCGGCGCTCTGTGTCGCCGTGGTCTTCGCTCTCAAGGACCAGCAGTGGTCGGCCGTCGCGGCGCTGTCCGGGCCGGCCGATCTGGCGCTCGTGTCGGCCTCGTTCGTGGTCAACTGCTTGGGTTTGTTCGTGGCGATGGTGGCGTGGCGGGCTCTCGTGCAGGGGCTCGATGTCCGGATTGGACTGTGGGCCGGTGCACGCATCTACTTCGTGGGCATCCTCGCCAAGCTGGTGCCCGGCCGGGTCTGGTCGCTGCTGGCCAACATGCGCATGGGCAGCTCCATCGGCGTGCCGCCCGCGCGGATGGCGGCCGCATATGTGCTGACCATCCCGGTCACGCTGCTCACCGGCCTCGCGGTCGGCCTGGTCGGCG
>NZ_QJUG01000092.1 GCF_003426775.1 Allorhizocola rhizosphaerae | reverse complement strand
CGGGCAGGTCGGGCGCCGGCACCTCGTCGGCGGGCACGCCGCCCGCGATGCGCGGCCAGCCGCCGGCCGGCCAGTCGACGATCTGCAGCGCGGTCTCGCGGCCGAGCACGCAGTTGCCCAGCGGGGAGTAGGGGCGGGCCACGAGGTGGGCCAGGTACCACTGGCCGGTCTGGGTGCGCACGAGGCTGCCGTGGCCGGCCTTCTGCAGGCGCAGGTCGGGCTTGCCGTGCGAGGTGAGCAGGGGCCCGGCCGGGTCGACCTCGTAGGGCCCGAACAGGCTGCGCGACCGGGCGACGGTCGCCTGGTGCTCCCAGCTGGTGCCGCCCTCTGCGGTGAGCAGGTAGTACCACCCGTCGTGCCGGTAGAGGTGGGGGCCCTCGGTGAGGCCGGCCTCCGTCCCGCTGAAGATGATTTTGGGATCGCCGATGAGCTTGCGTTTCTGGCGATCGTAGCGCTGGATCTCGATGCCGCCGAAGCGGTCGCGGCCGGGTCGCCAGTCGGCGCTCAGGGCCAGCAGCCAGCTCGTGCCGTCGGCGTCGTGGAACAGTGACGCGTCGAAGCCGTGCGCGTGCAGCGGGACCGGGTCGGACCACGGCCCGTCGATGCTCGGCGCGGTGATCAGATAGTTCTGCGGGTCCCAGTAGCCGCTGGAGAAGCTCGCCACATCGCTGTAGACGAGGTAGAACTCGCCGTCCACATAGGACAGATCGGGGGCCCACACGCCGTTGGAGTCGCCGCAGCCCCGCAGGTCGAGCAGGCGGCGCTCGTTGATGATGCCGCCGAGCGCGCGCCAGTGCACCAGGTCGCGCGAGTGGTGCACGCGCACCCCCGGATACCACTCGAAGGTCGACGTGGCCAGGTAGTAGTCGTCGCCCACGCGCAGAATTGATGGATCTGGATGAAATCCGCTGAGCACGGGATTTTGGATCGAGCGGGCGGCGATGGCCACTTCTGCGATATCGGTCGACATCTCGAGCTCCTCCGGCCGGGTAGTTCCGGGACTCTTCCGGCACTCTTCCGGAATCTGAATCGGAAGGGTAGTCCTCCGCGCCGCTCCGAAACAACCCTATACCGATCAGGGCAGCCCTTGACCGAAGTGATTCACGCGTCGTAACGTGCCCGCCATCAAGTAAAAACTTTCGGAACGCTTCCGAAAAATTTCGGAACGCGTCGGCGGCCTGACCGGTGGAGTGGACAAAGGCATAGGGGACCGACCATGGACCAGACGCCCAAGGTGACCATCGCCGCGATCGCCCGCCTGGCGGGCGTGTCGGTACCGACCGTGTCGCGGGTCGTCAACGGGCGCTCGGACGTGTCGGCCCAGACGCGCGAACGCGTCGAACGGCTGCTGGCCAAGCACGGGTACCGCCGGCGCCCGCCCAGCGGGCGGCCCAGCTCGGGACTGATCGACCTGGTCTTCAATGACCTGGACAGCCCGTGGGCCGTGGAGATCATCCGAGGCGTGGAGGACGTGGCCCACGCGGCCAGCGTCGGCACCGTCGTCTCGGCGATCCACCGGCGCTCGTCATCGGCCAAGCAGTGGTTCAACAACATGCGCTCGCGTGGCACCGGCGGCGTCATCTTCGTCACGTCCACTTTGGAGCCCCCGCTGCAGGAGGAGTTGCGCAGGCTCAACATCCCGGTGGTGATTGTGGACCCGGCCGGTGTCCCGCCGCAGGAGGCACCGACGATCGGGGCGACCAACTGGGTGGGCGCGCTGCGGGCCACCGAATATCTGATCGGGCTCGGGCACCTGCGCATCGGTTTCATTGCCGGCCCGCCGCAGCTGATGTGCAGCCGCGCCCGGCTCGACGGCTACCGCACGGCGATGGCCGCGGCCGGGCTGCGCATCCACGACAAGCTCATCTACATGGGCAACTTCTACCATGAGGCAGGGTTCGCGGGCGGCTCGGCCATGCTGGCCCGGCCCGAGCCGCCGACGGCCATCTTCGCCTCAAGCGACCAGATGGCGCTTGGCGTCTATGAGGCGGTACGCCAGCGCGGCCTGCGCGTGCCCGACGACATCAGCGTGGTCGGCTTCGACGACCTGCCCGAGGTGCGCTGGTGTTCGCCTCCACTCACGACGGTGCGCCAGCCGCTGGCCGAGATGGGTCTGCTGGCCGCGCGCACCGTGCTGCGCCTGGGGCGAGGGGAGCGGATCGAAAGCCCGCGCGTCGAACTCGCCACCGAGCTCGTGATCCGCGACAGTGCGGCCGCCCCGCCGGGACTCTAGGGCCGGCTCGAAAGGCCGTGCAGCAGGAGGCCCCGGAAGTCAGTCTGGCCGAAGACGCCCGTGTAACGGACATGTTCGCCAAGACCGGAGTCGACTTGGACCGCGAGACGGGCTGGACTCGGAATCAGGCGCGTGGCAGGCCGTGACGGCATCGTTCACGACGACCTCGCCCCCCGGTGCGCGTGACCCCGCCGGAGAATGCGGTGGACGGATTCACCGTCAGCGGGCTGCCCACTCAGCAGTGCACCTATCTGGGGGCCAACACCATCTGGGGCACCCAGGGCCCACCCAACGCCCAGGACTGGCCGGAAGTCGACGTCGGCGCCCCGTCCACATTCGACTCGGTGAAGCTGTTCTTCTTCAGCGACAAGCCTACAACACCCAATCGAATGGGTCGGGCAATACTTATCGGCCACCGGCTTCCTATGTGGTACAGGCACATGACGGCACCCGTTGGGTCGACTTGGCGACGCAGCTGCCGCAGCCCAGCCTCAACACGGTGACCTTCCCGGCCGTGACCGCGCAACGGGTGCGGATTCTCGTATTCACGCGCGCGGGTTCGATACAGGAATAAGGAAGTGCAAATCTTCGACGCCGTCGGTTGCGACACTACGATCACCGGCACCCGGATCGGGCGGCTCACCATCGAGTCCGGCGTCACCTGCCTCGCCGAGGAGGCACGCATTCTCGGCCCGGTCACGGTGCGGCCGGGAGCGGGACGGATCGCCACCGGAGCCGACATCATAGGCCCGGTGTCGGCGAATGGAGCGCTGACCGTGCAGCTGTTGGGCGGGCGCCTGCTCGGCCCGGTCACCATCGACGGCACGACCGGGCGTGCGGCGGTCTTGGACGCGTTGGTGGTCGGCCCGGTCCGGCTGACCGGCAACACGACCGGAATCACGCCGATCGAGGTCGTGTCCAACATGATTGCCGGCCCGCTGCAGTGCACGGGCAACAGTCCGTCCCCAGCGGACAACGGCCTCCCCAACTCGGTCGTGGGACCGGCCAGCGGGCAGTGCGCCGAGTTTTGAGAGACGGGCAAGACACGGCCAAGCGGGCCCCGGCCGTCGACGTGCTCGTGCTGCACATCCTCGACCACAGAGCAGGCATGTTGCCGCACGCCACGACCATCCAACGGGGCGGCCTCTTACCCCGGTCATATCGTCATTTGCCAATTGATTTGAGTAGACTTTCCACCAGCGCCGCGCTGAGGAGAGCATCAATATGCTGAACACCCCGAGAACACTGACGGTTCTGGCCTTGGTTTGCCTGTCGGTCACGATGCCTGCCAATCCAGCCCATGCCTCCACCACTGTGATGACGTGCGTCGGTGAGAACTACGTCGACTTCAGTCCAGGCCTCACCTACAGCGAGCAAACTGTCAACATCTCCGGCCAGGACACCGCAACGGCCTGTACCGGCCTCACCAACCCCGAACTCCATTCTTTCATCGGCCCCTTGCCGTGCTGGAAACCATGTTCAGCCCGGCGGTTCCATCTACGTGCCGGAGGTGCTTCGGCAATACCTCGGCGGCCGGGAGCGGCTCGAAAATTGGGTGACGCGGGCGGGCCCGCGATGCCGCAGATGCCGTGCCCGGGGTGATCTTCGAACGTAGGCTGGAGGCGTGAGCTTCGACAAACACGCCTACGACGAGGCGCTCGGGCGGGCCGTAGCGCATGCGCGGCAGTGGCTGGGCACGCTGCCCGATCGGCCGGTGCCGCCGCGGGCGAGCGCCGACGAGCTCTTGCCGGGCCTCGGCGGCGAGCTGCCGGCCGGGCCCACCGATCCGGCCGAGGTGGTGGACCTGCTGGCCGAGCTGGTGGAGCCGGGCTTGATGGCCATGCCGTCGGGCCGGTTCTTCGGCTGGGTCATCGGCGGCACGCTGCCCGCCGCGATGGCCGCCGACTGGCTGGTGAGCGCGTGGGATCAGAACTCGGCGATGCGCTTCCCGACCCCGGCGACGGCGGCGGTCGAGGAGGCGGCCGGCGCATGGCTGCTGGATCTGCTGGGCCTACCGTCCACTTGCGACGTCGGGTTCGTGACCGGTGCGACGATGGCCAACTTCACCGGGCTGGCCGCCGGGCGGCATCATGTGCTGGCGCGGGCGGGCTGGGACGTGTCGGCGAACGGGTTGGCGGGCGGCCCACGGGTGCGGGTCGTGGTGGGGCGGGAGCGCCACGACACGCTCGATCTGGCGCTGCGCTACCTGGGCCTGGGTGCCCCGATCGACGTGGATGTCGACGAGCAGGGCCGCATCCGGCCGGGCGCGCTGGCGGCCGCGTTGGGCGAGGGGCCAACGATCGTGTGCCTGCAAGCGGGCAATGTCCACTCTGGAGCGTTCGATCCGTTCGCCGAGTGCGTCGCGTTGGCGCACGAGCACGGCGCGTGGGTGCACGTCGACGGCGCGTTCGGGTTGTGGGCGGCCGTGTCGCCGAAGCTGCGCCATTTGACGGACGGTTGCGCGGGCGCCGACTCGTGGGCCACCGACGCGCACAAGACATTGAACGTGCCCTATGACAGCGGCATCGCGATCGTCGCGCGCCGCGAGTCGATGCGGGCCGCGATGGGCGTGCACGCGAGCTATCTGATCAACCCGGCCGACGCGACCGGTCCGGCCGACCCGTTCGAGAAGGTGCCGGAGCTCTCGCGCCGGGCGCGAGGCGTGCCGGTGTGGGCCGCGCTGCGCTCGCTGGGCCGCGACGGGGTCGCGCGATTGGTGGAGGGTCTGGTCGCGCACGCTCGCGCCCTTGCCGAGGGCATTTCCGCCATCGAGGGCGCGCGGGTGCTCAATGACGTGGACTTCACCCAGGTCTGCGTGGCGTTCGAGGACGACGACCGCACGCGGGCCGTCACGGCGGCGCTGCTCGCCGACGGTACCGCATGGATGTCCGGGTCTAAATGGCGCGACCGCGATGTGCTGCGGGTGTCGGTGAGCAACTGGTCCACCGACGCCGCCGATGTGGTCGCGTCGGTGGAAGCCGTGCGCCGGGCCGCACTCGCGACGCCGCGCTGAATCTGCCGGCAAACTCGCGCAATGGCTTTTGCCAGGATGGCGTTTTTCCCGCGCGGCACGGCGGCACACCATGAGGCGGCAACCGCCAACGTGCCAAATGCCCGCGTCCGTCCGATCTCGACCGGCCCAACCTTGCGGTGCGAGTACGGGGTCGGGGATGATGACGCGCGCAGTGACATCATCGCCAGGGTTCGACAGGGGTTCGTTTAGGGGGTCGTTGGGGTGTCCGACAGCCGGTTAAGAGGCCGTGTCAAAGGGCTGTTCGGTGGGACGGCCGCCGACGCCGAACTGCCCGCCGAGGAGCACACCCACACCCTCGCCGACCCGGAGGCCGAGCGGCAGGCACTGCAGGTGCTCGTGCTCGCCCGGCGCACGGCCGACGAACACATCGCCAGCGCGCAGCGGGAGGGCGACCGGATCCGCGCCGAGGCGCGCGCCCAGGCCCAGGAGATCGTGGGCGACGCGCAGGACATAGCCGAGGGCGTGCGGCGCGAGGCCGAAAAGGTGCTGGCCGACGCCAGGGCCGGCGCCGAAGAGACCACACGCGACGCCAAGGCCGGAGCCGACCTCGTGCGGCGGGAGGCCGAGAAGACCCTGACCGACGCGCGGGCCAAGGCCGAGCAGATCGTCAAGGCGGCCCAGGCCAACGCCGACGAGCTGGAGCACGACGCCCGCCAGCAATACGAGGACATCGTCGGCACGCTCGAAACCCGGCGCGACGCCCTGCGCGAGCAGATCGAGTCGCTTGAGCAGTTCGACCAGGACTACCGCTCGCGGCTCGCCTCGTTCATGCAAAAGCAGCTCAAGCAGCTCGGCGTCGAGGTCAAGCCGCCCAAGCCCGCGGCGGCCCTCGCCAACGCCGACGACTTGCCATAGCTGAGGATGGCCGGCCGTTTGGCGGGCCATCCTCAGTCGGTTTACCGGTTGCCGTCCAGCACCGGTGGCGCCATGCCGACATAGGTCGCGGCGGCCTTCTCGCCGAGCACCGCGACGTCCAGGGTGCAGGTGTCGAGCCACTCCTGCGCGACCTTGGCCTGCAGGCAGACGTTCTGTGCCCGCTGGCGCAGCTCAGGGTCGAGGTCGCGGGCGAGGAACGGCTCTGCCGGGTTGCCGGAGGCGACCGGCGCGCACAGCGCGAGCAGTGTCCTCATTGGAGAGACCCGCCAGCTCTCGCCGAACTTGCGATACAGGTCCTCGAACGAGATGGGTACGGTGAACCGGGTGCCGTCTCTGGCTTCGAGCGCGTCGGGCTTGTTGTCGGGGTTGCCCAGCAGACCGCGCACCCGCACCGGCCACGTCCCGAGGCCGACCGACATATCGATGTAGCCACTGTTGACGGTGACGCGGATGCTGTTGCCGGTCTGGTCGCTGACGAAATACACGTTGCCGACGCGATGGATGTCCACTCCGGACGGCAGCGACAGCGACTTGCCGGACGGGAGTTCGGCGGACTGTCCATCCACGACAAGCCGCTGCCCGTCGCACAGCGCCACCCTGGTGCTGCCCATCCGCGTGGCCACCGACTGGTTGACCGACGTGTTCGGCCAGGTCGGCGCGCCGGACACCTTGCGGGTCTGCACCTCGAACGAGCTGCCGACCTGTGCCTCGACAAAGTCTCCCGAGGCCTGGAAGTCATACAGCAGACCGCCGAACGTGTGTTGATGGGTGTCACCGATCACCGCGGCCGCCGCGCAGTTGGTCACCGCACCACCGGCCGTGTTCTCCAGGAAGATGACGGCCGGTCCCGGCGGAGTGAAGGCCGGCCTGGGCGTGCCGAAGTTGAGGTTGTTGGTCTCACCCGTGAAGCCCTCGGCCGCACAGATCGGCGCTGCCGTGCCGCCGTAGTGGATTCTCGTGCGGACGTTGAGCGACGCGCCGGGGTTGAAGGTGGCCGCGTGGCCGTAGGCGAAGCCGAACACATTGAACTCGGCCTTGGTCCAACCCGCGGCGGCGCCGACGGCGTTGGATCCGGGCGTGCTGTAGGCCGTGCCTCCCACGAGCAGTATGACGCTGTCGCTGGTCGTGGTCACATGGCCGGACAGCCGGAGATTGCCCAGGTTGGTGATCGGCTGGTTGGGTACCCTCACGGCCCCCGGACTGTTCTTGTAACAGTAGATGTCCGGGTCGCCCGCGAAGGAGAACGTGAACCACGTCGCGTCCGGGCAAGCGGCGTTGTAGCGCAGCAGCCAATACTGGATGAACACGCTTCCGCTGGCGCCGTCGTTGGAAAACACGAACTGCTCCCAGCCCTGGCATCCCGGGTTGGGCGAACCGGCACACGCCGCGCTCGTGAAGAAGTTGGTGTTGAGCTGGAGCGAATAGGCGTTGGCGACCGGCGCCCCGAACTCGGTGGTGGGCGAGCTCTCGCTCGTCACGTTCATGATGTTCTCGAACGAGCCGAACGCCTCGGTGATGTTCCCGCCCGGCGACTGCGCCGAGATGGAGTTGCCATTGCCCACGACCAGCGGCCGCAGTCTGCGCTTTGGCGCCATCGGGGTCGACGGCGTGGACACGCACTTGGTCTCGTGCCACGTTAGTTGCGGGTAGTTCGCGGTGAAGCATCCGTTGGCGGACGGGTGCGAGACTTGCGCGAGTTTCGTCTCCCACGCCTTCAGGTTCGCCTCCGTCGGAGGCGCGCTCTGTGCCGTGCCGGCCTGCGCGCCCACCGACAGCAACACCGCCAGTACCGTGGCACCAACCAACCTGTGCGTTGTTCTTCGCGTTGACATCGGCTGACTCCATTTCGGACAGTCGGGCGGGGACGCCCGCTCATCGATGAAGTCATCCTTGCCGTGCGCAGGTCGCGTCGAACGATCTGCGAACGAATCGCGGAGGAACTGCGAAGCCCGCGCGGGTTACGTCAGCACCGGCAGGGCATCCGTGCCGTGCTGGACGAAACCACGTGCGCCGTAGTAGAAGCTCAGTTGCGCGCTCGGGTCCAGGCGCAGGCCGGGGCAGGCGGCAAGCAGCGTGGTCAGGGCCGCGACGACCTCGATGCGGGCCAGCGGGGCGCCGACGCAGAAATGCGGGCCGAGGCCGAAGCCCAGATGCGCGCCGGCGCGCCGGTCCAGCTGGAACGTGCCCGGGTCGGCATAGACGTCCTCGTCGTAGTGCGCGGAGGCGACGCACAGGTACACCATGCTGCCGGCGGCAAGGGCGGTCCCGGCGATCTCGGTGTCGCGCATGATCAGGCGGTAGAGCCCCGCCGACGGGTTGGCCCACCGGAACGCCTCGTCGATCGCGGCCTCGGTCAGGCGGCTGTCCGCCCGCACCCGTGCCAGCGCGTCCGGGTGCAGCAGCAGCGCGGAGACCGTCGCCGACATCATCTGGATCGTGGTCTCCAGCCCGCCCAGCAGCAGGCTCACCACCGATGCCGTGACGGCTTCGGCAGAATAGGCGTCCTCCGCCTCGAACGCCCGGATGATCTCGCCCAGCATGTTGTCGCCGCCGGTGTGCCGCTCCCGCTCGACCAGACCGGACGTGTACTCGCTCAACTGGGCATATGCCTTGAGCCCGGGGCCGGTCGCGGCCTCGTCCATCGGCGAGCCCAGCATCGTCACGATCGCGCGCACCCACGCCAGACCCTGATCGCCCAGCTCGTTCGGGATACCAAGGAGAGTGAGAAAGACCTCCATCGGGTACCGGGCGATAGCCTGCTCGATCAGCTCGACCTCGCCCATCGTGGCGAGCCGGCCGAAGGTGCGTTCGGCGATGGGCGCGACGGCCTGGGCATATTTCGCGCTCGCGCTGGCGCTGAAGAAGCGGTTGTGTATGCGCCGCAGGCGTTGGTGATCCGCCCCGTCAAGCGAGACCATCGCCCCGTGCATCGGGCCCATGCCGTAAAACCGTGTGCTGAACGTCGCCGTGTCGCGCAGCGCGGCGGTCACATCCCTGTGCCGCAACACCACCGGCGCGTTCATCAGCTCATCGAACACCACCGGCTCCCGCTGCCCGATCGCCGCGAGCGTGCGCCCCAGCGCGTCGGGTGAGGAGAATCGTTGCGCGAAAGCACTTTCTGCCGCCGAGATCGTCACGCGTCGATTACAGCCGCTACCCGCGTGGCCGGGTAGCGAAGCGACGGATGTCCGACACCCAAAGAGTCCACCTGTCCGGCAGATCCCGGGGGTTTTAGGCAGGGTGCAAAGGGTTTGCCGCCCATGGCGCCGGTGGAAGTGTGGGTCGGGCAACTCGGCCGCTGCTGTCAAGGGCGGCCACCGAGTCGACTCGCCACCACGGAGGGAGATTGGCGTGAGGTTGACAATGAGACAACGATGGGGACTTGCCACGGTCATCGTGGCGTTGCTGGCGCCTTGGCCGGCGACATCCGCCGGCGCGTCGGCACAGTCTGATCACGAGGTGCTGACCGCGCTGGCTCACCGGTATCTCCATGACCGCGCCACGCGTGTCACCGCCGGCTTCGTACCGCTCGACGCCGCGAACCGGGCGGTGCTCACCGGAGTCGGAGCCGCGCGGGCGTTCTCGCAGCGGATCGCCGCCGAGACCGCCGAGTTGGACCGGCTGCGGGCGAGGTTCGCCGCCACACTGACGGAGTTCAGCCACGCCCAGGTCACCATCGAGCACGCCGAGACCACGGTCGCCGGAGGCGTCGCCGAGTTGCGGCTGACCGAGACGACCGACCTGTATCTGGCGGCCAGGGGACGCTCGGCCGACGCGCCGAGCGCCACGAGCTATCGGCTCGGCCACACGCTGCGGTTCGACCGCTCGGGTGGCGCGTGGCTGTTATCGGCCGACGTGCTGCGCCTTCCGCAGGATGCCCTGGACCCCATTCCGTACGTCAATGCTCAGAAGAGTGACCCACCCGCACGGCAGGAGAAGCCAACCGGGCCTGGGATTCCGGCCGGCATGGTGGCGGCGACGCCGGACGGGCCGCGCAAGCCCCGCGCCGCCACCGATCAGCTGACGCCCGCCGCGCCGTTCAACCGGCAGGCCGCAGTCGACTACGCCAAGCGCTGGGCCAAGGACCGAAACCTGTTCGAATACAACGTCTACGGCAACGACTGTGCCAACTTCCTGTCGCAGATCTTCCGCAACGGGGGCTGGACCAACGTCGGTTCGATCAACGAGCCGGATGGTCCCGACAAGTGGTGGATCAATTATCCGAGCATCTACCCGACGGACAGCCGGACCTGGCCGATTTCACACGAACTCGCCGCCTTCGGCTGGTACTACTCGCAGCGCCTGAGGCCTTACGCCAACGAGCCGGCCAGGCAAGGAGACGCCATCTTCGCGGACTGGGACAACGCCAGCGGGGCCCCGGGCACCGACCAGCACCTTGACCACTCCATGTTCATCACCGCACTGCTCGACCCGTGGGACTGGGAGGGAATCTTCGTCAGCTACCACACCGTCGATCAGCTCAATATCTCGATGGGAGCCGTCGTCGAGAAGGTTCGGGCGCGCGGAAACCCCAGTTTCGGCGGCGTCTACTACTTCATGGACACCCGCTGATGAGGGGGAACTCCAACATGTTGCGTGCCGTATCAATGGCAGCCCTGCTTTTCCTGAGCCTGATCGCCGCGCCCTCAGCGGCAGCCCAGCCCGACCGGCCGTTCGCCGACGACAGCAGACTACCGTCGATCGGCACGCGGACACCGATCACCATGAACGCCCACGCGGCTCCCCGGCCCGTGGTCTGTGATGGAGACGGCGTGACCGGCAAGCGGGTCCAACTCCTCTACGTCCACGGCGACGACCAACCCAGCCGATACACCCAGATCGTCGGCACGTTCCAAAGTTATGCCTCCGACACCGATGACGCGTTCGTGGAGGCGGCCCGGCGCCTGGGCGGCGGCGTGCGGCACGTCCGCTATGTCACGGGCCCGGATTGCCGGCCCACCGTTGACCAGGTGCCCGTCCCGTCCTTCGCCCTGCCCCGGTTCGGGTCGATCGCTCTCGCGCTGCGAAACGCCGGCTACAACCGGGTGGATCGCAAGTATGTGGTGTGGGCCGAATCGACGGAGGCGGGCTGCGCCGCCGCGGGCACCGACGACGAGCGGCCGGGCCCGGACAACCCGATCAATAGCGGGCCGCACTATGCGGTGCTGAGCTCGGGCTGCTGGGGGGGATGGGACTTCCTGGGCCACGAACTCCTCCACGTCCTGGGGGCGGTCGGGGCCGGCGCGCCGCATGGCAACGGCGGCGGCGGTCACTGCTGGGATCAGCGCGACGTCATGTGCTATGACGACACCGGATCCCATCCGGAGAACGTGCGGCAGATCTGCGCCGGCATGAAATATCAGCTCGACTGCAACGGTGACGACTATTTCCACACCAGCCCGGCCGCGGGAACCTACCTCGCCACCCACTGGAATGTCGCCAACAGCGAGTTCCTGATCAGGAGCGGCCCGTCCTACCCGGTCGGTGCGATCACCGGGCTGGACGGCAAGTGCATAGACGTTGCCAACTCCGGCACCGGCAACGGCACGCGGATCCAGCTGTGGGGCTGCAACGGTACCAATGCGCAACGATGGACGTGGCGCGACGGCACGCTGAGCGCCCTTGGCAAGTGCCTGGATGTCGTCAGTTCGGGAACCGTCAACGGCACTCGGATTCACCTGTGGGACTGCAACGGCAGCGGCGCCCAGAGATGGGAGGCCGCACCCAACGGGGCATTGCGCAACCCACAGTCCGGGCGGTGTCTCGACGCCAGATACAACGGCGTGAACGATGACATCCCGTTGCAGATCTGGGACTGCCGAGCGGACATGAACCAGCGCTGGACGCTTCCCGCCTAGCTCACCGGAATGTCGGACCGAACAATTTGGGGGCCCCAAGGGTTGCTCTAGTCGACCCTTGGGGTCTTTCCCAGTGGCGCCAGTCTATTTCAGACTACCGGGGCACACCCTGTCGCGTGCATCGCGCGCAGATTTGCCATTTGCCACTGGAGGCAGTCATGGCCCAAGCACAACCCCCACCCACGGGACGACGAGGGAGGTTCAGCCGGCGCCGGTTCATCGGCGGTGTCGGGGCGGGCGTCGCAGGTGCGGTCGTCCTGAACGACGTCGAGGCACGAGCGTCGCAAGTGGAGGGTCCGGTGGTCACGGCCGCGCCGGATCCGAGATTCAGCCGGATGTTCGAGCTGCCGGCGTTCGCCAACCCCACGTCCTCGGCCGTGCGGGCGGCGATGAACGACATCGGCAAGCTCGGCGGGCTCCTCGACGCGAGGGATCCGCTGCACGAGGGCCCGATCCGGCTCATCACCAACCCCGAGCTGAGCCCCAACAACCGCGACAACCTGCTCACCGGCATGACCGCGGGCACCACATTCGTCGGCCAGTTCATCGACCACGATGTCACGTTCGACGCGCAGTCGCCGCTGGGCGTGGTCACCGAGCCGACGGCCACGAGCAACACCCGGGACACCCGGCTCGACCTGGACTCCGTGTACGGCGGCGGACCCTCGGCGAGCCCCCAGCTGTACAGCTCCGCCGACCGGGCCAAGTTCCGGATCGAAAGCGGCGGCCTGTTCGAGGACCTGCCGCGCACGAGCAGCCAGACCGCGATCATCGCGGACCCGCGCAACGACGAGAACATGATGATCTCCGGGCTGCACGCCGCGTTCCTGTTGGCGCACAACCGGACCGTGGACTTCCGGCGGGCCAACAACCTGGCTGGCGACGTGTGGTTCCATTCGCGGCGCACCATCATCCACCACTACCAATGGATTGTGGTGAACGAGTTCCTCCCGCAGATCTGCGGCCGGGCCCTGGTCGACGACATCCTGCGCAACGGACTCAGGTGGTACCGCTTCAGCCGTCCCACGATGCCGGTCGAGTTCCAGACCGGCGTGTACCGCATGGGCCACTCGCTGGTCCGCCCCTCCTACCGGGCCAACCTGCTCGGCGACCGCGACGCCAACGGCGCGCCGGCACCGTTTTTCGGGTTCATTTTCGACCCGGCGGGGGAGTCGCAGAGCGACCCGATCGATCTGCGCGGGCGCAGACGTGCGCGCCGCAGGTTCATCGGCTGGCAGACGTTCTTCGACTTCGGCGGGGATCAGACCCAGCACGTGCGGCCCAACAAGCGCATCGACACCAGCATCTCCACCCCCCTGTTCCGTCTTCCCCTGCAGGCCATCGCGAGCGGTGACCCGCCCGTCTCCCTGCCCCAGCGCAACCTGCTGCGCCATCTGACCTGGTCGTTGCCATCCGGCCAGCGGATCGCCGCGGCCACCGGCTCGCCGGTGCTCGGCTCGGCCTCGTTCCCGGAACTTCGGCCCTACGGCCTGGGTCTGGATGCGAGCACCCCGCTGTGGTACTACGTGCTGCGCGAGGCGTCGGTGTTCAACGACGGGCTGCGGCTCGGCCCGGTCGGCGGCCGCATCGTCGCCGAGACGCTCATCGGCCTGCTGCGCATGGACGAATTTTCCTACCTCAACTCGGGTTTCCGGCCTTCGCTGCCGAGCCAGACGCCCGGCGACTTCAAGCTGACCGACCTGCTGCGCTGGGCGCGGGTTGATCCCGCGAGCCGCGGCCAGTAGGGCACGCGCACGGTGTGGGCCGCCCCGCTTGGCGGGCAGGGCGGCCCGTACCGGAAAATATTCAGTTGTTATTTACCGATCGCCGGGTCCACCTTGCTGTCGGTCTCGCCGACGGAGGCGACGCCGTTCACCCGGCCACCGAAGCATCCGGGAGCGATGGCGGTGCCGTTCGTGTAGCCCTGCACGCCCGAGATCCAGCTGCCGGAGACGTTGCCCGCGTATTGCAGGCCGGCCGCGGTGTTGTAGCTCCAGACGATGACGTTGCCGACCTGGAACCACCGTCCATTGTGGCTCGCGCCGCTCCACGTGCCGTCCGCGTTGAACGTCTGGGTGAACGAGCCGGTGATGCTGCCGTCGCAGCCCCAGTCGGTGGTCAGGAACCAGGTGCCGAGGATCTGGACGCTCGGGCTCTGCACGCCCGGCGCTGCCGCTGCGCCTGTGATGGCGTCCGGCCCCTTGCTCGCGGCGGCGCCGCTTGTGGTGGCGACAAGCCCGATTCCGGCCAGGAGCACGGTGGCCGCGGTGATGCCGGCCAGCCTGTTGCGCAGCTTGGAGATGCTCACGTACTTTCCCCGCCCTTCGTTGAGGTGTAATGCTTGCGTTCCGGTCAGGAACCCTGCGAGGAATGTATTTACATGCATCCAATTTATGAACATGATTGGCTACTTTGCGACAGAAGCGGTGCTACGCCTTGGTAGGGCTTGTGATCAGGCGGCGCGCCATGGCAGCGGGTGGCTGCACGGTTCCCATCTCATAGTTGCTCAGCATCACCACGTTCCATTCGCTGTCGGGGAACGTGTCCAAAGTGGTCGAAGCGCCCGGCGAACCGCCGCCGTGGCCGAGCGTGAGCTGACCGCCGGGGAAAGCGGCAATGGGCCCGTATGCCTGGAACGCCGTGAACGAGGCCGGCAACGGGAACTTCGGCGCGAGCATGATGCGGGTGTGCGAGCGGTCGAGCAGCCGCTCGCCCAGCAGCGCCGCCGCGAAGCGCTGCATATCGGCGCATGTGGACAGTGCGTCACCGGCGGGTGTGCCGATGAACAGGCCCCGGTCGACGATGTCCACCCGGTCGCCCGACGGCTGTTTGGCGTAGGGCCGGGCGATGCGCGGGTCGTCGCGCCGCTGCGGTCTGGTGTAGAAGCCGGTGCTCGCCATGCCGGCCGGGCGGAAGATGTTGTCCCGCACATAGTCGTAATAGGACTGCCCGGACGCCGCGGCGACGATCTCGCCGAGCAGGTGGAATCCCGAATTGCTGTACTGCGAGGCGGATCCCGGCACGAACGCGGGTCGCATCTCCCGGATGATCCCGGTGATCCCGGACATGACCTGCTCCACCGTCGTCCACGTGGCGGCTTGCTCCCAGAATCCCGGAGACTGATGGTGGTCGCCCAACCCGGAGGAGTGCGTCAGCAGATGGTGGATGGTCACGCGATCGGCCGTCTCGGCCGGGAAGGAGGGCAGGTGCGCACCGACCTTGTCCTGAAAGGACAGCCGGCGGCGCTGTGCCAGTTGCGCGATGGCGACCGAGGTGAACAGCTTCGTCACCGACGCCAGCGCGAATATCGTGTCTGGACCGTTGGGAATGGACAGTTGCTTGTTCGCCATGCCGTGCCAGCGGTGCAGGACCGGACGCCCGCGATGGGTCAGCAGGACCGTGCCGGAGAAAGCGTCGGCGGCGGCGCGCTCGGCGATGAACCGGTCCAGCGCGCCGCCGGGCTTGAGGTCGTCGGGGATGCGCCCGTGCTGAGCCGGGCTGGCGCTGCAGGCGACGAACGGGACAGCACCGGCGAGTGCGAGCATGGATCGTCGAGTCGTCATGTACGCCAGTTGTACCGGCGGGGTGGGATGGGCGGCCGATGGTGCGACCATATGCCGCCCATATACATCGCGACTATGCCGCGGCTGCCGCGGCGACGATGTGGCCGAACGCGCGCATGCCGTTCGCGTTGGGGTGCAACGGCGCGGCGATGGACGTGGGCACGAAGCCCTCCAGCCATCGGTCGGTCGCCAAGGCACACGTGTCATGCCCGGCGCCCGGGGTGCGGATGTCCACATAGGTCGCTCCGGCCGCTGCCGCCTCACGCGCCGTGAGCTGGTTCAGATAGTCCACCTTGGATTGCACGTAATTGGCGTCGATCGGCAACAGCGGCTGTACCGGCCAGCACCCGTTGCGCCGCACGTAAAGCCCATACCCCACAACGAAAACCCGCGCCTGCGGAGCACGTGCCCGGATGCCCGCCAGCACGGCCCGCAGCTTCGGCGCGTACGCGTCGATGCGCTGGTTCACCAGGTCCACGCCATCCACGACGTTGTCGTAATAGCACGGCCGGTCGAACGGGTTGAGCCGCACACATGACTCGCCCAGCGCGATCAGGCTTGTGTCGTTGCCCCCGATGGAGAGCGTGACGAGCGTCGTGTCCGGTGTGAGCGCGTCGAACTGCGGGGGCACGCCGCTTTGCGACTGCGTCATGTGGTCGGTCTTGGCCCCGCTGCAGGTGACGTCGCGCAGCACCGCGACGCCCAGCAGCGACGCCGCCACGTGGGGGTAGTTGCGGGCTGAACGCCAGCACGGGTCGAGCGTGAGCTGGGGCAGGATGCCGGGCCCGGCCGCGGACGAGTCGCCCAGGGCCACATAGACCTCGCCGGCGGCGTGTGCGGGCGGCGCCAGGGCGAGCGTGGAGACAAGGAGGGTTGCCGCGGTGGCAAGCGCCAGCCGCGCGGTTCTGGGGTCCATCGAGCCTCCTGAAAAGTTCGGGGGTTGAGCACTATAATGGACCGCTGTCAATGCGATGGGAAGCCGCGATTCCCGCCTGCGCGCGTCCGCCGGGATCTAGGCTGAGGGCTGATGACCACACCAGATCGGTGAAGGAGCAGCCCAATGGCTATGCGGCTCAACCCGTACATCAGCTTCAAAGACGACGCGCGGCAGGCGATGGAGTTCTACAAGTCGGTCTTCGGCGGTGAACTCAAAATGAACACCTTCGGGGAGTACGGCACCGAGGGCGCAGAGGCCAACAAGATCATGCACGCACAGCTGGAGACCGACCGCGGCTTCACCCTGATGGGAGCCGACACGCCCGAGGAGATGGGGCACAGGCCCGGCAGCCAGATCTCCATCAGCCTCAGCGGCGAGGACGCCGACACGCTGCGCGGTTACTGGGAGAAGCTGTCCGCGGGCGGCACCGTGGCGATGCCGCTAGAGAAGCAGATGTGGGGCGACGAGTTCGGCATGTGCAGCGACAAGTTCGGCATCACCTGGATGGTGGACATCACGCAGGGCTAGCGCGTCGCCCTCAAGGGCGGACCGTCCGCGGCTTGCTTTCGCAGGAGCAAGCATCAGCGCCTCCTGCAGGCCCTTGCTGGCCAAGCAGTCGGCTCGCTCGTTGTCGGGGTGCCCCGCGTGGCCCTTCACCCAGAGCCACTCGACCTCGTGCCGGGCGACGGCCGTGTCCAGGCGCACCCACAGATCGGCGTTCTTCACCGGCTCGCGGGCCGACGTCTGCCAGCCGTTGCGCTTCCAGCGCGGCAGCCACTGGGTGATGCCGTTACGCACATAGGTGCTGTCGGTGTGCAGGCGCACCACCGACGGGCGGGTCAGGCTCTCCAGCGCGACGATGGGTGCGGTCAGCTCCATGCGGTTGTTTGTCGTGATGCTGGGCTCGCCACCGCACAACTCCTTCTCGTGCTCGCCGTAGCGCAGCAGCACGCCCCAGCCGCCGGGCCCGGGATTGGGGGAGCATGCCCCATCGGTGTAGATCTCGACCGCACGTGGTTGCACCGGGACAGCGTAGCCTCAGGGCATGCGGGTGTTCCTCTTCACGCTCGTCATCTTGATCACCGCATGTGACGGCGCACCGGCACCGGTTGCGCCGGTGGTGCCGTCGGGCTCGGTGAGCTGGAAGGCGCTGCCGTCGGCTCCGTCGGCGCGCACCGAAGTCGCCGCCGCGGCTGTTGGATCGAAGATCTATGTGATCGGTGGGTACCGGGCGGGCGGCGGCACCGTCGCGACGGTCGAGGTGTTCGACACGGCGGCGGCGCGCTGGGAGCGCGGGCCGGATCTGCCGGTGCCGGTCAACCACGCGATGGCCGCGACCGTGGCTGGCACGGTGTTCGTGTTCGGCGGATACGACTCCGGCGGGCGCGCGTTCGCCGGGGCGTTCAAGCTCACCGAGCAGGGATGGCGGTCCATTGCGGACATGCCTTCCCCGCGTGCGGCGGCCACGGCGGCCGTCGTGGACGGGCGGGTGTATGTCGCGGGCGGGGTGGCCGGGCAAGGGTCGCTGGCCGCGGACATGCTCGTGTATGAAGCGGCCGCCGACCGCTGGACCACCGCGCCGGGCCTGCCGACGCCGCGCGAACACTTGGGCGGGGCCGCTTTCGATAAACGGGTTTATGCGGTCGGTGGCCGTACCGGGGCGGGAAACCTTGCCACGCTTGAGGTTTTTGATGTGGGTACGAAACAGTGGTCCGCGCTCGCGCCGATGCCCACCCCGCGCGGCGGCATGTCGGCGGCCGCGACGTGCACCGGCAGGATCGTCGCGGTCGGCGGGGAGGCGCAGGACACGTTCGAGGAGGTCGAGATGTTCGACCCGGCCACGGGCACGTGGCAGTCCCTGCCCGCACTGCCGACGCCCAGGCACGGCCTCGGCGTGGTCACGGTCGGCACCGTGCTCTACACCCTCGCGGGCGGGCCCAAGCCCGGCCTGCATGTCGCCGACACCACCGAGGCCATCGACCTGGCGGGCCTCGGCGCGTGCTGACCGGTCTCCGGTCCGGGCGGCCGCCAGGTCCTCATCGCCGACCCGGCCGGCAACCTGATCGAACTTTTCCAGCCCGCTCGGCGAAACTGATGTCCGGTGTAGGCGTGCGGCTCCGACGTCCCCGGTGAGAGAGTTCAGAGTGGAAGGGGAAAGATCGTGAAGTACATGATCATGCTGTACGCCTCGCAGAAGGACTACGACATGATGGCGGGCAAGCCCGGCGGCACGCCAGGCTGGAGCGCCGAGGACGTCGCGGCGATGCACGAGTTCATGCGGCAGTGGAACCAGGAGCTGGTCGATTCGGGGGAGTTCGTCGAGGCGCACGGGCTGACGGCGCCGGTGCACGCCCGCCGGATCCACGGGCTCAAGGACGGCGTGCCGGTGGTGACCGACGGGCCCTACGCGGAGACGCAGGAGGTGCTGGCCGGTTACAACATCGTCGAGTGCGAGAGCTTCGACCGCGCGACTGAGATCGCCGCCCGGGTGACGCAGTGCCCGTATCCGCAGGGTGCGTCGATGGAAGGCGCGTATGTGGACGTCCGCCCGGTCGCCGACCACGGCCCGGACGACTTCGACATCTAGGGCTGGCGGAGCATGCCGCGCACCGAGCTGGAGGACCTGCTGCGCCAGTGTGCGCCGCAGGTCCTGGGCGCGCTGGTGCGCCGCTACGGCCACTTCGACACCGCCGAGGACGCGGTTGCGGAAGCCCTGCTCGCGGCAGCCACCCAGTGGCCGGAGCAGGGCACGCCGGACGATCCGCGTGCCTGGCTGATCCGGGTGGCGTCGCGGCGCCTGACCGACCTGTTGCGCAGTGAGCAGGCGCGCAGGCAGCGCGAGGACACGGTCGCCCGCTGGGCGCTCGCTGAGCCGGCCGAGCCCGCGCCCGACGCCGACGACACGCTGATCCTGCTGTTCATGTGCTGCCATCCGGCCCTGTCGTCGGCGTCGCAGATCGCACTCACCCTGCGTGCCGTGGGAGGCCTGGGCACCGCCGAGATCGCGCGGGCGTTTCTCGTGCCCGAGGCGACGATGACGCGCCGGATCACGCGTGCCAAGAAGAGCATCAAGGACAGCGGCATCCCGTTTCGGATGCCGAGCCCGGCGGAGCGCGCCGACCGGTTGGGCGCGGTCCTGCACGTGCTCTATTTGATTTTCAATGAGGGGTACGCGACCACCTCCGGGCCGTCCCTTCACCGCAGTGAGCTCTCGTCGGAGGCGATTGGCCTGGCGCGCTTGGTTTACCGGCTGCTGCCGGGCGAGGGTGAGGTCGCCGGGCTGCTCGCGTTGATGCTGCTGACAGACGCGCGAAGGCCCGCGCGCACCGGACCGGACGGCGCGCTGATTCCCATGGCCGAGCAGGACCGCAGCCTGTGGAACTCTTCATATATCGCGGAAGGTGTTGCCCTGATCAGTGAGGCGCTGCCGCGCGGTGGGGCCGGACCCTACCTGCTCCAGGCGGCCATCTCCGCGCTGCACGACGAGGCGCCGACGGCCGACGACACGGACTGGCCGCAAATCCGCGCGCTGTATGAGGTACTGCTGAAAATTTCGGCAAATCCCATGGTCGAGTTGAACCATGCCGTCGCGGTGGCGATGGTCGATGGCCCGCACGCGGGCCTGGAGCTGGCCAACCGGCTGGACAAGGACCTCGCACAGGACCATCGGCTGCATGCGGTCCGGGCCCACCTGCTGGAGATGGCCGGATCGCGGGAGGCGGCGCGGGAGTCTTATCTGGCGGCCGCCCGGCTCACCTCCAGCCTGCCGCAGCAGAGATATCTGCACTCAAGAGTCGCTCGACTTGACGTCCCGGAATAGTTCCGGAAGCATTTCGAGGCGGAGCCGTTTTGCGCACGGGGCATCCAACCCAACCCCGTGGAGGCATTTCTCATGCGCAAACGCAGTGTTCTCATGGGCCTGGCGGCCGCCTGCGCCGTCGCGGCCGCGACCTTCGTCGTCACCGGCAGCGGGCCAGCCGTGGCCCAGCAGGCCGGCGGCTTCAACTTCACCCAGCCACAAAACGTCGCCACCGGACTGGTCGCGCCGTGGGGCCTGGCTTTCCTCCCGGACGGGAGCGCGCTGGTGTCCGAACGCGACAGTGCCCGGCTGCTGCAGTTGCGGGCCGGCCAGGCGCCGCAGGTGCTTGGCACCATCCCGGGCGTCGTGCCGGGCGGCGAGGGCGGGTTGATGGGCTTGGCCGTGTCGCCCACCTATGCGACGGACCAGTGGGTGTATGCCATGTTCACCGCCGCGTCGGACAACCGGATCGTGCGCTTCCGGCTGAACGCGTTGAACAGTCCGCAGGTGGTCCTGTCGGGCATCGGCAAGGCGAGCTTCCACAATGGAGGCCGCATCGCGTTCGGGCCGGACGGCATGCTCTACGCCGGTGTCGGAGACGCGGGCAACACGTCCAGCGCGCAGAACACCTCCAGCCTCAACGGCAAGATCCTGCGCATGACCCCGACCGGTGGGGTGCCGTCGGGCAACCCGTTCAACTCGCTCGTGTACAGCTACGGGCATCGCAATGTGCAAGGCTTGGCGTGGGACGCGCAAAATCGCTTGTATGCCACCGAGTTCGGGCAGAACGCGACCGACGAGATCAACATGATCGTGGCGGGTGGGAACTACGGTTGGCCGACGTGCGAGGGCACGTGCAGCAATCCGTCGTTCCGCAACCCCATCGTCACGTGGTCGACGGCGCAGGCGTCTCCGAGCGGGCTCGCGTTCGCCAACGGCCACCTGTTCGCGGCGGCTCTTCGGGGCCAACGGCTGTGGGTCGTCCCGCTGAATTCCAGCGGCGGCGCCGGTACCCCCATAGCAGAATTGCAGGGCCAGATGGGACGGCTTCGGGCCGTCGCGCGCGGGCCGGATGGCTGGCTCTGGGTGGCGACCAGCAACCGTGACGGCCGTGGCACGCCCGGCGCACAGGACGACCGCGTCGTGCGCTTCCCGCCCGTGACCTCATCGCCGTCGCCGTCGATCTCACCCTCGCAGTCCCCGTCGCCATCGCCGTCTCCGTCCGTGTCGCCCTCACCCTCGCCCAGCCCGCAGCCGGGCGGATGCGCGGCCACATACACCGTCGGGAACCAGTGGCAGGGCAACTTCCAGGGCAACGTGACGGTGCGCAACACCGGCTCCACCACGACCAACAGTTGGACGGTCACCTGGACATTCCAAAATGGACAGGTCATCTCGCAACTGTGGGGCGGTGACTGGAGCCAGAACGGCGGCAACGTCACCGTGCGCAACCTCAACTGGAACGCCAACATCCCGGCCGGCGGGACCATCTCGTTCGGCTTCATCGCTAGCTGGAACGGCACCAACGGCCAGCCCACCAACGTCACCTGCACCCGCACCTGACACCACACGCGACCGTCCGGCTCCGCGGTTGTGCCGCGGAGCCGGACCCGCCGGTCAGTGGGACATGGCGGCGAGCATGCTGGGGTCGTAAGAGCCGCCCCGGTTGCGCAGGATGACGTTGCCCCGGTTGGCGGCGTTGATCATGGCGATCACCCAGATCAGTGCGACGATCTGGTCGTCGTCGTAGTGTTGGCGTATCTGGGCCCAGGTCTCGTCGGACACGCCGTGGTGATGGTCGGCGAGGCGGGTGCCTTCCTCGGCGAGCGCCAGCGCGGCCCGTTCGGCGTCGCTGAATACGGTGGACTCGCGCCAGACGGAGACCAGGTGGAGCCGGATCGCGCTTTCCCCGGCGGCCGTGGCTTCCTTGGTGTGCATGTCGACGCAGAGGCCGCAGCCGTTGATCTGGCTGACGCGCAGCATCACCAGCTCCCGTGTCGTCTTGGGCAGCGGCGACTGCTCGATGACCTGGCCGACACCGTGCATCCGCTTGGCGATCTTGGCTCCGAGCTCGTTGGCCATGAGGTTGATTCGAGGTTCCATGCTTCGTCCTTACTCGTGCTTACTCCTACGGCGTGCTTACGACATGGAGATGCCGCCGCCCCGAACGCTGTGACAGCCCGGCCATGTGACGTGCTCCACCGATCGTTGGTGTCACAAAGCCGTGGGAACCGGCGTCTTGTGTGGCACGGTCAAAAGCGAACAGGCAGGAGCCAGCAGCCATGAGCGAACCAGGCCGGACGGATTCGGCTACCGAGGCGTTCGTCGCCCATCGCAACCTGCTCTTCACGGTCGCCTACGAGATGCTCGGCTCGGCCGCCGACGCCGAAGACGTCCTGCAGGAGACGTGGCTGCGGTGGGTGGGCGTCGAGCTCGACACGGTGCGGGATCAGCGTGCCTACCTGGTCCGGATCACCACCCGGCAGGCGCTGACCCGGCTGCGGACGCTGCGCCGGCGCAAGGAGTCCTACGTCGGGCCGTGGTTGCCCGAGCCGCTGCTGACCTCGCCCGACGTGGCCGAGGACGTGGAGCTGGCCGACAGCGTGTCGATGGCGATGCTGCTGGTGCTGGAGACGCTCACGCCGACCGAGCGGGCGGTGTTCGTGCTGCGCGAGGTGTTCGATCTGAACTATGACGAGATCGCCGAGGCCGTCGACAAGAGCCCGACCGCGGTCCGCCAGATCGCCCACCGGGCGCGGGCACACGTCGCCGCGCGCCGCCCGCGCGGGACTGTTTCCGCGGCCCAGACCCGAGACGCGCTTGAGGCGTTCCAACGGGCGGCCGAAACGGGAGATCTGCAGGGCCTGCTCGACATCCTCGCGCCCGATGTCGTCTTCCTGGGTGACGGCGGCGGGATCAAACAGGCGGTGCCGAAGCCCATTGTGGGGGCCGACAGGGTGGCTCGCCTGATGAGCACCGGCCTGGGCAAGAACGCCGCCGTGATATCGATGCAGCCGGCACAGGTCAACGGCTACCCGGCGCTGATCCTGCGGCTCAACGGCGAGCTCGACACCGTCCTGGCGGTGCGCATCGACGACGGTCTCATCACCGGGCTTTACGCCGTGCGCAACCCGGAGAAGCTGTCGCACATGCGGCACGAGACCGCCCTTAGCCGCTGAGCGGGGGCACGCTCGCTAGGCCTCGCGCGTGGCGAGCGTGCCGACCACCGGTGCGGGATGGCCGGAGGCGAGCTTTTGCGCGATGTCGTCGCGCGTGTCGAGCGCGCGCCGCCAGCCGACCACGTCGGCCGCGAACCACGATTCCGTGTCACCATCCGGGTCCGCGCTGGCCGCCTCGACCGTCCAAGGACGACGGAGCAGCACCCGCGCCGGGATCGCGAGCAGCATCAGCAGCACGACCACCAACACGTCCACGATAAGCAACACGAGCGGCAGCAGCACAAACCAGAACAGCACCCCGAACAGCACCATCCCGACGATCACTGCGATCACGGCGAGGATGTCGTCGCCGAACGCGGGCACGAAGTCCCCGACACCGTCGCCCCAGCCGGAGGACCGCCGCTTGCGCCGCCAGCCGCCGAACTGGCGGGCGAGTGCCCGCCAGCGCGGCTGCCACACCACCCGTACGGCCCAGCCTCGACCCTCGGGGGTGGTCACGTTGACCGTTCGCATACCGCGCAACGGTATCGGACACGGTCAACTGAGCATGTTGAGGATCACCTGAGCGCGGTAGGTCAGGATCGCTCGCGCCTCCGGTGAGACGTCATCGTGGCGCAGGAGCGCGATGAAGCGCTCCAATCCGTGCTCCCCGCCCTGGTTGAGCGCCGCCCGCAGCCGGTGCCGAATCGGGCCCGACACGTGTTCGTCGACGAGCGCCCGCAACGCTTCGATGCTGCCCGGCGCCCAATAGTCCGGCACCGGCACCCGCTGCCAGTCCACATCGGACCCGAGGTAGAAGCTCGTGTACGACGGCTGGTTGTACGTGGTCTGCTGCCGTGCGACCTCGGCCCGATACTGGACGTCGTGCATCAGTGTGTACATCTTGCGGCTCGTGAGCTCCGTGCTGACATACACCCGGATCGCCGTGCTGTCGGTCGTGCGCACGAGCAATTCCTCCCGCCAGTCGCCGAGCACGTCGGCGACCAGTCCCGGGTTGCCCTTGGTGTGGTTGTTCGTCAGCGTGCCCGTGGCCGTGAGCACCGTCCCGCGCTTCCAGTCGTCGATGGTCGGGGTCACGGCGATCGAGCCGTTGACGATCTGCGTGGTCATGTCGCCGGCCCAGCGGATGCTCTGGTTCGTGCCGGGGGTCGCGTCACCGAGCCGCTGCCCGCCCGCGGTCCACAGGCCCATGCCCGTGTTGGCCCAAGCCTCCAGGCCCGGGTGCTCGGGCAGGATGTCGCCCACCATGCCCCGCCCGGTGTCGCGGCCGGAGTAGGTACCGAATAGAACTTGACCGGTCGCGGCGTCGCGCATGGCATGCCCATACGGGGCGAACCTGCCGCCCTCGTGCACCATGTAGACCTCCAACCCGGGCCGCGCCGGGTCGATGTCGGTCACGTGCATGGCGTCGCCGTGCCCGACCCGGGCCATCTCGCCGGGCGTCGCGCTCTCGGGCGGCATGAGCCCGAACGAGCTGTACAGCAGGTCGCCGTCGTGGTCGATGGTGGCCCCGCCGTACACGATCTCCTGCTTGCCGTCGCCGTCCACGTCGGCCACGCTCAGCGAGTGCGCGCCCTGCGTGGTAATGGTGGCAAAGCGCGGGTCCGTGCCGTCCCGGCCGTGTGGGCCGTCGTTGAACGGGTTGGTCATCGGGGTCCAGCCACTGTCCACAAACCACTGTTCGCGCAGCCGCTTGCCGTCCCAGTGGTAGGCCACGAGCGTCGTGCGGGTGTAGTAGCCGCGGGCGAACACCGCCGACGGGCGTTTGCCGTCCAGGTAGGCCACGGTGGCGAGGAACCGGTCGACGCGGTTGCCGGGCTCGATGCGCGACATCGCATAGTCGCCCCACATCATCCCGTCGTCGTGGCGGCCCGGCTTGTAGCGGATGGTCTCCAGCTCCCGCCCGGTCGCGCCCTCGAACACGGTCAGGTACTCCGGCCCCGACAAAATGAAACCTTCAAATGCCCGCAAGTTGTTGCGGGTGCTGCGGGCCGGTGCGTATACGTCCATGAAGTAGTCGGTCAGCGCGACCGCGTCCTCACGCGACAGTGGGTAGGTGTATTGCGGCTCGATCCCGAAGGCCTGTTCGAGGGTTGCCGGCCAGTGCCCGGCCACGACCTCGGGGTGGGCATGCCATCCCTGGAACATGCGCACCACGTGTTCGTGATAGGTCTGCCGGCTCACGCGATAGTCGTCGGTGTGGGAGAACCCGGCCCGCACGTCCTCGCGCGGCATCGTGATGTGGCGGCCGCCGACGTTGGTGCCCGGCGCGGTTTTGAGCATCAGCTCGCTGCGCCCGTCGCCGTCGAAGTCGTAGACCAGGAATTGGGTGTAGTGCGCTCCTGCGCGGATATTGACCCCGAGATCGATGCGGTACAGCAGCGTGCCGTCCAGCCGATAGGTGTCGAGGTACACCGGGCCGGTGTAGCCGATCTGCGACACGTCTTTGGAGTTCGAGGGATCCCATTTCACGACGAACTCGTAGCGCCCGTCGCCGTCCATGTCGCCGACGCTGATGTCGTTGGCCGAGTAGGTGTATGCCTCGCCGGCGGGTGTCACGCCGTCGGCGGGCTTGCGCAGCGGCAGATCATAGTATCCGGCCGTCCACGGCGAGACTTGCGCGCTCACGTCGACTTCAACGCCACCGACGACCGCGGCGACCTTGTACGAGGCGGGTTCGGAAAAGGCGTCCAGATAGTTGGTGCTCTCGGTGACGGTGGCGATGCGAGAACCATTGCGGTACACGTGAAATGCCGGGCCGGCCATGCCGGTGGCGGTGCGCCCGGTGATCTCGTAGCCGAGCAGGCGCCAGCTCAGGAACACACCCTGCGGGGTGGAAACGGCGACGAGCCCGCGGTCCAGGTGTTCCAATTGCACGGCCCGTGGGCGATGCCTGTCCGCGTCGGCCAGGGCCGGTGCGCTAGCGGGTAATGGCACGACAAGCAGGGCGGCGCACGCGCCCGTGACGAGTGCTTTCCTATATGTACTCATTCCACACTCCGCTCTGTGAAACGTTTCAATAGAGCGGGAGTCTATCAAGCACTTAGATGCCTTAGCTAGGCCGAGTTTACGAGCCGGTCAGGGCCGTCAGATAGCTGTGCGCCCAGCGTTGAACGTCGTGCGCGTGCACGTGCCTTCGCATGGCGCGCATGCGTTTGCGGTTGTCGGCCGGGTCGGCCTCCAGCGCCTGGATGAACGTATCCTTCGTGCCGTCCACGTCGTGCGGGTTTACCAGATAGGCATGTTTCAGCTCTGCGGCCGAGCCGGCGAACTCGCTGAGGATGAGCGCGCCGCCGCCATCCACCCGCGCGGCAACATATTCCTTGGCGAGCAGGTTCATCCCGTCGCGCAGCGGCGTCACCGCCATGACATCAGCTGCTCTATACAGCGCGACGAGCTCCGGCGGTTTGATTGCTTGATTTAGATAGTGTACGGCGGCAGCGCCCAGCTTCCCGAAGTCCCCATTGATCCGGCCCACTTCGCGCTCGATCCGCTCGGCAAGGTCGCGGTAGTGCCCGACCCGCTGCCTGCTCGGCACGGCGACCTGCACCATCACCGTGTCGGTGACCTTGATCCGGCCATCCGCGAGCAGTTCGCGGTACACCTTAAGTCTTTGTTCAATGCCCTTGATGTAGTCCAGGCGATCGACGGCCAGGATGACCCGGGCAGGGTCGCCCAGATCAGCCCGCAGCTGCTTGGCGCGGGCAATTGTGCGCGGATTGCGGGCCAGCGTCTCGACCTCGGCCACATTGATGGAGATCGGGAACGCGCCGGTGCGGATGAGCCGTCCTTCATACTCGATGCCGCGGTGGGTGTTGCGGGCGCGCAGCGCATGGCCCGCCAGCCAGGCGAAGTTGCGTGCGCCGCCCGGCCGCTGAAAGCCCACCAGATCGGCCCCGAGCAGGCCCTCAAGCAGCTCCACACGGCGCGGCAGCTGCATGAACAGCTCGCCGGGCGGGAACGAGACGTGCATGAAGAACCCGATGCGCAGGTCGGGGCGCATCCGGCGGAGCATGGCCGGCACGAGCTGCAGGTGATAGTCCTGCACCCACACGACCGCGCCCTTGGCGGCCACGCGCGCGGTCGCCTCGGCGAAGCGCTGGTTGACCCGGTGATAGGCCTCCCACCAACGCCGGTGATGCGCGGGCTGCTCGACCGCGTCGTGGTAGAGCGGCCACAGTGTGGAGTTGGCGAAGCCCTCGTAATAGTCCTCATAGTCCGCAGTGGACAGCGGCACAGGATGCAGGTGCATCCCGTCGAGGTCGGGCAGTTTCGTCGGCGTATCGTCGACCCGGCCGGACCAGCCGACCCACGCCGCCGCCGTATCGCGCAAAATCGGGTGCATCGCCCGCACGAGGCCACCATTGTCGCGACGCCACTCCGTGACCCCGTCCGGCGTGACGGTCCCGTCGATCGGAAGCCGGCTGGACACCACAACTAACGAACTGGTCAGCATCGACGTTTCCATCCCGGATCATTGTCTTTGTCCGTTTGCTGAGGACGTTCATACCAAGCCATCATTAACTGGGTGTTACATCCGGCGTTGCCTCCGCCTCAGCGTGTCGCTACTGCCCGTTATCCTACCGGGACAGATGGTATTGAAGTGTGCCACTTCGCAAACAGCCAGCTACCCCAGCGCCAGCTGGCCAGATCATCCAATGTCCGACCCGAGGACGAAGATCCGCTCCGCGGCCCGATATCGGCAAGGTGACCAGGTTGGTGGGCAGTCAGCCGGACCGGCCGTCCTCGCCTATTGCCGTTGGCGTATCGTCGACCGCCTTCGCCGGCCCCAGGCTGTGTAAACCTAACTCCGTTGAGGTGCCTGGCCTTCGAGTAGGGATCTGACCTCGTCGGCGGCGGGCATGCCGAGTTGTTGGTAGATGGCGAGCGCCTCGTCCAGGCTGGCCTCGCTCTGCTCGGGCAGGCCAAGATCGCGGTAGAGCAGGCCGAGGTGGCGCAGATCGAGGGCCTGCATGGAGTAGTCGCGCAGCTCGCGGTGGACGGCGAGGGCCTGCTCGAAGTGGCGGACGGCGTCGTGGTGCTGCGCGACGGCGTGGTAGGCCTGCCCGAGGCAGCTCAGCGTCAGGGCCTCGCCCCAGCGGTCGCCGATCTCGCGCCGGATCTCAAGTGCGGCAAGGAAATGATCGCGCGCGCTAGGGTACCGGCAATCTTTGAGATCCTCTTCGCCCAGGTTGCAGATGGTGATGGCCTCGCCCCAGCGGTCGCCGACCTCGCGCCGGATTTCCAGCGCCTGGAGCAGGTACTCGCGCGCCTCGCCCGTCCGCTGGCTGTCGCCGCAGACCGCGCCGATTCCGTTGAGCGCCTGGCCTTCGCCCCACCGGTCGCCGATTTCCCGGCTGATGCGCAACGCCTGCTGGTGGTATGCGATGGCCTCGTCGAACCGGCCGCACTCGCGGTGTGCGGTGCCGAGGCTGCTGTGCATGGTGAATTCTGCCCGGCGGTCGCCGCACGCACGAGCGCACGCCAGACCGATGGTGTGCGTGCTGACCCAATCCTCCCAATGCTTTTCCAGGCTGAACAGTCCCCATAGGACGTTGGCCAGCCGCCACCCGAGCGCGTGCTCCTGGTAATCGGCGGCGAGTCTGACCGCCGCGACAAGGTTGCCCCGCTCGACCTCCAGCCAGGCGAGCGCGCCCGCGTGGTCGCGGAAGTGCGGGACGTCGTCGGGCGGCGGTTGGTTTTCCGGCATCGGCGTGCGGCGGCGATGCGGTGTCACGAGCGTGTCCGCCGCGGCCGACGCATACAGGTAGTACCCGAGCAACCGCCGGACCGCCTGGCGCCGTTCGGTTTCGGTGTCGTGCGCGTGCGCCTGCTCGCTGGCGTAGGCGCCGAGCAGGTCGTGGAAGGTGTACCTGCCCATCACATACTCGGTCACCATGTGCGCGCGGGCCAGGTCGGCCAGCAGGAGCCGTGCCTGACCCGGCGTGATTCCCGCCAAATGCGCCGCCGCGCCGATGGTCACGTCGGTCCCGTGATGCAGGCCCAGCAACCGGAACAGCCGCGCGGCCTGTGTGGAAAGTCGTTGGTACGACCAGGAGAGCACGGCACGGACCTGGCTGTACTGCTCACCGCCGTCCATGACGTCCAGCCGCCGCTGCGCGTCGGCCAGCTCGGCGGCGAACGTGGCGAGCGGGAACGTGGGGTGGGCCGCCGCCCGCGCCGCGATGATGGCCAACGCCAACGGTAGCTGCGCGCATCGGCGCACGATGTCGTCGACCGCACCCGGCTCGGCTTCGATCCGAGCGTGACCGAGATGGCTTGCCAACAACCCTCGCGCCTCGTTCATGCTCAGCAGGTCCAGGGTCAGCGGCTGCGCGCCCTCGGTGGCGACCAGTCCGGTCAGCTCGTTGCGGCTCGTGACGATGACGAGGCACCCGCTGCTTCCGGGCAGCAGGGGCCGTACCTGGTCGATGTCGCGGGCGTTGTCGAGCACGATGAGCATCCGCTTGCCCGACAGCAGCGTGCGATACAGGTTCGCCTGCGCGTCGACCCCGGCCGGGATGCGATCCGCCGGGACGGCGAACGCGTCGAGGAACCCGCGGATCGCCTCCATCGGCGTCATGGGCTCCCGGATCGGGTCGAATCCGCGCAGGTTCACAAACAGCTGGCCGTCTGGGAATCGTGCCGCCGCCCGCTGCGCCCATCGCACGGCCAGGGCGGTCTTGCCGATGCCGCCCGTGCCGTGGATGACGGAGATGACGACGGCGTCGTGTCCGGCCGCGTCGACGAGCCGGTCGAGTTCGTCGAGCGCGGCGTCGCGGCCGACGAAGTGGCGCGCCGGCGCGGGAAGCTGCCGCAGGGCCGTGCCCGGTTGACCATGAAGTTGGTGCGACGACACGCCGTCGAACATGGACTTGAGTTCATGATCGACCGCGATAGGGGTGGGGACGGTGTCGCGCAGGAGGGCGGTGTGGAGGTCTTGTAGGTGTTGGCCGGGGTCGATGCCGAGCTCTTCGGCGAGGCGGGTGCGGAGGCGGCCGTAGGCCTGTAGAGCTTCACCTCGTCGCCCTGCGCCGTGCAGGGCGCGCATGAGCAAGCCGACCAGGTGTTCCCGCAATGGGTACGCCGCGACCAACTCGAACAGCTCGCCGACGAGATGCTGATGCCGGCCCTGGCCGAGCTCCAGCTCCAGGCATTCCTCCAGTGTGGACAGTCGCTGCTCGTTGAGCCGTGCGCTGCCCGCCTCGATGACCCGCCCGGTCATGCCCGCCAGCGCCGAACCCTGCCATAGAGCGAGGGCATCGCGCAGCGTCGTGACGGCTTCGGTGAGCCTGCCGGCGTCGCGTTGCTCCCGCCCCGCGGCGATGCTCTCCTCGAAAACCTGGGCGTCGAGCTGACCTGGGTCCAGATGGAGGCGGTAACCGCCCGGCTCGGCGGCGATGAGGTGTTTCCATTTTCCGGTACCGGGCAACTGCGCGCGCAGTTGGGAGACGCAGTTTTGCAGCTGGCGCCCGGCCGTGGCGGGCGGCGCCTCGTCCCACACCGCGTCGATCAGGTGATCGCGGCCGACCACCTGGTTGGGGGAGAGCAGGAGCACCGCGAGGAGCCGGCGCTGCCGCCGCTCGAACGCGTGCGGCTGACCGTCGGCCCCGTAGATCCTGAGCGCACCGAGTATTCGGTATCTCACCGCCAAGAAATCTAGATGAATGGATGTAACAAACGCAATGGCGGGGGGTGTGAAGTGAATGAAAGAACCTGTGCACGCTCGATGAAGACC
>NZ_QJUG01000091.1 GCF_003426775.1 Allorhizocola rhizosphaerae | reverse complement strand
AGCCGGGGCGGCTGGATGCGGGGCGGCCGCGTGTGGCGTCGCTGGGTGTGGCGTGGCCGGGTGCGGCGGTGCGGCAAAACCGGCTGGATGCGGTGCGGGTGGATGCGGTGCGGCCGGATGTAGTGCTGTTGGATGCAGCGGCGCGGCAAAACCGGCCGGGTGTGGAGCGGCTGGAGGTGGCGGGACTGGGCGTGAGGCGGCCGCGGGGCGCAGTGGACTTGGCGGCGGGGAAGGCCGTGGCGGGCTTGGTGCGGGAGCGGGATGCGGCGGTTGGGCAGCGGCAGGCGGGGCCCACGGCGACGACGTGCTGGGAACCGGGTCGGGCGGCGCGGGCTCGCCGGAGCCGGTGTCGGTGTCGTCCCGGACGACCGGAATGTACGCGGTCTCGTCCGGGTCGATCTTGCGGTGGCGGCTCATGACGGGACCTCGGCGTAGCGCAGATCGGTAGGCCCGGTGTATGGCGGGGCGGTGATCGAGGACTCGGTCGTGACCGTGTAACCCAGCCCGAAGTTGCGCACCGCGTCACGGAAGCCCGCGACACTGGGCGACGCGTCGAGCGTCGACCGCATCCGGCCGGGATCACCGATCGCCCGGATCACGAACTCCGGCGAGTATCGCCGCCCGTGCAACAGCAGCGTGTTGCCCACGCACCGCACGGCCGACGTGCTGATCACCCGCACGTCCATGATGGTCATGGCCTCGGCCCCGCCCGCCCACAACGCGTTGACCACGGCCTGCACGTCCTGCTGGTGGATCACATAGTCGTCGAGCCGGCTGTTGTCGGGCCTGGGCACCGGGATTGGAGCATCGTTGAGCCGCACCGTCAGGCCCGGCCCGCGCATCTCGGTCAGCCCGGCCGCCTCCTGCCAGGGGGCGGACCGCTCGCGCTCCTGCTTGATCGGCCCATCGCCCACGGCCAGCTCGTTGGTGGTCCCGTCGACCTGGGCCTGCAGCGCCTTGGCCTCGCCCGCGAGCCGATCAACTTCGGTCTGTTTGGCGTCGATCAGCTGGGCGAGCTCGACCCGCCGGTCCTCCCGCAGCACGGTGCCCTGTGCCGTGTTGGCGCTGACCGTGAACAGGAACCCGGCGGCCAGCCCGATCAGCGGGACCCCGATCGACCACCCGGACCTGCGGGAGCGCGTGAAGTGGAGTGCTGACGCGGCTCGTCGCAGGGCTTGACGCCACGACGCACCGCCGCCGGATGTGTACTCCACCACAATCCCCTCATGCGAAAAAGCGAAGACCTGACTAGGCTAGCTTCCGACTAACATTATTCAGGCCCGGCCGTCCATGCGACCATGCATGGGCAGGGCCTCACCCAGGAGTTCACCGTGCCGAAGTCAGAGATCCGCAAGAAGAAGGTCTATACACCGCCTTCTGATGTGCTTCCGTCGTCAAGCACAAGCGACAAGCGCCCCAGCCCCGTCTGGTTGCCGGTGACCGCGGTCGCGCTGATCGCTGCTGGCATCGCGTGGCTCGTGGTCTACTACCTCTCCGAGACCGCCTACCCGGTGGCGGCGTGGGGTTACTGGAACCTGGCCGTCGGGTTCGGCGCCATGGTTGCCTCGCTCGCGCTGCTGTCTAAGTGGAGATAGCCCCACCGCCCCCATGCCGTAAGCTACTAGCCAGTAACGAGGGTTAGCTAGGAGGCCTGAGCATGGGTGGCGTCCAGATCGTCAGCACGATCATCGCGGCCGCGATCACCGTTGTGGCGGTCGTGCTCATCGTGCGCGCCGTCCGGCAGATGCTCGTGGTCGTGCGGCAGGGGCAGCCCGACCCGACGCGCAGCGCCGACCGGGGCAAGCGCACCGCGACCATGCTGCGCGAGACCCTTGGCCACACCCGCATGCTCAAGTGGACGGTGGTCGGCGCGGCCCACTGGGTCGTCATGCTGAGCTTCATCCTGCTGTCTTCGCTCGTGCTCGCCGCCTACTTCGAGGTGGTCGACCCGCTGGCCGGGCTGCCGTTGCTGGACAGCTGGGTGGTGTTCGGCCTGGTCACCGAGGTGTTCGGCATCCTGGGCATCCCGGCGATCCTGACCCTGATCGTGATCCGGCTGCTCAACCTGCCGACCCGCACGAGGTGGTCCCGCTTCGCGGGCTCCACGGCCTGGCAGGGCTACTTCGTCGAATACGTGATCCTGGTCGTGCTGGTCCTCGGGTTCCTGATCCGGGGTCTGCGTGTGGCCGTGGGCCACTTCGACCAGCCGGTCTGGGCGACACCGGTGTCGCACGCGCTCGGCCAGATCCTGCCCGCCAATGAGGATCTCATCTCCGTCGTGGCGCTCGTGAAGATCGTCGTGAGCATGACCTGGGCCATCGTCATCGGGCTCAACGCGACCATGGGTGTGGCATGGCACCGTTTCCTGGCTTTTCCCAACATCTTTTTTAAGCGGTACCCCGACAAGCAGGCACTGGGCGCGCTGAAGCCCATGATGAGCGGCGGCAAGCCGATCGACCTGGAGGAGGCCGACCCCGACAAGGACACGTTCGGCGTGTCCAAAGTGGAGGAATTCTCCTGGAAGGGGCTGCTCGACTTCTCCACGTGCACCGAGTGCGGCCGGTGCCAGTCGCAGTGCCCGGCGTGGAACACCGGAAAACCCCTGTCACCCAAACTGCTGGTGCTCAGCCTGCGCGACCACGCCTACGCCAAGCTCCAGGGCGGCACCGAGACCGAGCGCCCGCTGATCGGCGGCGAGGCTGAGGGCGGCGTGATCGATCCCGACGTGTTGTGGTCCTGCACGACCTGCGGCGCGTGCGTCGAGCAGTGCCCGGTCGACATCGAACACGTCGATCACATTGTGGACATGCGCCGGTACCAGGTGATGATTGAAAGCTCTTTCCCGAGCGAAGCCGGTGCGATGCTGCGCAACCTGGAGTCCAAGGGCAACCCGTGGGGCGCACCGCCCAACACGCGGGAAGACTGGACCAAGGGCCTCGACTTCGAGGTGCCGCGGGTGGGCGAGACCGACGATTTCGAATATCTGTTCTGGGTCGGCTGCGCGGGCGCGTTCGAAGACAAGGCCAAGAAGACCACGCGGGCCGTCGCGACCCTGCTGCACGAGGCCGGGGTGAGGTTCGCGATCCTGGGCAACAACGAGACCTGCACCGGCGACCCGGCCCGCCGCATCGGCAACGAGTTCGTGTACCAGATGCTGGCGCAGCAAAACGTGGAGACTCTGAAGGAATCCGGCGCGCTGAAGATCGTCGCGACGTGCCCGCACTGCTTCAACACGATCGGCAACGAATATCGGGAGCTCGGCCTCGACGTGCAGGTCGTGCACCACACCGAGCTGCTGTCGCACCTGGTCAAGACGGGCCGGCTCAAGCCGGTCAAGCCGATCGAGGGCGGCGTCACCTATCACGACCCGTGCTACCTGGGCCGGCACAACCGGGTGTATTCGCCGCCCCGTGAGGTGCTCGGGGCAGCCGCCGGGACCATCAGCGAGATGGGCCGGCGCGAGGAGCGGTCGTTCTGCTGCGGCGCCGGCGGCGCCCGCATGTATATGGAGGAGACCATCGGCAAGCGGATCAACGTGGAGCGCACCGAGGAGGCCCTGGCCACCGGGGCCAAGACGATCGCGGTGGGCTGCCCGTTCTGCCACACCATGCTGTTTGACGGCAAGACCTCCAAGGGCCGTGAGGATGTGGAGGTCATCGATGTGGCATCGGTCCTGCTCCGGTCGGTGAGGCCGTCATGAGAAAATCTTCCCCATCGACGCGCTGACCACAACCGTCCTCCCGCTGGTCCTCTTCGTACTGCTGACGCTGGGGACGGCCTTCTTCGTGGCCGCGGAGTTCGCGCTGGTGACGGTCGACCGGGCCGAGATCGACGCGCGTTCGCAGCGGGGCGAGCGGCCGGCCCGGCAGGTGCGCAGCGCGCTGCGCGAGCTGTCGTTCCAGCTGTCGGGCGCGCAGCTGGGCATCACGATCACCACGCTGCTGACCGGCTATCTGGCGAAACCCGCGTTGGCCAGCATGCTCGCGCCGCTGGGCACGTCCGACACGGCCAATCATCTGATCGCGCTCGGGATCGCCACGCTGTTCTCGATGCTGGTGGGCGAGCTGATCCCGAAGAACTTCGCGCTGGCCCGGCCGATGCCCGCCGCGCTGCGCACGGCCCAGCCGATGCGCATCTTCTCGCGTACCTTCAAATGGTTTATCAGAGGTCTCAACGGCTCGGCCAACTGGATCGTCCGCCGGCTGGGCATCGAGCCGCAGGAGGAGCTGGCCAGCGCCCGCTCGCCCGAGGAGCTCGGGCTGCTGGCCGCGATCTCGGCGAAGGCGGGCGCCCTACCCACCGAGACCGCGCTGCTGCTGCAGCGAACTGTCCGGTTTGGAGAAAAGCGCGCGGCCGAGGCCATGACCCCGCGGATCGATGTCGTCGGCATCCCCGCGACGACGACGATCGCCGAGTTCTTCCGGGTGGCGGCCGAGACGGGGCACAGCCGGTTCCCGGTCTATGTGGACACTCTGGACACGGTGACGGGCGTGGTGGCGGTGACCGATGGGCTGGCCGTCCCGCCCGCCCGGCGGGCCACGACGCCGGTCGCGGCGGTGGCGCGGGAGCCATTACTGGTGCCGGAATCCCTTGATCTGGATAGGGTCTGGGCGGCGCTGCGGGCCGAGGACGTCAGCATGGCCATCGTCGTGGATGAATATGGGGGTACCGACGGCGTCGTCACGACGGAGGACCTGGTCGAGGAGCTGGTCGGGGAGATCGCCGACGAGCACGACGTGCCCGAGGAGGAGGAATCGGGCTCGATCGAGGTGACGGTGCCCGGCGGCGACCGCACCTGGCTGGTCGACGGGCTGTTGCGCGCCGACGAACTGGCCGAGCAGACCGGTTTCCTGTTGCCCGAGGGGCCATACGAGACGCTCGCCGGCTTCCTTATGGCGCGCCTGGGTCACATCCCGCAGGTGGGTGAGGAGCTCGTGGTCGACGGCTGGGAGTTCACGATCGTCGAGATGGACCGGCACCGCGTCGAGCAGGTGCGCCTGGTCCACCTGGCCGGTGACGACGATGACTAGCGTCCTCATCACGACCCTGCTCCTGCTTGGCAACGCGTTCTTCGTGGGGGCGGAGTTCGCCCTGATCGCGTCGCGGCGCACGGTGCTCGAACCGATGGCACGCGACTCGCGGCTGGCGGGGTGGGCGCTGTCGGCGATGAACCAGATCCCGCTGATGATCGCGGGGGCGCAGCTGGGCATCACGATTTGCGGGCTGGGCTTGGGCGCGCTGGCCGAGCCGGCGATCGCGCACTTCCTGGAGAAGCCGTTCGCAGCGATCGGCATCCCCGAGGGCGCGGTGCACCCGACCGCCTTCGTGATCGCCCTGGCCATCGTGGTGTTCCTGCACACGGTGATCGGTGAGATGGTCCCGAAGAACATCACGCTCGCCGGGCCGGAAGCGAGCGTGCTGTGGCTCGGACCGCCGATGCTCGCGTTCTGCATCGCCACCAAGCCCCTGCTGCTGGCCATGAAGTGGGCGTCACGGGCGGTGCTGCGGCTGTGGCGGATCGAGGCGGCCGACGCGGTGAAGACCGTCTTCACCGCGGAGGAGCTGGCCGGGCTGGTGAGCCAGGCGCGCACGGAGGGCCTGCTCGACCCGGAACAGCACGCCCGGATCACGGGCGCGCTGGCCCTGCACCAGCGCACGGCGGCCGACGCGCTGCGCCCATGGTCCGAGGTCAGCACGGTCAGCGAGGACACGTCGCCCGCGTCGCTTGAGGTGCTGGCGATGCGCACCGGGCGGTCACGGTTCCCGGTGATCCAGCGGGCCACGCGCCAGGTGATCGGGTTTGTCCACGTGAAGGATGTGCTCGGGTTGCACGGCCAGGCTCGGCGGGAGCCGATCCCGCGTCGGCTGATCCGCTCGCTGGTGGTCGTGCCGCCCGATCGCTCGCTGGCCGAGCTCTTGCTCGCGATGCGGCGGGAGCGCCGGCACATGGCGCTGGTCGTCGATCCGCAGCAGCACACGCCGGTCGGCGTGAGCACGCTCGACGACGTGCTCAACGCCATCATGACCGGCTGAGCTGCTTTGCGATGCCAAAGCGAAGCGCGGGCGGGATCGTGCGGTGAAGCCCTCGCGAAGGACGCGCCTGCCGCCGCGATTCCGCCCAAGCTGCCGCTTCGTTAACCTTAGTATGCGGCGCATCGGGTGGGCGTTCGTGCTGGCGATCGGGCTTTTGCATGTCCCGGTCCTGCATAACCCACCGTTGGAAGAGATCGCGCGCACGAGCACCTTGGTGCGCTTCGATTTCACCGACGGCAGTCTCGTCGAGTCGGGTGGGCGGCTGGTGTTGCGGTCCGCGGCCATGGGCGGCGGGGAGGTGATGCTCGTGCCGCAGGGCGACGGCTGGGCCTTGGAGTTCCCGCAGGTTTGCAGCTCGCCCCCGACGGCATGCCCGCGCGTCATCCTCGAAAGTGACCGCGTGGACTGGCTCAACCCGGGCACCCAGCCGGTCAAGTGGGGCGCGAAGGTCCAGATGGCGTCCGATCGAGTGAGCGAAGGCGCCAATGTTGTGCAAAAAGGACTTTCTGCGGTGGGTACCCAGTTCAAGCTCCAGGTCGACGGCGCTGCCGGTCACCCCAGCTGCGTCATGTCCGGGCCGATCGACGGGGTTCACCGCATTTTCGTGGCGCTGTCCCACCGCGGGATCGCCGACAGCCGCTGGCACGAGATCGCCTGCGAACGCGACGGCGAAGCGTTGCGCCTGTTCATCGACGGTGTGATGGACGCGGAGACGATCGTCCCAAGCACACTGTCCATAGTGAACGATCTACCTCTGCGGGTCGGCGGCAAGGGCGTCGGACCGCACAATGACCAATTCCACGGCGTGCTCGACAACGTCTTCGTCGAAATCGGCTGAGCCTGGTTTGAGTTGCGCTCAGGTAACGAACGCAACTAGCGTAAGGCCTCGTGTGTAGCCATCCCGCGCGGCTGAGGCCGCTACTACTCACAATGCTGGCAACGATCGCACTGGTGATCGGCTCTGCAGGGCATGCGCATGCGCAGCCCTCACCCGCCGAAATCGAGGCGGAGATCGACAAGAAGTGGAACGAGATCGAGCCGGTCATCGAGGAGCACAACGCGGTCCGGATCAAGCTGGAGGCCGAGCGTGCCAAGGCAGATGCCCTGGCCGCCCAGTTGGCCCCGCTGGAGGAGGAGGTGTCGAAGACGCGGGAGCGGGTCGGCGTTTACGCCGACTATATGTACAAGGGTGGCCGTGCCATCGGCATCAACGCCTTCCTCAGCACGGGCGACCCGACCGTCATCGCCGAGCGTCTGTCCTCAATGGAGCAGGTGACGTCGCACTTCAACGCGCGCATCGGCGAGGTGCTCGCGGCCAAGGCCAAGCTCGACGAGTCCAAGCGCCCGCTTGACGCGATGATCGCGCAGCTGGACGCGCTGGAGAAAGAGCAGAACGAGCGCATCGCGAAGATCAAGGACGAGATCAAGAAGCTCGACCAGATGCGGCTCGCGGCCTACGGCAACGGAGGCGGCGAGGGCGAGCTGCGCCCCGTGCCGTGCCCGGTGACCTATCCAGGCGGCGCGCACGGCACCGCGGTCAAGTTCGCGTGCGACCAGATCGGCAAGCCATATGTGTTCGCCCAGGACGGGCCCAGTTCGTATGACTGCTCGGGCCTGACGAAGGCGGCGTGGCTGAAGGCGGGCGTCAGCCTGCCGCACAACGCCAAGGCGCAGCGGGCGGCTATCCCGCGGATCAGCCGCTCCGAACTGATGCCCGGAGACCTGGTCTTCTACTATTCCGACCTGCACCACGTCGCGATGTACGCGGGCAAGTATGAGGGCGTGGACTGGATCGTGCACGCGTCCCGCTCCGGCGTCCCGCTCAAGATGCGCAAGATGGACAACGGTTACATCCACAGCTACGGAAGACCCGGCTGACGCCACGGCAGGTGGCGTACCAAGGCCGGCGCCGCTGAGGCGTCGGCCTTTTCAATTTGCGCCAGGGTCAGCCTACCGGGCATATCAGGATCCACCGAGCGGCCAATCCGGGCGGTGGGGCACGTGGGATCAGGCATGCTAATTCCCGTACGAATGGTCAGACTGCTGCCGGGCCGACGCCCGCTGAGCCAAGGTGCCCGCGCCGGACTCGGCGCGGCCTTTGCGCTGCTCATGTTGATCTGCGTGGTCGAGCTCGCGGACGGCAGCACCGTCCGTTATGTGGGCCTCATGGCGACGGTTCCCTTTCTGGCGGCCGTGTTCGCGGGCTGGCGCGAGGTGCTGATCGCGGGCGGGGTGGCCACCGGGGTGGGGGTGCTCTTCGCGGTCTTCGGCGACAGCGCGGATTATTCGGCGTACGTCAATGTGGCCGCGGTGGGGCTGGCGACCGCGATCGCCTCGGCGGTGGCGTCGGCGAAGCAACGCACGGCCGAGCAGCTCGCCGAGCTGGCGCGGCTGGCGACCATCGCGCAGCAGGCGGTGCTGCGGCCGTTGGGGCCCAAGGTGGGCAGCCTCGCCGTTGCCGGGCGGTACATCTCGGCCACGGCCGCCGCGGACATCGGCGGCGATCTGTACGAGGCGCTGGACACGCCCTACGGCGTGCGCATGATCATTGGCGATGTGCGCGGGAAAGGCCTGGACGCGGTGCGCACGGCTTCGATCGTGCTGGGTTCGTACAGGCACGTCGCGTTCGAGCGGTCGGACCTGCGCGCGATCGTCTCCGACCTGGACCGGGCGGTGGCGCGCAGCGTGGGCGACGAGGACTTCGTGACCGCCTGCCTGGTGGAGGAGCGGGGCGGGACCCTGACGATCGTCAACTGCGGTCACCCGGCGCCTATCCTGCTGCGCCGAGGCGAGGTGATCACGCTGGACCCGCCCGCGCCGGCGCCGCCGCTGGGGTTCATGCCGGTGGTGCGGGCCCGGGTCGAGCGACTCGAACCGGGCGACCGCCTGCTGATGCTGACCGATGGGCTGGCCGAGGCGCGCCGCGACGGGACGTTCTTCCCGATCGCGGATCGGGCCTGGCGGCTGTTGGGGCACGGGACCGTCGGCGACGGGCTGGCGTCGGTCGAGTCGGCGCTCATGGAGTGGGTCCAGTACCGGCTGGACGACGACATCGCCCTGATCCTGATGGAATACACGGGGCCCGTCCAGCCGTCGCCGACGCCCCGGCCGAGTTGGGAGGTTGGCACGCCGAGCTAGGCGTTGCGGCCGGTCAGGGATCGGCCTGGGCTCATCGTGAAGCCGGGTTGTCCGGTCGGCAGGCGGTGGCGGCCGATGTAGCGCGGCGGATAGTGCGGCTCGAACAGCAGCGAGCGCAGCTTTTCGAACATCTTCTCGGGCTCCTCGGTTTGGGGCTTCCCGGCGGGCTTCCCGTTGGGGCGATGATTCACGCTTCTTGAACGAGACGGCTTCACGACCGGTAACGCGAAACGACAGACGATCTCACATTTGTCCGCTTATGCCCGCACTCGTCCACCCGGTCGGGTGACCGCGAGATTCTTCGATTCCCCGGCGATGAGTTTCTTCGGCACGGTAAGTCTTAGAGGCATGAGGCTGACACTGACCACATTCCTTACCCTCGATGGCGTCTACCAGGGGCCGGGCGCGCCCACCGAGGACCCCAGCGGCGGCTTCACCCAGGGCGGGTGGGTCGTGCCGTCCTTCGACGAGGAGCTCGGCCGGTTCATGGACTCGATCTTCGAGCACGCCGACGGATTCGTGTTGGGCCGCAAGACGTACGACATCTTCGCGGCCAGTTGGCCGAAGGCCACGGATGACAGCCCTGTGTCGGTGGGGCTCAACACTCTGCCCAAATATGTGGCCTCCAAGACGCTCACCAGGGCGGAGTGGAACAACAGCACGATTCTCGCGGGTGATGCGGTGGCCGAGGTGGCCAAGCTCAAGGAGCAGCCGGGCCGCGAGCTTCAGATCCACGGCAGCGGCGCGCTGGCCCAAACCTTGTTCGATGCGGGCCTCATCGACGTGGCCCGATTGATCGTCTTTCCTGTCGTGCTCGGGGCGGGCAGGCGGCTGTTCGTCGAGGGGCGCACGCCGTCGAGCTTTCGCCTGACCGATCTCAGGTCGACGCCCACCGGCGTGGCCATCCACACGTATGAGCTCGTCGGGGCGCCCACATACGGCACCTTCGAGCTCGAATAGCTCTGCTAACCGTCGCTTGTGGACAGATACCAGTATTGGTCGGGGTAGTAACCGCACGGGTATTGGTTGACGATTTCGCTGGGACGCGTGCTCGCACCCGGGACGGACAGGCACAGGTTGGTGTTGTACCTGCGGAAGGCGTAGTTCAGGTTGCCCAGGTGGATCATGCCCCAGTACTGGTCGATATAACCGCCGCACGGATACTGGTTGACCTGAAGCGAGGGTTGGAGGCTCGCGGCGGGCACGGACATGCACATGTTGCTGTTGACGTTTCGGACGTAGTAGTAGGGGATGCCACCGCTGGTGAACCGGTGCTCCAGGTACCACCACTGGTCGATGTAGCGGCAGGGCCAATACTGGTTCAGGCCAACGTTTCCGGTGCTCGCGCCCGGTACCGCCAGACAATTGTTGACACCGTGATTGACGCTGTTCCGGTTGTAAATGTGGAAGGGGCCGTCAGCCGCCGCCACCGCTCCCGTCTGGCTTGGTTGCGGTGCAGCGGATGCGCCGGCCGGCGACGCGGTCACCGATCCGACGGCAAGAGTGACCATCGCGGTCATCCCCAAAAGCCATTTTCTTGTACCCACTAGGAGTCCCCTCCTTCGTCACCTAGGCGCAACGGATGCATCGCGCCGGTCTGTCCATTCAAGACAGTCGAGGCGGGTGGGGCAATGGCGCGACCTGTTCGGATGTGGCCCGAAACAATCTCGGACGCTGTCCATTTTGGATTGTGATGCGCGAGTGCGCTGGGTCAGCACGACGCAGCCCAGCACGACGAGTGCGGCTCCGATCGAGGCAGGTGTAACGGTTTCTGCGAGCAGGAGCGCCGACCACAGCAGGGTGAGCACCGGCTGCGCCAGCTGAATCTGGCCGACCCTGGCGATGCCGCCCTTCGCCAGACCCGCGTACCACGCGAAAAAGCCCAGGAACATGGAGATCGCGGTGAGGTAACCGAACGCCGACCAAGCGGCGGCGTCGGCGCGCGGAGGGTGGGCGGAGGCGGCGAGGAGGGTGATGGGCATGGTGACGGGCAGCGAGAGCAGCAGCGCCCAGCAGATGGTGCGGGCACCGCCCAGCTCGCGGGAAAGCACACCACCCTCGGCATAGCCGAGTCCACAGAGGACGACGGCCGCGAGCAAAAACAGGTCGGCGGACGACAGTGCGCCGTGCACCGCCCCGCTGACAATCAGGAAGGCGAGCACGGCCGTCAACCCGCCGACGCTGGCAATCCAGAACAGGAGCGGTGGCCGTTCACCGGCGCGCAGGACGGCGAATACGGCCGTCATGGCGGGGAGCACGGTGATGACGACGGCGCCGTGTGCGGAGGTCTGAGTGGTCAGCGCGAGCGAGGTGAACAGCGGGAAGCCGACGACAACGCCGAGGGCGACGATCGACAGCCGCCGCCACTGGGTGCGGCTGGGCCGGGGCGCGCGGGTAAGACGCAAGTAGGCCAACGCGAGTAGCGCCGCACCGACAGCGCGGCCAAACGCCACGAGCCACGGGTCCAGTTGCTGCACGGCGATGCGGGTGGCGGGCAGCGACACGCTGAACGCGAGCACACCCAGCGCGCCAAGGGCGAGGCCAACGATCCGGTCCGCTGTTACCGTCGCGGGCGCAGTAGCGCTACTCTCGGCATTCATGAATGACGGTAGCGCAGTGCGCCGCGTCATCCAAGACTTGCGTGGGCTGGTGGTTGGTTCGGCGCCCGGGACACGCCTGCCCTCGGTGCGGGAGTTGACCGCGCGGCACCAGGCGTCACCCGTGACCGTTGCCGAGGCGATTCGACAGCTTGTGGCGCAAGGGTTGGTCGAGACACGGTCGGGGAAGGGCACGTTTGTGGCGGCCCGGCCGGACGAGCGGCGCGCACCCGACCTGTCCTGGCAGACCGTCGCGCTTGGATCCGGCCGACCGGGCGAGCCCGAGATGCAGGCGTTACTGGCGTTACCGCGATCCGGGGCGATTCCGCTGTCGGGCGGCTACCTGGACGCGGATCTGCAGCCGGCTGCGGCGCTGGGCGCTGCGCTGGCACGTGCTGCGCGGCAGCCCGCGGCGTGGGCGCGTGGGCCGGCCGAGGGACGTGAGGATCTGCGGGCGTGGTTCGCCCGCTCGGCAGGGGCCGGGTTGCGCGCCGACGACATGGTCATCTGCCCGGGCGGGCAGGCGGCGCTGTCGTCGGCTTTGCGGGCGCTCGCCGCGCCCGGCGACACCGTGCTCGTCGAGTCCCCGACCTACTTGGGGGCGCTTGCGGGGGCTCGGGCGGCTGGGCTACGAGTCGTGCCGGTGCCCGCCGACGCCGATGGGGTACTGCCCGACCAACTCGCGGCCGCCTTTGCTCGCACTGGCGCGAGATTGTTCTACTGCCAACCGCTGTATGCCAATCCGACCGGCGCGACACTGGCGGCTCACCGGCGAGCGGAGGTGGCCAAGGCCTTACGCGATGCCGGAGCATTCCTGATCGAGGACGACTACGCGCGCGACCTCACCATCGACGGCGAGGCCCCGCCGCCGCTGGCCGCCGCCGACCCGGACGGGCACGTGATATATCTGCGCTCACTGACCAAGTCCACCGCCCCCGCCCTGCGCGTCGCCGCGATCGGTGGACGCGGCCCGGCCGGTGCCCGGCTACGCTCGGCCCGACTGCTCGATGACTTCTTCGTGGCGGGCCCGCTGCAGCAGGCCGCGCTCGAGTTCGTCACCGCCCCGGCCTGGACCCGGCACCGCCGCGCCCTGCGCACCGCGCTGCGGGCCCGGCGCGAAGCGCTGCTCACCGCGCTGCGTCGGCACCTGCCACAACTCGCCCCATCGACAATCCCGCGCGGAGGCCTGCACCTCTGGGCCCGCCTACCCGACGGCACCGACGACGTCGCCCTGGCCTCAGCCGCAGCCACCGAAGGCGTCGTCGTCTTTCCGGGCCGCCCTTGGTACCCGGCCGAACCCCCAGCCCCACACCTGCGCCTCACCTACGCCGCAGCCCCACCCGACCTCATCGACGAGGCCGTCCGCCGCCTCGCCCGCGCCTTCCAGCAGACCACCTGATGCACCACGATAAAACGGTGATTCGGATCGAAGCGCACTGCTGGCTTGACTGGTGGGCCAACCAGGTGACGCTGTTCGCCAGCGCCGAAGCCGCCGTCACCTTCGCCATCAGCGCCACTGGCTGGACCGCCACCGGTCGCCTCACCAACGACGAAGATCGCGAGGGATTCGCGTTCCTTTGCGACCTCGACGCGGTTTTCAGTCTCCGATTCGATGACGACACCACGATCACGGTCAACGTCGAATCGCTCACCAACCACGGCCAGTTCACCCTCACCGAGTACACGTGACCGGCTCAACGACTGGTCAACACACCATCGACGAGCACGCCGGCTGAGCGCCAATACGCATGCGAAGCTACGTCAACGGGCCAGCAAGAAGGGCTTACTCGCTCCACGAGTATTTGTTGCGGAGACTCGCGCCAGCCTGACCTGGACACGACTCCCCGCATCGCGTTACGCCTGGCATGCGGTATACGTGCTTCGGTGACACCATGCTTCCTCGCCGGCTCACCCATTCTCAACGGGGCAACCCTACGCTGTCTAAGTTGATCATATAGCCAAGATCCAGATTGATCGAGGTGACTGCGTACTGTGTCGACAGATAGCGCGCACCTGGCACGGCGATCAATGGTTTCCTAGAAACGGAAAGCCGGCTGGGGCTTACGTCCTGACCAGGCTTTCTTTCTGGAGTGGGTGACGAGAATCGAACTCGCACTGTCAGCTTGGGAAGCCACTCCTGCGGGTGACCGGCCTGTCGGTCGATCTCGATCGATGCAGCCGGCGACTGGTGCGGCGGTGCCCGACAGGCTCCGCCGTTCACCTGGTTTCCCGTGGCAACGGGCACGGATCGGGCACGCCGTTCAGCGCTAACCGGTGACTGGATGTGTAGAGCGAGCAAGACAAAGCCCAGGAGTCGGATCACCCGACCTGGGCTTCTGTCTTGGAGCGGGTGACGAGAATCGAACTCGCACTGTCAGCTTGGGAATTTCTGATCTGCACGAACGTTTGTCCATACCTGCCGTGAGCTGGGGGGAAGTGACCGCTCGTGACCTTTCGTGACATTGGCGGTCGCGCGAGTTCGGGCATACGACATCCCGTTGCCGGAATCCTCCCCAACAGACAAGACTGACTCCCAACACTAGAACCACAGATCTAGGCCATCCATCAACGATCACCAGGGACGGAAACGTCAAGCATCAGGTGGGACTAGACAAAGAAATGAAGGCGAGCGTGAAATTCTCAAGGGGGCAACGGCTTTCATGAAGGCTCGGCGGCAAGTCCGGTTCAGTTGGCGGAAGATCAGCAGGAGCATGCATGATGCTAGCCAAACCGCTCCAGTGATCTAGTCAATCTAGTTTCTGGCCAACCTCTCCTTCCTCTCGTCTTCTTCCTTCCTCATAGACTGAAGGCTGTACGGGTTGTACTATCGGTACATGGGGACTCCAGAGATGAAGATCACGGACGCACGAAGTCACCTGGCGGACATTGTGCGGGACGCGTCGATGCGCGACGAGCCTACGGTGATCACGCAGAATGGTCGTCCGGCTGCGGTGGTGATCGGCTTTGAGGAGTGGAAAGAGCTTGCGGCGCTTCGGGATGCTCGGATTGTTGCGCGGATTCGGAAGCGGGCTGCATCAGCGGAGTTTGTGAGTCACGAGGATGTGTTGCGTGAGGCCGAAATCCTGTGATCTACAAAGTTCGCTGGGAGATGACGGCGTTTCGGGCGTGGCGCAAGTTGGATGCCAAGGCAGCATTGATGATTCTCAATAGCGTGACGGACTTGACGGCCGATCCGCGTCCGGCAGCGTCAACGGAACTTGTGGGCGGGGATGGGCTGCGGCGGCTTAAGGCCGGCGACTACCGGGTGATTTACGAGATCAGCAAAGATGATCGTTTGGTGACGATCTGGGAGGTTGGTCATCGCCGGGAAATTTACCGGTAGAACTTGGTGAGACGAATATGATATTGACTGCCTGTCGTTCGCCAGGGAGCCGTCTTGGTTCTAAGCACCTGCTCAGCGTGCAAGCGCGGCGTAAACGTCTGAGACTAGAGCCATGTCGTCTACGACTGCGTTAGCCCCGGCTGCGGCGAGGGTTCGGCCTTTTCAGGACGATTGGGAAATCCGACACTGTACGTGTCGGCGGCTCGTGCGGCGTGCATGCCGCTGACGGAGTCGTCGATGAGGACTGACTGGTTGCCTTGCACCCCAAGCGCTTTCATGGCAGTTAGGAGGCTGCGCGGGTGCGGTTTCATCAGGCTCGGGCGGCTTGCGCTCGGCCGGAAACCTTTGCTACGTAAGGCTCGAGCGCCCATCGCTTCAGATATACGGCGATTGCTTCGGCGGATTGTTGCTCACGATGCGATTTGACGTCCTGCGGCGTTCGCTGCGCGGATCGCCTCTGCGGCATTAGGTGTAGGCGGCTTCGTGTGCTGCCTCGATTTCAGCTCTTCGTAGTTCATCCTCCACGGCCTGCAGTAGGGCGGGATTATTGAGTTGCGCAGCTGTGTGAAGTGGCGCAAGCGGATCGTCATCGTTGAGCGCTGGATCCGGCGAACCGAGATGTTCAGCGATGAGGCGCGGCAGCCGGTGCGCGGCGATGGGAGCGGGCAGGGCCGAAAGATGCTGCACACGGGTCCATCGAAGTCCAGCAGCAGAACGCGTGTGCGCGCTAGAACTTCGGTTAGGTCGAGACTGTGTGTTGTCACAGGTCAGCATCCCTTGCGACGGTGGTCCAAAGGGAGTCGAACCATCGTGATGCTTGAGCGACGTAGGCCGCAAGGCTGTCGAGGCCGACGGCGATACCGATGACGACGGATCTTCTGGGGTCCTCGTTCCGGCGCGCTAGTTGCACGCAAGATCAGAAAGGGCTCCGGGATATTGATAAGCCTGGCTGGGACTTATGCCCTGACCGGGCCTTCCTTCGTGGAGCGGGTGACGAGAATCGAACTCGCACTGTCAGCTTGGGAAGCTGATGTTCTGCCATTGAACTACACCCGCGGCAGGCGACACTCTACCACGCCCACCGGGGGACATGCCTTGAGGAAGGGTGTGGGACGCGCTAACCTCCCTATATCGATCAATTGCGATACCTGAATCGCTTGGTATCGCGGGGAGGAACCCAGGTGCTTCGATGAAGTACACGCATACCCTTGCTGCCGCCGTGCTCGCGGCGGCGGCGATTCTCACGGTCAGCCCCGCCACCGCGGCGCTGACGCCCGGTGACGCGAATGCGAACGCCTGTGTCGAGCAGGGCCGGGCCACGATGAAGGTCAGGCCGGGCGGGGCCGTGATCGCCGATCCGAACGAGCTGACCCCCGCCGAGGCTGCGGCGCGCGAGGCCGACCTGCGCTACTGGCTGGCCGCCAGGGGCAAGATGGACGGCGACTCGGTCACGGCCCTTGCGCCGACCGTGCCCGTCGTCGTGCATGTGATCAGGCGCGACACGACGCGCGCGGGTGGCAACATCCCCGACTCAATGATCACCAACCAGATCGCCGTGCTGAACAACGCCTATGCGGGCCGCACGGGTGGCCTCGGCACGAACACCGGCTTCCAGTTCACGCTGCAGGCGATCAACCGGGTGACCAACCCGTCGTGGTATCCGATCCAGTACAACTCCAGCACGGAGCGAGCGATGAAGGCCCAGCTCCGCCAGGGCGGCCCGGGCACGCTCAACATCTACACCGGCGAACTGTCCAGCGGTCTGCTCGGCTGGGCGACGTTCCCGTCCAGCAGCATCGGCAGCTACGACGGCGCGGTGATCCTCGCCGAGTCGCTGCCGGGCGGCACGGCCAGCCCCTACAACCTGGGCGACACCGCCACGCACGAGGTGGGCCACTGGCTGAACCTGTACCACACCTTCCAGGGTGGCTGCAGCGGCTCCGGCGACCAGGTCGCCGACACCCCCGCCGAGCGTTCGGCCGCCTTCGGCTGCCCGACCGGGCGCAACACGTGCAGCACCGCAGGCGTCGACCCGATCCACAACTTCATGGATTACACCGACGACTCGTGCATGTACGAGTTCACGCCCGGCCAGGCGTCTCGCATGCAGGCGGCTTGGGCGGCCTATCGCGCCTAGGCTAGACCCCCACCAATAAGCGTTGCCTTTGCCGTTGGCGTCGCCACACCCGCGGCGGCGCCGACGGCTCGTCGCGATAGAGCATCGCGGTATCGACGGAGAACTCGAACAGCGTCCAGTCGATGCCCTCCGCCGCCCGGTGCTCCCGGGCCAGCTGGTCCACAATGGACACGTTGATGACCTGCCGGGCGCGGCCGGTCACGACCGCTTCGGCGTCGCTGCACTCGGCCGGGAAGGCGTGCAGCGCATAGCGACCGTCGCGATTGAGGTCGTCTCGTTTGGGTGACGCGATGACGAAGCAATACAACCCCTCGTCGGTGACGATCGGGCTGACGGGATGGACCCGCGGCCCTCCGTCGGCGCGGACGGTGGCCAGGTAGGCCATGCCCCGCCCGTATTGATGCAGCAGCGCGCGAATCGACGCCGCTAGGCCCGGATCGGCCGCGGCGAACTCTCGCCACCCGGTGAATCCCATGCCGCCAGTGTATCGAACGCCTGTTCGATTCCTGTATCCGACATGCCGCGTCACCCAAATGTCCTACTAAACGGCGGGCTCGCTAGGCTCGCCTGCATGCTGCTTTCCGACCGCGACCTGGTCAGCGAGATCAAGGCGGGCCAGCTGGGCCTGGACCCGTTCGAGCCGAGCCTGGTCCAGCCGTCCAGCATCGACGTGCGCCTCGACCGCCTGTTCCGGGTGTTCAACAACCATCTCTACACGCACATCGACCCCGCCGAACAGCAGGACGATCTGACCACCCTGGTCGAGGTGGAGCCCGGCCAGGCGTTCATCCTCCATCCGGGTGAATTCGTGCTCGCCTCCACCCTTGAGGTGGTCACGCTGGGCCATCAGCTCGCGGCGCGCCTCGAAGGCAAGTCCAGCCTGGGCCGCCTTGGCCTGCTCGTGCACTCCACGGCCGGGTTTATCGACCCGGGCTTTTCCGGCCACGTGACCCTCGAACTGTCCAATGTGGCCAGCTTGCCGATCCGTCTCTGGCCGGGCATGAAAATCGGTCACATCTGCGTGCTTCGCCTCTCATCGCCCGCGGAGCACCCCTACGGCTCGCCCGTTTACGGTTCGCGCTATCAGCACCAACGCGGACCCACCGCCTCGCGCTCATGGATGAACTGGCGCGTCTGGCCGACCGATACCGAATAAATCTTTAATCTCATCCGGTACGGGCGAAGGCCCCGCCAAATCCAAGGGCGCACCCTCAACTGCGCCACCGCTGAAGCTCACCGGCACCGGCGGTTTCCAGTCTTCCCGGTCGATGCGCAGGCGCCGCTCGATGCGCGGCTGCCCGTCCGGCCCCGCTATGCGGTTGATCCCGTCCTCGCGATAACCGAGCTTGCGCGAAACCGCGAGCGACGACTCGTTGCCCACGAACGCACCCGACCGCCCGCTGACCGCACCCAGCCCGGCGAACCCGAACTGCAGCACGGCCGCCCGCATGCGCGTGCCGATGCCCTGCCCGTGGAAACGCCGCCCCAGCCACGAGCCCGTGTGGAACTCCCGCGTGACCCCGAAATCGTCGGCCCCGATGTTTTGCACACCCATGGGCTGCCCGTCACGGAACACCACGAAACTGTGCGACCACTTCTCGGGCGTGAAGGCGCCGGCCTGCCGCCAGTAGTGCAGGATCACCGAGCGCGCGACCTCGGCGGGCGACCCCTGGGTCCACGGCACGAAGAACGGCATGAACGACGGGTCGTGCACCCCATCCGCCGCCACATCGGCGAGCGCGGCGAGCTCTTCGCTCGTGGGCCAGCGCAGTTCGAGGTCCTCAGTGGTGAGGATCACTCCCGCAACGGGCCAGTGGTCAACCAGCATGGCTCCAATTCTGGGCCACGTCCGTCTCGCCTCGGTCCCACCCTGGCCCGTGGCTGGCTGCGGGCCGTGTGACCTCCTCTCGCGGCCGTGCGGCCGAAGATGCTGACGGCAACCCGACGGGCCTCGCGACGCATTTTCGACTCAAGCGTTGCCCGAACCCGGTTGCAGCTGGTTACTGGCCGGTAATACAGTGGAAGAACTACTGGGTAGTAAGTAGCGGAGGCCTGAGGAAAATGACTCACTACCGGAGCAACCTGCGCGATCTCGAGTTCAACCTGTTCGAGGTCTTCGACACCCCGTTCGGCACCGGGCCCTACGCCGACGTTGACGCGGACACCGCGCGCAGCGCGCTGGCCGAGATCGACCGGATGGCCCGCACCGACCTGGCAGCGAGCTTCGCCGACGCCGACCGCAACCCGCCGGTCTACGACCCGGCCACCTACTCCGTGCGGATCCCGGACAGCTTCAAGGAGTCCTATCGGACCTGGATGGACGCCGAATTCTGGCGGTTCACACTGCCCGAGGCCCTGGGCGGTACCCCCTCGCCGCATGCTTTTATCTGGTCTTTCGCCGAACTCGTCCTCGGCTCGAACGCTCCGGTGTGGATGTATGGCTCCGGGCCGCTCTTCGCGCACATCCTGCACCTGGAGGGCACGCCCGAGCAGAAGGAGTGGGCCAAGCTCTTCGTCGAGCGCAAGTGGGGCTGCACGATGATCCTGACCGAGCCGGACGCGGGCTCGGACGTCGGCGCCGGGCGCACCAAGGCGATCGCGCAGCCGGACGGCTCGTGGCACATCGAGGGCGTGAAGCGGTTCATCACGTCCGGCGAGCACGACATGACCGAGAACATCATTCACTATGTGCTGGCGCGGCCCGAGGGCGCAGGCCCCGGCACCAAGGGACTGTCCCTGTTCGTCGTGCCGAAGTTCCACTTCGACGGCAAGACGGGCCGGCTCGGTGAGCGCAATGGCGTCTTCGCCACCAACGTCGAGCACAAGATGGGCATCAAGGCGTCCACGACGTGCGAGATGACCTTCGGCGGGCACGGCGTCCCGGCGAAGGGCTGGCTCGTCGGCGACGTGCACGACGGCATCCGCCAAATGTTCCTCATCATCGAAAACGCACGGATGATGGTGGGCAGCAAGGCCATCGCGACCCTCTCCACCGGCTACCTCAACGCGCTCGACTACGCCAAGGAGCGCGTGCAGGGCGCCGACATGCTGCGGATGACCGACAAGACCGCGCCGCGCGTGACCATCACCCATCACCCGGACGTGCGGCGATCGCTTCTCCTTCAGAAGTCGTATGCGGAGGGCTTGCGGGCGCTGGTCGCCTACACCGGACTCTGGCACGATCGTGCGGCGCTCGCCGCGTACCACAAAGACGAGAAGGCGCAAGCCACGGCGCGCAAGGTAAACGACCTTCTGCTTCCGCTGGTCAAGGGTGGTGGATCGGAGCTCGCGTTCCAGTTGCTCGGCGCCGAATCGCTGCAGACCTTCGGCGGATCGGGCTTCCTGCAGGACTATCCGATCGAGCAGTACGTGCGCGACTCCAAAATCGATTCACTGTACGAGGGCACGACCGCGATCCAGAGCCTCGACCTCGTCTTCCGCAAGATTGTGCGGGACAACGGGCGTGCGCTGATGACCCTCGCGGGCGAGATCCAGCAGTTCCTCGACAACGAGGCGGGCAACGGACAGCTCAAGGAGGAGCGGGCGCAGCTGGCCGGCGCGCTCGGCGACGTGCAGGGCATGCTCGGCACCCTCACCGGCTGGCTGGGCGAAGCGCAGGGCGGCGAGCCGAAGTCCCTCTACAAGGTGGGCCTGCACTCGCGCCGGCTGCTGCTCGCGCTCACCGACCTGGTGGTCGGCTGGCTCCTGCTCAAGCGGGCCGACGTCGCGCTGCAGAAGCTCAGCGAGTCCGGCCAGGACACGGCCTTCTACGCGGGAGTCGTTGCCAGCGCACGGTTCTTCTCACGCGAGGTGCTGCCGCGTCTCGCCTCCGACCGCCGCGTCGTCGAGCTCGCCACGCTCGACCCCATGGAGGTACCGGAGGAGGCGTTCTAGTTCCCACCTCCGGGGTCTTTCCTTCTAAAGTCCGGGTGCGGGAAGGCGGCCGGTAGGGCAAGCTGTGAGCCATGGACCGCACTCTGGTGCTGTTGCGTCACGCCAAGGCCGACCGCCCCAACGGCGTCGCGGATGTGGACCGGCCGCTGACCGAGCGGGGGCATGCCGACTCGGCCGCGGCCGGCGCATGGTTGGTCAAGCACGGGCACGTGCCCGATCTGGTGCTGTGCTCGCCCTCCAAACGCACGAGGCAGACCTGGCACTCGGTCGCGGTCGCGCTGGCCGGCACGGGATCGCCGGACGTGCATTACGAGCGGGCGGTCTACGACGGGTCAGCGGGCGAGCTGCTCAAGGTCGTCCAGTCGGCGCCCGGCACGGCGCGGGTGGTGATGCTCATCGGGCACAACCCGACCATCTCGCACCTGTCGCAACTGCTCGACCCGGACAGTGAGCTCGATTCGGACGGGTTGCGCACGTGCGGGATCGCGGTGCACCGGGTCTCCTCCGACGACTGGGCTTCGGTGCAGAGCGCGCCTTTGACGACAGTGCACACCGCACGCGCGCTCTCCTAGGCAAACAGCGCGAAATAGATCGCGATGTGGTGGCAGATCGCGGCCACGAGCGTGCAGGCGTGGAAAAACTCGTGGTGGCCAAAGACTTTGGGCCACGGGTTGGGGCGCTTGAGCGCGTAGCAGATCGCGCCCAGGGAATAGGCGGCGCCGCCGGCCAGAAGCAAAAGGAGGGCGGTCACGCCGCCATGGTGGGAGATGTCCGGCAGTACGGCGACCGCCACCCAGCCGAGCGCGAGGTAGAGCGGGGCGGAGACCCAGCGGGGCGCATGCGGCCAGATCAGCGACATGAGCGCGCCGCCGACGGCGCCCGCCCAGACGATGGTGAGCAGGAGTGTGGCCTTGGCGGGTGGGAGGAGCAGCGCGCAGAAGGGCGTGTACGTGCCCGCGATGAACAAGAAGATCATGGCGTGGTCGAGACGGCGCATGGTCTGGTAGCCACGCTCCGTCCACACGCGACGGTGATAGAGCGCGCTGATGCCGAACAGCCCACAGACGGTCAGGCTGTAGACGAACGTGCCGAGAGACGGTGCGATGGCGACGAGCACGATGCCGCAGGCGATCGCGGCGAAGAAGGCGTAGAAGTGCAACCAGCCGCGCAGGCGCGGCTTGCCGATGTCCATGGGCGTGAGGCGGGTGCGGGTGATGGTCGCGCTCATGGGTCAAGGTTACGGGCGCGTAGGTTACGTTACCGTAGGTTGGTCGGGTGAAGTCCGTTACAGTACGGATATGCAGGTGCGCCGCTACGGCTGGGACTCGCTGCTGCTGGAGGTCGATGATCCCGCGGCCTGGTTTCGTGCGCTGCAGGCATCCGATGAGCTGGAGTGCGAGGAGATCGTGCCGGGCGCGCGGACGGTGTTGCTGCGGGGCGTGGCGCGTGCGCCCGATTTCTCAAATCTGACCGTGGTTTCGGCGGTTGGCGAGGGCCCGGAAATTGTCGTGCCCGTGTCGTGGGATGGTGCCGACCTGGAAGACGTGGCACGTGCCTGGGGCGTCGACGATCCGGTGGAGGTGATGCGGGGGACGGTTTTCACGGTCGCGTTCTGCGGATTCGCGCCGGGGTTCGCCTATCTGAGCGGGCTGTCCGGGTCGGTGCCGCGGCTCGACTCGCCGCGCACGAGCGTGCCCAAGGGATCGGTGGCCGTGGCCGGGACCTACGCGGGCATCTATCCGCGCAGCTCGCCCGGCGGCTGGAGATTGTTGGGGCGCACGGATGTCGAGCTGTTCGACCTGGAGCGGGAGCCGCCCGCGCTGCTGGAGCCGGGCATGCGGGTGCGGTTCACCTGAGCCGGGCGGTCACAAGAGCAGCAGCGCCAGCCTTCGGCTGCACCGGCCACGGGCGGCTCACCCGCGGTGAGGGTCGCGGGCAACGGGCGGCCGTCATCCTAATTGGACAGTCGTGATTGGTCCGTTTGGCCGATCCTGGCCGACCGTGGCGCGAACGCGGGAGGCCGACCGGCGGTCGACGGCGCCGGACACGATGGCGACGGTCAGCCCCGCGATCCCGAGCAGGGCGGCGACCCACAGCGGTGAGGTGTAGCCGAAGCCGGCGCTGATCGCCAGTCCAGCCAGGAACGGGCCGACCGCGTTGCCCAGGTTGAACGCGGCCACATTCGCGGCGGACGCGAGCGCCTGGGCGCCGACCGCCTTGTCGAGCACCCGGGTCTGCAGCGGCGGGATGGCTGCCGAGGCGGCCACACCGAACACGGCGAGCATCACGACGACGGCGACCTTGTGGTGAGCGGTGGCGAACAGCACGGCGGACACCGCGACGATTGCGGCGAGCAGTGCGTACACGCTGGGCATGAGGGCGCGGTCGGCGTACCGGCCGCCGAGCGGCCCGCCGACGAGCATGCCGAGGCCGAGCACCACCATCACGACGGGTACCGCACCGGCCGAGAAGCCCGTGACGTCGGTGAGCAGTGGCGCGACGTACGTGATGACGGCCAGCACCGGCGCCCAGCTGACCGCGGTCATGACCAGTGCGAGCCACACCTGGCCGCTACGGAAGACGCTCAGTTCGCCGCGCAGGCCGGTCTGCGGGCGCGGGCCATCGGGCACGAGGTGCGCGATGCCGGCGAACGCCACCACGCCGATCACCGTGATGAGCCAGAATGCGCCGCGCCAACCGACGTGCTGACCGACGAAGGTGCCCAGGGGCACCCCTAGCACGTTCGACAGGCTCAGCCCGACGAACATCATGGCGATCGCGCTGGCGCGCCGTTCCGCCGGGACGAGGTTGGCCGCGACGACCGAGCCGACGCCCATGTAGGCGCCATGGGCCAGCGAGGCCACGATGCGACCGGCCATCAGCGTGCCGTAACTGGGCGCCAAGGCGGACAGCACGTGCGCGGCGACGAACAGCGCCATCAGCCCGAGCAGCATGGCCTTGCGCGGCGCCCGCGCGCCGAGGGCGGTGACGACCGGCGCGCCCACGACCACGCCAAACGCGTACGCGGAGACCAGGAGCCCGGCGGTGGGTATCGAGGTGTGGAAGTCGGCGGCCAGATCGGGCAGCAGCCCGGCGATGACGAACTCGGTGGTGCCGATGCCGAAGGCGCCGAGCGCCAAGGCCAGCAGTGCGAGGTGCATGGCCATCCCCTCAATAAGCTTGCGTGAGCCGATAACAAGCGCACGCCTGATATTTGCAGACGCTTGCTATCTCAACACGCATGTATTCTGGGGGCAACCAGAGGGGAGGTGAGTGATGTCACGCCGCGAGGACGCCGCCGACTCGCGGGCACAGGGGTGGCGCACGCTCGCCGCGCTGCACGCCCGCATCGAGGACCGCATCGAACGAGCGCTCCAAAGCGCGCACGGGCTGAGCGTGAACGAGTTCTGTCTGCTCCATCACCTGGCCGGGCCGAACGGCCGGCATACCCGGATGCAGCAGCTCGCCGGGAAGCTCGTGCTCAGCCAGAGCGCCACCACGCGACTGGTCGACCGGCTGGAAAGGCGTAACCTACTTACCCGCGTACTGTCCGAAGAGGACCGTCGCGGCATCTACGCCGAGGCCACCGAGGCGGGCCGCAAGCTGCTGGCGGAGGCGACGCCGACGCACAACGCGGCGCTGGACGACGCCTTGGCCGAGGCCGCTGATCTGCCCGAGCTCGCGCCGCTCGTGCAGGCCTTGGAGACGCTCAGCATCAAGGTGTAGCTCCCATGATCAGTGGTGTTGCGGCCGAGGTGACCACATGGCCTCCCGCGTGCGCCGGCGCGCGGCGGCTGCGCTCTTTCGTCGTGCATCATTGCTGAGTGGCACGTGTGCGGGCGCCTGAGTTGCGCGGAAGAGGCTGGCTGAACACCGGGGGCAGAGAGCTTACCCTGAGCGATCTGCGCGGCAAGATTGTATTGCTGGACTTCTGGACGTTCTGCTGCATCAACTGCCTGCACGTGCTCGACGAGCTGCGCCCGCTTGAGGAGAAGTACGGCGACGTGCTGGTCGTGATCGGGGTGCACTCGCCCAAGTTCGAGCACGAGAAAGACCCGGACGCGCTCGCGGCAGCGGTCGAGCGCTACGGGGTGGAGCATCCGGTGCTCGACGACCCGGAGATGGGCATGTGGCGGCAATACGCGGCCAAGGCCTGGCCAACGCTCAACGTCATCGACCCGGAGGGCTACGTGGTCGCGGCCATGGCGGGCGAGGGCCACGCCGAGGGGCTGCGCCGGCTGATCGACGAGCTGATCGACGAGCATGAGGCCAAGGGCACGCTGCATCGCGGCAACGGGCCGTTCGTGCCGCCCCCGCCCAGTGACACCCAGTTCCGCTTCCCGGGCAAGGCTTTGGAGCTGCCCGACGGGCGGATCCTGGTGTCCGACTCGGCGCGCCACCAGCTGGTGGTCGTGGACGGTGAGCGGATCGGGTCGGGCAAGCGGGGGCGCGCCGACGGCGGGCCGGATCAGGCGAGCTTCTCGGAGCCGCAGGGGATGTGCCTGCTCCCGCCGGACGTCGCCCAGGCCGTGGGCTATGACGTGGTGATCGCGGACACGGTCAACCACCTGCTGCGCGGGCTGCGCCTGTCGGATCTGACGGTGACGACGGTCGCGGGGACGGGGCGGCAGTGGCGGTCCACATTGGACGAGCGCCCACACGATGCCCGCTCGATGGACCTGTCGTCTCCGTGGGACGTTGCCTGGTACCAGAAGAAAATCATCATCGCGATGGCCGGCACGCACACCCTCTGGTGGTTCGACCCTCTCAAGAGGACTGTCGGGCTGTTCGCGGGCACGACGGTCGAGGCGCTGCGCGACGGCGAGCTGCCGGACGTGTGGCTGGCGCAGCCGTCGGGCCTGTCGGCGCAGGGCGACCGACTGTGGATTGTGGACAGTGAGACCAGCGCGCTGCGCTACATCGCGGGTGGCGTGATGAAAACGGTTGTGGGGCAAGGGCTTTTCGATTTCGGGTTGGTTGACGGACCGGGCGAGCAGGCGCTGATGCAGCACCCGCTGGGCGTGTGCGCGTTGCCGAATGGCGATGTGTTGGTTGCGGATACCTATAACGGTGCAGTACGGCTCTTCAGAGACGGCCGACTGTCCACTGTGGAGACTGGGCTGGCCGAGCCGAGCGATCTCGTTGTCACGCAAGGCGGGGATGTGCTTGTGGTCGAGTCGGCGGCGCATCGGCTCGTGCAACTGTCACCTGGTTCGGTCGGTGTCGATGCCGTGCGGCACCGGGTTGAGCGGCCCGTGACGCTGGTCAAGCCCGGCGAGGTCACGCTCGATGTGATCTTCGAGCCGGCGCCCGGCCAGAAGCTCGACTTCAGTTTCGGCGACCCGACCCGGCTGGAGGTGTCCGCGTCACCCGACGACCTGCTGCTTTCCGGCGGCGGCACGGGGACGTCGCTGCGGCGCCGGCTGGTGCTCAATCCGGCTGCGGAGGGCGGTGTGCTGCAGGTCGTGGCCCAGGCGGCGACGTGTGATGCCGAAGCTGAAAACGCCGCGTGCCATCTGACCCGCCAAGATTGGGGGGTACCGATCCAGCTCTCGGCGGCGGCCGACGCCCGCCTGACGCTGGTGCTACGCGGTCTTGAAGGAGCGTAGCGTCACGCCCGCCTCGACCAGCGCCGACCGCACGGCGCGGGCCAGCGCCACCGCGCCCGGCGTGTCGCCGTGCAGGCAGATCGAGTCGACCGGGTGCGGCAGCACGGTCCCATCGAGCGCGATCACCCGCTGGTCGACCGCCATGAGCAGGGCCCGCGCCACGACCTCGTCGATGTCCGTGATCACGGCGCCCGGCTTGCTGCGCGGCAGCAGCGAGCCGTCCGCGCGATAGGCCCGATCGGCGAAGCCTTCGAGGTACACGCCCGCGCTCGCATCGCCCGCAGCCGTGGCGAGCACCGACCCGGGCGCGCACAGGACGGGAAGGCCCGTGGCGAGCGCCGCCTCAACGACGGCGGGCACGTGCGGCACGGCATGGTAGAGCGCACCATGCGGCTTGAGGTACGCGACCCGGGAGAACGCCCGCAGCGCGCCCACCTGATAGATCAGCTCGTCGCGGAGCGTGCCCAGGTCGTACTCGATGAAGCGGCGCCCGAAGCCGGGCAGGTCACGGTATCCGACCTGGGCGCCGACCGTTACGCCGCGGGCAGCGGCCAGCTCGGTGACGCGGCGCATGGTCGGCGCGTCGCCCGCATGGAAGCCGCACGCCACGTTGGCGCTCGTCACGACGTCGAGCAGGACCTCGTCGTCGCCCAGTTCCCAGCGTCCGAATCCCTCGCCGAGGTCAGCATTAAGGTCCACAGAAGACGACCCTAGCGCCGGTGCGCGCCTGCGCGAGCAGCGGCAGGTCGTCCGGGTGCACGACGCCTATCACCGGGTACCCGCCGGTGGTCGGATGGTCGGCGAGGAACACGATCGGCAGGCCGTCGCCTGGTACTTGGATGGAGCCCGACACGAGCCCTTCGCTGGGCAGCTCGCCTCGCCTGCGGGCAATGGGCGTCCCCGACAGCCGCACACCGATCCGGTTGGCCGACCCGACGTGAAACGGTTGTGCGAAAAGCGAACCCGGGTCATCGAACCAGTCGTCGCGCGGCCCGAGCCGGACGCGCACCCGCACCTCTCCCAAGACGCCACGACTCCATGGCGTGAAGTCAACAGCGGCGGGGGTCGAGTCGCCGAACGCGACCAGATCCCCGGCGCGCAGCGGTGCCGGGCCAAGGCCCGAGAGCGTGTCGGTGCTTCGCGACCCGAGCACGCGCGGCACGTCGACCCCGCCCTGCACGGCTATGTACATGTACACGCCCGCCACGGGCGAGCCCACGCGCAGCGAACGACCGGCCCGGATCGGCACGCCGAACGCGCCTGGCCGCCCGTCCACCCAAACCGGCGCAGGCGCACCGGCCACGGCCACATACGCGGGCCGTTCGAACCGCGCCTCGAACCGCCCATACGCGAGCTCTATCCCCGCCGCCCCGGAATCGTTGCCCAGCAAGCGGTTCGCAAGCGCGAGCGCGGGTGCGTCCACCGCGCCCGATCGGGGTACGCCCAGGTGCGCGTATCCCACCCGCCCACGATCCTGGACCGTGGCGAGCACGCCCACTGCAACGACTTCTAGTTCCGGCATCAGGCGCAATCATGGCAGAGCCCGGCGGAGAGCCCTGCCATGATTGGCCCGGATCGGGGAGAGTCTTAGCGCGTTACGACTCCACAGCCGACACGTGCTCCAGCATCGCTCGTGGCTAGGGTGGCCGCGTCGGGATTGGGCACGCCCGCCGTCGTGTACCGCGTGGGAATGTGCGCCAGATTGTCTGGGGCGGCGTGAATGATGACCGCACTGCCGTCGGCGTCGAAAATGTCGGCGAACCGCAGCGTGTCCTTCTCGGCGGTCGCCAGGGCACGACCATCGGCCGAGACGTGGCTGTCCGATGTGGACCGGTCCGGCGCCGCTGCCGCCGGTGTGACCGCCAGGAGCAGGGCGGCCGCGATGAGAGGGACGAATCTGAGCATGGCATCATCCTGCATCGATACCACCGCGAGTCCCAGGAACGTGAATCCCTTAAGTGGGGCGAGAATCCCTTAATGGCGTTGCTTAGTCGCGTTGGTAGGACCAGCTCACCATCCGGCCCTCGTGATAAGGCATGACGCCGTGAAACTGGCGCGGATCGGCGTCGAAGACCATGGGCAGCCACTCGTGATCGCTCTGCCACATTGGCACATTGCCGATGTCCTTTAACTGGACCCATTCCAGTGTGCCCTCGGCGTTGCCCCCGTGCGGTGTGCCGCTGAATTCGTCGACGCGGAAAATGAAGCCGAACCAGTTCTGCCCGCCCTTGCCGAAGCCCGGCCACAGGACCGTGCCGCGCAGCGTGAGCCGCTCGGCCAGCAGGCCGGACTCTTCTTTGATCTCGCGTTTGACGCCGGCGAGCACGTCCTCGTCGGGCTCTACGCGCCCGCCCAGTCCGAGATATTTGCCATAATGGATGTCGTCGGGGCGCTTGTCGCGGTGCAGCAATAGCACACTCTCGCGGTCGGACGACAAGATATAGGCCAGCGTGGCAAGCACTACAGTGGTCACCCGGCATAGGCTAGTCGCGTGACCCACGTCGATCCCGCCTGCGCCATGGCCGCCGGAGACATTCCGCCCGACCTGGGCCCGCGCACGCTCGTGGCGGTGTTCGCCTCGCCGGTCGCGACGCACCTGCTGCACTTCGCGACGGACCTCGGCTATCGGAGTCTGCTTTTAGAACCTGACCCTCATTTGGTACCAGAAGAGCCATCATTTGATTCGCTGTCTACAGTGGACTCTTCCGTCATCGGGCCGGACACGGATGTCGTCGTCACCGACCACGACCGCCCCGAGCTCGGCCAGATCCTGCTCAAAATGCTGGAAACCGACGCTCGCTGGATCGGCGTGATGGGCAGCGTGCGGCACATCGCCCAGCACATCCCGGCGCTGCGGGCGCTCGGTGTCGCCGAGCCGGACATCGCCCGTGTCCACCGCCCGATCGGCCTCAACATCGGCTCGAAAAGCCCCGCGGAAATCGCCATCTCGACGCTCGCGGGCCTGATCGCCGACCGCAACGGGCGCCCCGGCGGGTTCGCGTTCTAATACCGTTCTTCGGGCGAGCACGGAGCTGAGCCGTCGTGCCCTCAACCGGGCGCGCAGGTTGGCCGCCTCGAAGGATTGCACGAACACGGCCGCGTCGCGGTGGTCCAGGCCGTGCCCAGCGCAGGGTGGACCCTGGCCCGCCAGATGCTGCTCGAACGCTCGGACGTCGGCCCGCTTGAGGCCATCTCGCACCTGGTCGGCCTCCGGGCGGAGGCCCCGCAAACTTGGTTTGTCGGGCTTTGGACGAGGCTGCGCGACTTCGCCGCCGTGGGCGCCTCCCGGCTGCTCGAAGAGCGCAAGCTGGTGCGGATCGCGTTGATGCGCAGCGCCATCCACCTCGTGACGGCGTCCGATGTGCTCGACCTGCGTGTCGTCACACCAACTTTCATGGTCAATTCGATTCGCCGTGGGCCGTCAGCACGCCACATCGGCCGATCCGGCTCCGGGCCGCTGCCCGGTTCCCAAGGAGCTACGGCCCATATGCCCGCATCGAGCAGACGCAGACCATGGCCAGCCGTCAGAGGGTGGTCTTGAAGGAAACACCTGCCACACAGCGGCGCAGAATCGAGTGCCCTCGGACTCCGACCGGGCGCAGCAGATTGCGCAGGCGGGAGTGTCAGAGGATCTTCGTGTTCGCGTTTCACCCGAGCGCCGGAAGCTGCGGAAACGCTTGGCGGGGCGCGGCGCGGCGCTACACCGCTGCGCCGATAGGCCCGCGCGGGCTTCGGTCGCGGTGGCGGACACCCGATGGTCGGCAGCGGTCACACCGATCGGCCTGAATTGACAGCGGTGGGGTCAACGACGCCAGAGCTGCCGCGCGGCAAATCCCTCGCGCCTTAGCCAGTGCTCCGTGTAGACAATCCGGTCTGCCTCAATGAGCACCAGCGTGTCGCGGGGTGGAGTTGACAGTGGCCGTCCTCGCTCGGCGTGTTCGTTTTCCCACCGGAACGCTTCCCAGAATGGTGCTCGGTCTGGATGGTCGGGATCGAGCACCCGGGCGGTGCCGAACAGTTGGGCGCCGCGGCTGCTGGCCAGGCTGACCAGCGGCGCGAAGATCCCGACCGATACGCGGGGATCGGCGGCGATGTTGCGCAGCTTCGGTGACAGCGGCGCGGCGGTGAACATGACCGCGAACCCGAGGGAGTAGTAGCGCACCGGCGTGGCCAGCGGCCCGTCGGGGCCGGCGGTGGCCAGCACGCACATGTTCTGCGTCGACAGCAGGTTGAGGATGCGTTCCTCAAGTCGTTCCCGCGTCAGCCGACGGGTGGGAGTGGGCCTAGACAGCCAGGGATTTGTCAACGGCATGCGGCTCCTTGGGTCACACGCGACCCTAGCCGGGTTAGATCATCGGCGGCCGATCGGGTTGCAAGGCGTCTCCCGCAGACGCCGCAACGGCTACACCAGACCGGCCTGCTGGCCTCGGGCCTGTCGGGGCACCGGTGTAAGCGCCGCGCTCTGCCAAGCGTTTCCGCAGCTTCCGGCGCTCGGGTGAAACGCGAACACGAAGATCCTCTGACACTCCCCTGGCCTCGATGGGCTCGATCGGCGACTGCTATGACAAACTCGATGATCGAGCCCTTCTTCGCCACGAAGCAGCTCGAACTACTCGACCGGCGCCAATGGGCCACGGGCGCCGGTCGAGGGTTAGGCGTGGAGTTGTTCTGCCGGTTGAGTGGCGGTGGGCATGTTGGTGTGCGGGTCGGGCGGGGTGGTGGGCGTGGGGTTGACGGGTGTTTGCGCGGCGGGCGGGTCGGCGGGGGCGCGGCCGTCTTCGTGCGGGGTGATGAGGCGGCGCAGCGAGATGGCGATGAGGGATGCGGTCAGGCAGCCGACGATGACGAGGGCGATCCACACGCCGCCCAGGCCGAGCTGCAGCAGTGGC
>NZ_QJUG01000090.1 GCF_003426775.1 Allorhizocola rhizosphaerae | reverse complement strand
CGCCGGCGACTCCATGACGGCCGGGGTGGCCGCGGTCCTCGCGCACGGCGGCGACATGGCCACGGCCGTGCGCACGGGCGCGGCCGCCGGAGCCGTCAACGTCACCCGGCGGGGCCTTGGCACGGGCCGCGCCGACGTCATCGCCACGCTATGGGAACGCGTGACCCTCACGCCATTGAAGGAAACATCATGACGCTCGCACTCATCACCAACGACGACGGCATCGACTCGCCCGGCCTGCACGAGCTGGCGCGCGCCGCCCGGAAGTCCGGATTGGACGTGGTGGTCGCCGCGCCGAGCCGGGAGGCGAGCGGAAGCAGCGCCTCGATTTCGGCCGTGGCGGAGAACGACCGGATAATGATGGAGGAGCGCCACCTGTCGGGTTTGGACGATGTCAAGGCGTTCGCCGTCGTCGGTTCGCCCGGCCTGATCGCGTTGCTGGCCACGCGCGGCGCGTTCGGCGACCCGCCACACCTCATCCTGTCGGGCATCAACGCGGGCGCCAACGCCGGCCACGCCATCCTGCACTCGGGCACCGTAGGGGCCGCGTTCACCGGCGCCGTCAACGGGTGCCGGGCCATGGCCGTCTCCTTGGACATCCGGGGCATCAACCCCAACGGCCGCAGACACTGGGAGAGCGCGGGCGCGCTGGTCCCGCAGCTGGTGCCGATGCTGGAGGAGCTTCCGGCATCCACCGTGCTCAACGTCAACGTGCCCGATGTGCCATCCGAACGGGTGGTGGGCCTGCGCCGGGCGACCCTGGGCGGGTTCGGTCAGGTGCAGATGCGCATCGCCGAGCGCGGGATCGGGTTCGCGCGCACCGCGCTGGAGGAGCGAGAGGTCAGGCACGAGCCGGGTACCGACATGGCCCTGCTGGACCAGGGCTTCGCGACTGTGACGCCGATCGCGCCCATGTACGAAGTCCCGGTCCAGCTGGCGATCTGACTCATCATCCGCTTATCTGCGGGACGCCAACCTAGAGCGATCCGCCTGCGACTTGCTTAAGCAGGAGCAAATTATCGCCGCGCCCCTTCGCGGGTGCGCCGTTCATCGATATCGCGCTCCGGATGGCGCCGCAGGTACTCGTTTTCCAGTTCCATCATTCGCGTGGTGTGCCGGGCGAGCGCCGGCCACGACCCGTGCTGGATCGTGTCGGCGCGCGTCTGGCCGAGGCTCTCCATCTCGCGGATGAGGTCGGCCTCGCTCAGCTCCGCCGGATCGATGCCCTGTCCGGGATCGAGCGCCTCGTGTGCCTCTGCCCGCCCGTAAAGGCCCTCGGGCAATTCATCGATGGCCTTCACGAACGTCGGTGGGAGTTCGGCCAGAATCGCCCGGCGGTGCATCTCCTCCGGGTTGATCTGCTCGGCCCCGGCGAAGATGCGGTCGAGCATGGCCGCGATAGTCGTCGCGGACATCGTTCTCACCTCTAGTGGTTGGCCGGCGCGGCCGAGATGTCGGCCAGCGCGGAGCGGGAATCCTGCTCGATGGCCAGGTCGCCGATCGAGACGATACCCACCAGGCGTTCACCCTCGCAGACCGGGAGCCTGCGCAACGCGTGGCGGCGCATCGTTTCGACCGCCTTGGAGACCGAGTCATCGGGCTTGAGGCAGACGGGATCCGCGCTGAGGATCTCCGAGACCAGGGTCGTGTTGGGGTCGCGCTGGGTCGCGATCGCGCGGATGACGATATCGCGATCCGTCAGCACGCCCCTCAGGCCGCGATCGTTGGTGATCAGCACGTCACCGATGTCGTAGTCGCGCATATGCCGGGCCGCCTCCGCGACCGTGGCGTTCTCGGTGAGGCAGACTGGGTCGGGGGTCATGAGTTCGCTGATGACTTTTGCCATCCAGATCACCTCCAAGTGCTGGTTTCGTCATACCCGCCACGGGCCCAGTCATGTCCGGTTACGCTTGATTCCCTGCATTCCTTGGAGCGTCAAGCGATACAGCAGATATCTATAACCATTTTCAATGTCGGTTGCGGGCCGCATGGGCCACCGACCACATCGGATGCGGGCCGTGGCGATGGCGCCGCGGGCCTTCGTGTCGCGTTTACCGCATTTACCGCTCGGGTACCACGCAAGGATGGTTTCCACCATGGCTAATGTCCTGGTGACGACGACAGAGGACATGCCGGGCTACAGGGTCGAGAAGGTCCTTGGCCCCGTCGTCGGCGTCGCCGCATGCACGAAGAGTCCCTATGCCCAGGGTTTGAAGTCCACTAAGGACGGCCGCAGCGTCGCACCGGAGCAACGGCGCAACCTGCTCGAGCACTGCCGGCTGGACGCCGTCGATCAGATGATGGAGCACGCCTGGCGGATGGGCGCCAACGCCGTCGTGGCCATGCGGTTTGACCACCGCGGCGTCTCTGACAGCTGGAATGAGATATGCGCGTATGGCACGGCGGTATGGATCGAGTCGGTCTGATTCCCCCGGCTCGAGCTGCGGAGGCTTGCGACGTGTCACTAGTATCTGGGCCAGTGAACGTGTCCAGTGTGACGTGCCGGGTGGTCCAGCGGCAGCCTGCGGCGATCGTCGAGCTTACCGGGCGGCTGGCGGGCCGGGAGGCGCGCGAGGCCGAGCGGGTGCTGCGCGGCTGCCTCGCCGACATGCCCGCCGTGCTCCTGCTCGACTGCGGCGGGCTGGCCATCGACGACTGCGCGCACCTGGACTGGGTGCGCGAGGTGTTCGCCGATGCGGCCCGCTGGCCCGGTGTGCCGGCCTATCTGTGTGGCTCCCCAAATGACTGCACGCTTCCCGCCTATCCGTCGCTGGCCGCGGCCAGGCAGGTGTGGGCGGGTGCGAAACCTGTCGAGCGGGAGTCGCTGGCGCTGCCGCCCGACGCCGACTCGTGCAGCCGGGCGCGGGTCTTCGTGGCGCAGGTGTGCGCCCGCTGGGGGCTCACCCGCCCGGCCCGGCTGGCGCAGCTGCTGACCTCCGAGCTCGTGGCCAACGCGGTCACGCATGCGCACACCAGCCTCGCGGTCACCGTGCGGCGGTACGGGCGGGGTCTTGAGCTCAGTGTGCGCGATGACGGCGCCGGGCATGTGCCCAGTTCGCTCGGCGAAGACCCGCGCGGTTTCGGCCTCCAACTGGTGGATGCCATGTCCGACGCCTGGGGCAGTTCGGCCACCGGTTCGGGCAAAGTTGTGTGGACGCGGGTAGCAGGGTAAGCTGTCGGCTTAGACAGCCACATGGCAAGTCTTTCTAGGTGCTCCAGCAGCCGGGCACTAGCCAGTGCGACTTAGTGCGCCCTTGGCAGGTGAACCGTTCATGGTTTCCAAAACCACTTCGTCGGTAACGACCGACGTGAAGGAAGATCAACCGTTCGAGATCGACGACGCTGCTTTCGAGACCCTCATGGCGATGAGCCGGTGTGAGCCGGGCGACCCTGAGCGTGCTCGTCTGCGCGACGAGGCCATCGAGGCCTACTCGCCGTTGGCCCGCCGGGTCGCGGTGCGATTCCAGCGGCGCGGCGAAGAGCTCGATGACCTCATGCAGGTGGCCCTGATCGGCTTGATCAAGGCCGTCGACCGCTTCGACGCCGATCGCGGCGTCCACTTTGTGCACTACGCCGTGCCGACAATGCTCGGCGAGCTCAAGCGCCACTTCCGCGATCGCGGGTGGACGGTGCGGGTCAATCGCGGACTGCAGGAGCTCCATCTGCGCATCGCCAAAGCGGTGCCGCAGCTGAGCCAGGAGTTGCAGCGCACGCCATCCGCCGCCGACCTGGCCGACTATCTCGGGGTGGAAGAAGAGGATGTGTTGCAGGGCATGCAATGTGCCGGTGCCTACGCGCCGCGCTCGTTGAATGATGTGGTACCGGGCAGCGACGACACCGAGCTCGGCGAGCTCGTCGGCGCGGCAGACCACCAGCTTGAGCTGGTTCCGGACCGCATGGCGCTGCGTGAGGTGGTCGGGCGCCTGCCCGAGCGGGAGCGTCAGATCCTGAAGCTGCGCTTCATGGACAACCTGACGCAGTCGGAGATAGCGGCGCTCATCGGCGTTTCCCAGATGCACGTGTCGCGCCTGCTGGCACGTGCCTTCGCGCAGCTGCGCGAGATGCTGCTCGCCGAGGAGTAGGGCGGTCAGCGCACCACGCGCCATCCCGCGGGCACATCGATAGTATGCACGGCCTGGCCGGTCGCTCCGATTCGGATGGAGTGGCCGGCCAGCCGCAACCGGTCCAGAGTCAGCGAGCCCCACGCCGCCGGAAGGTGCGGACGCACCGTGATTTTGCGTTGCGGCACATGGGGATCCAGCCCGAGGAACGCCCGCACGAGCATGTAGGGGGCGGCGCTTGCCCACGCCTGCGGGGAACACGAAGTGGGGTAGGGCACGGGCGGGGTGAACGCCTCGGAGGAGAACCCGCAGAACAACTCCGGCAGGCGCCCGCCGAACGCGATCCCGGCGCGCAGCAGACCCTCGGCGAGCCGGTGCGCGAGTTCCACGGCACCGGGCAGATGCGAATAGCGCATGAGTCCCGCGATGCACAGCGCGGTGTCGTGCGGCCACACCGACCCGTTGTGGTAGCTCATCGGGTTGTACGCACTCATGCGGTCCGACAGCGTGCGCAGCCCGAACCCCGTGTCCATGTCGGGGCGCGACAGCCGCTCGATGAGGATCGCGGCGTGCTCGTCGCTGACGATCCCGGTCCACAGGCACTGCCCGGCGTTGGTGGTCATGGCGTCGACGGGCCGCTTCTGCCCGTCCAGCGCGACGGCGAAGTAGCCCTCCTCGGGCAGCCAGAACTGGCTCGCGAACAGCTGCTGCAGCTTGTCGGCGCGGTGCCGGCAGGTCTCGGCGATGCTGGTCTCGCCGAACGCGTCCGCGAGCTCCGCGCGGGCGAGCCACGCCGCATAGGCATAGCCCTGCACCTCGGCCAGGGCGATCGGCGGGTCGGGCAGGCGCCCGGACGCGTCGTTGATCCCGTCCCAGCTGTCCTTCCAGCCCTGGTTGGCAAGCCCACGGTCGGTGGCGCGCTGGTACTCCAAGAATCCGTCACCGTCACGGTCGCCAAAATTGTCCATCCACGACAGTGCCTTGTCGGCGGCCGGAAGCAGCTCGCGGACCTCGGACTCGTCGGCGCCCCACCGCCACGCCTCCCCGAGCAGCGCGACGAACAGCGGCGTGGCGTCGATCGTGCCGTAGTAGTGCTGGCCGCCCAGCGCCGTCGCGCTGTCCGGGCCCAGCCGGGACTCGTGCAGAATGCGTCCGGGCGCTTCTTCGTTGTGCGGGTTGAGCTCCCGGCCCTGAAGCATGGCAAGGGTTTGCAGCGTCCCGAAGGTGATCCGCGGGTCAAGCGGGAGTGTCATCCAGGCCGACAGCAGGCTGTCCCGGCCGAACAGGGTCATGAACCAGGGAGCGCCGGCGGCGAGGAACACCAGGCGCGGATCGTCGGGACTCTCGATGCGCAGCGCGTCGAGGTCGTGCAGGCTCTGCTGCAGCACCTGGCCCAGCAGCGAGTGGTGGGTCTTGACCGAGGCGGCCTTGGCGAACCACGCGGACTTGCCCTGGCTCGCGGGCACCGACTGGTCGCGAAACCTGGGCTCGACCCGCCGCCCCTCGATCACCGGCTGCGCGTTGATCGTGACCTCCCACTGCTGCCGCGCGGGGATGACCGCCTCCCAGCTCAGCTGGCCCGGCTGGGCGTGCGGTTCGCGGTCGGCGTAGACGAGCAGCGCGCGGGAGCCATCGCGGCGCACGAACGTGAGGTCGACCGCGGTCGCGGTGCTCTGCGCCTCGCCGTGGCTCGCGCGGCCCTCCTTGACCGCGAACAGGTCGGCAAAGTCGGAGGCCACGGACAGCTCGACCCGCACGAGCGTGGCCTCGCGGCCCACATTGCTCAGCGTGACAACCTCTTTCATGCCCTCGCCGATGTAGCGGCGGCGCACGCACAGCACGGTCGAGTCGGCCTGGCCCGCGACGGGCGGCCGGCGCAGCACGAATCGAGCGGTATAGCCCTGGCCATCCACGATTGATAGCGCCTGCGCCGGCTGCCCGTCGAGGCGGAGCTGCCAACCGGACACGAACCTCGTGTCGCGGAAGAACAGCCCTTGCGGACGCCCGGTCTCAATGTCTCCCGTAGCCGTGCTGATGCAGAAGGTCGTGCCCTCCACCATCGTCACCACATCGCGGCCGGAGGTGAGGGACACCGGCTCGCCGGCATTGAAAGGTGTCGGGGTTGTCATTTGCTATTGGCCACCAGGGCCGCTGTCGCGGTCGGTGTCGCGACGGTCTTGGTCCTGGCCAGCGCCTTGCGATAGCTGCGGGCGTAACCCGCGGCCATCTTCTGCGCGCTGAAGTTGCGCTCCACATGGGCGCGGCACTCGATAGGGTCGATCGCCGAAATCGCGTGCAGTGCGTCGGGCAGTTGTGCCGGCTCCTCGCAGATGAGCCCGGTCTGCCCGTGCGCGATCACCTCGGGCACCGCGCCGTTGCGCAGCGCGACCACCGGTGTGCCGCAGACCATCGCCTCGATCATGACCATGCCGAAGGGTTCCTCCCACTGGACCGGGAACAGCAGGCATCGCGCGTTGGCCAACAACTCGCGCTTGAGTATCGCGTCGGCCAACCCCATGACCTTATCGTCCGGACCCAGTAACGGTTCAACCACGTCGGTGAAATAGCGCTTCTCGGCCGGCTCGGCGCATTTGCCGGCCAGGATGAGCGGTATCCCCGCCGCATGGCATGCCTGCAGGGCGAGATGTGGAGCTTTATCCGGGTGGTAGCGCCCAAGCCAAAGGGCGTATCCCGCTTTGGTCCGCGAAAACGGCCACGATCCGGACCGCAGCCCGTTGTGCACCGTGGAGATCCAGTTCAGCTCCGGCGCGAGGCTCCGCTGGCGGTGGCTGATCGACACCAGCGAAATCTCCGTCCCGAGTGCCCGGTAGTACCCACGCACCTGCAGGTGGGGCGGCCCATGCACGGTGACGATGGTGGGCAGGCCGAGCTCGGCGTAGATGGACGCGTTGAGCGGTCCGCTGAAGGTGTGGTCGTGCACCACGTCGGCGTCGCCCGCCATCGCGAGGTCCTCGATTGCCCGCCGGGTGAGTATGGCGTGCATGACCTCGGCGAACGGGTCGCCGAGCCGTTCCGGGATGGTCCTGTCCCAGACCCGGATCAGCCTGGCCTTGGTGCCCTTGCGTCCTGCGCCGATGATGCGGACGTCGTGTCCGAGTTCGACCAGGCCGTCGGCCAGGTCCGCCACGACCGCCTCGACTCCGCCGTAGGCGGCTGGCGGCACGTCGAAGTACGGCGGCGCCACGAGGGCGATCTTCAACGGACTTGAGGGATCCTCTGCGCTCTCAGGGAGCTGTTCTAGTGTTTTCCTCACGTTATGGACAACTACCCGCTTTGTGGATGTTTCAAACCGCGCACTTCCAGCAGGCAGAGGCATGCTTCCTCGGTATTACGCGGGATCGCGAGCTCCAGCAGGGCCTGCGAACCACCGCTGCGGTAAGCACTGGCAAGCGCTGTCGCCAGTGACATCAGGGGGTTGACGGCCCGCTGGTCAATCACTCCGTCGGTGTAGCAGACGGCCGCGTCGCCGGGCAGCAACTCCACATCGGCCTGGTGATATTTGGGATCCTCGATGAGACCGAGGGCCGGGCCCACGCCGCCGGCGAGCAGCCGCGGCATGCTCAGGTCGCTGCGCAGCCAGATCGGTGGAAGATGGCCGGCGGAGGCGTATGCGAATTCACCCGTTAGTGGATCGAATCGGGCGAGCAGAAGGCTGGCCAGTGAGGGATCCTCATCCCTGCGCAGGTCGGTGTTGAGCACCTCGAGGATCCGCGGCAGCGGCAGGCCTGCGATGGCAAGCGTGCTCACGGGGCGCACCAGCCGCACGGCCGTCGCGGCCGCCGACAGGCCGACCCCGAACATGTCGCCGACCATCATCAGCAGCCCGCCGTCGGGCAGCCGCAGCGCGTCGCAGAAGTCGGCCCGCAGGGGCTGGTCCCCTTCGGACAGCACGTGCCGCCCGAGCACCACGGCCTGCTCGGTGGACAGTGACACCGTCTCCTTTGGATACAGCAGCTGTACCAGGCGTGCGGTCAGATCCTGCTGGGAGGCCAGGCGCAGCCGGCCCGCCGCCGCCCGCGACTGCATGCTGCGCAGGTGCTGCTCGCGCGCGTAGCGGTCGGACACGTCCTGCGCCAGCAGGTGCACCGCCTTGCGCTCCAGCGCCTCGCTGAACATGCGCAGCCATCGCACATCGTCGCCCACCTTGACCCGGACGTCGACGACGGAGTCCCTTCCGGACAGTGCCTCCGCGGCGAACCGCTCCATCCGCGAGCGGTCCACCGGCTCGACGAGGTCGATCATCGACTCGAACGGGATGGGCTCGCGGCCCGGATCCTTGCCCAGCAAGCGGTACATGCCGGGGGACCAGCGGGCGTCGCCGGTGTTGAGATCCCATTCGGCCCAGCCGTAGCCACCCAAGGCCTCCAGCCGCGCCAGATGCCGGTCGCGGCTGATGCTTTCGTCCAGGCGCTCCCACGTGGCGAGCACCGCCCCGCCGACCCGGCTCGCCCGCCGGCTCGCGACGATGGTGCGCTTGCGCCCATTGGCGTTGGTCTCCTCGACGGAGTTTTCGCGCTGCCAGATGGTGCCGTCGGTGAGCACCTCGACATAGCCCGCGAAAACGCCGTTGGCCGCCAGGTGGGGATAGACGTCGAGCAGCCGCCGGCCCACCTCGGCCGCGGGGACGTGGGGGGTGCCGGCCTCGATGATGAAGTCCAGGATCTCACCCTGTGCGCCGCGGACCGGGGTCAGCAGGTGCGCGCCGCTCTGCATGGCGTCCAGCACCGCGCGCACCCAGTCGAGCTCGGTGGGCGCGCCGGTGGCCGCGCCCGGCCACAGCCGGGTCAGCGCGCGGGCGGCGGCCACGGCCAGGTGTGACAGGTAGAGCCGGGTGGCTTCGCCGGACCGGCGGGTCGAGCGCCACGCGAACTGGAACGCGCCGACCACACGCCCGCCGCTGACGAGCGGGAACACCAGCCGCACATCACCGGTCGGCCCGATGAGCACGAAGTCGTGCGCCGAGCCCCGGTCGAGCAGGACCGGCTTGCCGTTGCGCACGGCGTGCCCGACGGCGGTCTGGATGGATGAGGGCAGCCGCCGCCACTCGCTGATCGCTTGCGCGGGCCAGCCGTGGCAGCCGACAAGCAGCAGCGCCCCGTCGGGCTCGGTCGCCCACACCGCGGCGGCGGGCTCGGGCTGGTCCTTCATGCCCACGGTCACGATCGCGCGGGCCAGCTCGTCGACGTCGGCGGCGGCGTCGAGCGCGGCGATGGAAAGGCGCAGGTTGCGGTTGGCGGTCGCGGACAGCGCCGGGGGGTGGCGCCTGCGGTCCAGCTCCGTGACGGCGTGCAGCTCGAATTCGCCCGCGGCCCCGTTGCTCTTCTGCGCGGAGCCCAGCGCGAGCTCGGCGGGTGGCCGGGGCACGTCGGCGGGCATCGCGGCCACCAGGTCGGCCGCGATCTGCACCAGCGGAACGTTGGTCTGCTGCGACTGGGCGGAGAGCACGGCGAAGGCACTCTCCGGGTCACACCCGAGGCGCTCGGCGAGCATGCCCTTGGCCTGCTCGATCAGGCCGCGCGTGCGCATGGCACGACGCAGCCCGGCTACCTCCTCCTCTAGGCGTCTGACCCTGGCCGGCCAGTCCTCAGTCACACGCAAAGTTTAGAGCGGATCGGCGGTGCTGTGTGGACTGGGCGATCTTTGATCCACCATGTGGTCAAGGGCAAAGGACTTGATGGTGCTCACGGCGGCGCCGTGGCTGCTCGACGACCTGGCCCGGCACTGGGGCACGTGGGACATCATCTGATTCATCGATCTACTGCGCGCTGGAGTTCCGCCTTGGTCATGCTGGACCGGCCGCGGATGTTCTTGCGCTTGGCCTCCTCGTAGAGCTGATCGCGGGTACGACCGCCCTCGCCGGTGTGCGAGCGCATGCCGCCGCGCCTGCCGGAGGGCATGTCCTCGCGGGACAGGCGGCTGGACGTCCGGGCCTCGCCGGAGCGGGCCCTCTCCTTGTTCACCGTGCGGGCGGCGATCTCCTCGGCGGTGTCCTCGGACTTGCCGCGCTGCTTGGCGCTCGCCTTGATGTGCTCGTATTGTCGCTCTCGCTTGTTGCTCCATGCTTCCTGCGGCATGTCCCTGAAGTGCCCGCCTCTGACCTGCGACAAACCTAGATCAGCAACTCGGACACCACGGTGTGGAACCGGCTCATGGCCCTTTTCCGCTCGGCCGGGCCGGCGTCGCGGCGGCGCGCGATGTCGTGCGCCGCACGATAGTCGGCGTCCTGGCGGATGTGGCCGGCCCTGCGGTCGGCGATCAGGCGCGAGACCAGTTCGTCGGCGGCGCCCAGGGTTTCGGCGGGCGCGTCGGCGAACCGCGCCTGCAGCGCGAGCCACTCGCGCGCATACCAGTCCTGGGCCTCGCGCGTCAGCTCACGCAGGTGCGGCCTGACTCCAAATAGGACAGCAAAGAATCGACCGATAGCCATGCGAGCGCTTACCCATCGCCACCGGCGCGGAAACCGGCCCTGTCGGGCAATGGACTGCGGACCGGGCTCCGATACGCTCCACTAATGGTCATGAAGCGCATTGGTCTGCTCGTGCTCGTCGCCGCGGTGCTGGTCGGCTCGGCGGCGTGCAACAAGAAAGAGCCGGTTCTCACCCAACCATCGCCGACCACGGCGCTTCCGACCGGTTCGGCCGCCGCCACCGCGCCGCCGTCCGGGGCGCCGAGCGCGACCGCGGAGCCCAACCACTTCACCGTCGAGGGCGCGGGGCCCTACCGGATCGGGGCCGCGCTGGAGGCGCTGCGCCCGCAGCTCGACGAGATCAAGACGGGCGGCGAGACGTGCGCGGCCAACACCACGGCGAAGGGGAAGGGGGCCTGGAAGGATATTCAAATGTCCTTCCGCCCGGACGGCAAGATATACATCGTCATCAACCGCTCCACCACCATCCCCACACCGTCGGGTGCCTGGGTCGGCATGACGCTCGCGTCGGTGTCGTCGATTTACGGCCCGATCGGCCAGGAGCTCACGCAGGGCCCGCACACCGCGTACCTGGTGACGACGGACACCGGCCGGGGCATGATGTTTGACCTGGACGACAGCAAGAAGGTGATCGCGATGATCGCCGGCGAGGCGAACTACCTCAAGACCAGTTTCCTGGGCGGGACCGACTATTGCTGAAAATCGATTGGCGCGCCAAGGGTTTCTGGCTGCCGGACGGTGATGGCGACGATGCCGCGGTCATCGGCCGGCACCTGTTTGACGGGCCGTTCAGCTGGCCGGTGATGGTCGCCAAACGCCCGGCCATCGAGCACAACCTGGCCACGATGGCGGCCTACTGCGCGCGGCACGGCGTCGAGCTGGCCCCGCACGGCAAGACCACGATGGCGCCCACGCTGATCGATGCCCAGCTGAAATCCGGTGCGTGGGGCATCACCGCGGCGACGCCCAACCAGGCGCTCATCATGCGCAAGCTCGGCGTGCCAAGGGTGTTGCTCGCCAATGAGCTGCTCGATGTGCGCGTCCTGCGCTGGGCCGCGTCGCTCGACTGGGAGTTCTACTCCTATGTGGACTCTCTGGCGGGCGTGGCCGCGCTGAAGTCGGCCGGTGTTCCGGCGCGGGTCTTTGTCGAGATTGGATTCCCCGGCGGGCGGACCGGCTGCCGCACGGTGCATGAGGCGGTCGCCGTGGCGCGGGCCGCGTCGTCGCTGCCCGGCGTGGAGGTCGTCGGGGTGTCCGGGTTTGAGGGCCTGCTGTCTGATCTGGACGGTGTAGCCGAATACCTCGACACGATGGCGGACGCGGCGCGAGCCATCGGCGGGCCGATCGTCAGCGCGGGCGGCAGCGCCTTTTTCGACCTCGTGGTGGAACGCCTGACCGGCGTCGCCGAGCGGCTGGTGCTGCGCAGCGGCTGCTACATCACCCATGACCACGGGCTTTATGCCGATTCAAGCCCGTTCCATCGGGTACCGGATGAGGGCACACTGCTTGCCGCGCTTGAGGTTTGGGCCCAGGTGCTGTCCGCACCCGAGCGTGGGGTGGTCATCGCGGGAGCGGGCCGCCGCGACGTGCCGCACGATTCGGGCCTGCCCGTGCCGTTGCGCGTGCGCGGCCTCGACGGCGTGACGCGCGAGGCCGACGGGCCCGCGTTCGTCGAGCGACTCAGTGATCAGCATGCCCACCTGCGCGGGCTGTCGGCCGTGCCGGGCGAGCTTGTCTGCTTCGGCATCTCGCACCCGTGCACGGCCTTCGACAAGTGGCGTGCGATCCCGGTGGTGGACGACGGCTACCGCGTGCTCGACGTCATCGAGACCTACTTCTGAGCGGGGTTATCCGGATCTGGCTTGAAATTTCGGCCACGTGCGGGAATGGTTGTCGGGAAACCGACTGCGGGTTGGCGTCGCCACAGGTGGCGGCCGACCGGTACCCCCAATATTGGAAAATCTACAAACGACGATATTGATGGCCATCTCCAACCGGTGTTCTCATGGGTGGCACGCGCGATCGCGCGGCTGAAGGTCCCACCACCCGTTGGAGGAACGATGGACAAGCTCGAAACCCCCAAGCGCAAGCCCACCAAGGTCGTCGTGCGCAAGCTTGAGAAGCTTGAGACGACCGCGCTCGTCTTAGACCCGGGCTGCCGCAACGACCTCTGCAGCTGACAGGTGATCCGGTCGGGGCGCGCATCGGCGCGCCCCGACTGTCCATCGTGGAAAGGATGTCACGCGTGCGATCGCCTCGCGTCAAACGCATACACAAGCCCGTGCGGCTGAGCCCGACGCTGATCAACATCGGCGGGCGGCAGATGGGCATCGGGGCCGAGATCGACGACGCGGACGGGACGCTCTGGCACCTGCTCGGCCTGATGGACGGCTCGCGCACCCGCGAGCAGGTCATCGCCGAGCTGATCGCCGAGCGCCCGGAGGTCACGCCCGAGGAGGCGTCCGACGCGATGGAGGCCATCATCGACGCCGGTTACGTCGAAGACGCGGGTGCGCCGCCACCGCAGGCGCTGAGCCCGGCCGAGATCGACCGCTACGACCGCGCGTTCAACTACTTCGGCTGGATCGACCTCAAGCCGCGCGCCTCGCGCTGGGAGACGCAGGCCCGTCTCAAGGCGAGCTCCGTCGTCGTGCTCGGGCTCGGCGGCACCGGGTCGGCCGTGGCGGCCTCGCTCGTGGCCGCGGGCGTCGGGGCCGTGCACTGCGTGGACTTCGACGTCATCGAGCCCGGAAACCTCACCCGCCAGCTGCTCTACACCGAAGACGACGTCGGCAAGCCGAAGGTGCCCATGGCGGTCGAACGGCTCGCGCGGATGAACCGCCATGTCACGGTGACCGGCGAGCAGACACGGGCCGAGTCGGCCGACGACATCGCCGCGATCATGCGGGGCCGCGATCTGCTCGTGCTGTGCGCCGACCAACCGCTGCACGCCATCCGCGAGTGGACCAACCGGGCCGCGCTGGGGACCGGCACACCGTGGCTGATCGCCCAATACGCGGGGCCGATGGCCGTCATCGCGCTGTTCGTGCCGGGCCGGACCGGATGCCACGCCTGCCTGCCAAGCGTGGGTGACCGGCTGCGCGAGCACTACGGCTGGGAGCCGCAGGAGTTGTTCTCGTTCACCGGGCACGCGGTCATCGCCCCCGCGGCGAACCTCACCGGACACCTGGCCGCGCTGGAGGCCGTGTATCACCTGGCGGACCTGCCCGTGACCGCGCTCGGGCGGATGTACCACCTGAGCCTGACCGATCTGACCTACCACTACGCGGTCGCCCCGCGTTCCGGGCGCAAGTGTGAAACGTGCGGCTGGGTCGGGGAGGAGCCGCAATGACGGCGACCGCGCTCGGGCCAGACAGCCGCCTCGCCGTGGCCCACCTGGTCGTGCGCCGCGAGGATGAGGACGAGTACGTCGTCGGCGACCCGGGCAACGGCAACTTCGTCGTCGTGCCCGAACTCGGCGCGCGCCTGATCGAGCTGTTCGCCGCCGGGCACACGGTCGCGCAGGCCGCAGAGGAGGTGGAGCGCGAGACCGGCGAGCCCATCGACGCGCTCGACTTCGCCGAGGTGCTCATCGAAGCGGGGGTCGTCGACGCGGACCAACCTGAGCCCGCACGCTTCTGGTCCGTCTCGCGCGTCCCGGCGGGGCTGGTGCGCTGGCTGTTCGGGCGTACCGCATGGACTGTCTACATCGGATGCCTGGTCGGCGCTATCGCCATGTTCATTGCCGAGCCGTCGCTGCTGCCCACCTACGAGGACACGTTCGTGTTCCCGGATATCATCGCGAGCCTGCTGCTGACCAACGTCGTCGTGGTGGTGCTCACCATCGTGCACGAGATCTGGCACGCGCTCGCGGGCGCCGCGGTCGGCGTGCCGTCGCGGATCCGCATCGAGCGCCGAGGCATCTTTCCCGTGCTGGAGACCGACCTGACCGGCCTGTGGGCGTTGCCGCCCGCGCGCCGCTACGGGCCGTTCCTGGCCGGGATGGCGATCGACAGCGTGCTGCTGTTCGTGTGCGTGGGCCTGCGGTTCGCATGGTCGTGGGGGTGGGTCGACCTGCCGCCGGGCCTGGTGCGGATTCTCGCGATGGTGGTGTTCGGTCAGGTGGTCAAGCTTGCCTTCCAGACGCTGGCATATCTGCGCACCGACATGTACCTCGTGATGGCCACCGCAACCGGCTGCCGCAACCTGCATCAGGTGACCCGCCTGTCGCTCAAGCGGCTGGTCTGGCGGCTCACCGAGCAGGAGAAGGTGATCCTGCGCGACGCGCATCCGCGTGATGTGCGGGTGGCTCGCTGGTACCGGCTGCTTTATCTGGCAGGCATCACCTGGATGGTCTGGTTCGCGCTGCACTTCCTGTGGCCGAGCGCGGTCGTCGTCTTCGGCTGGTCCGCGGGCGTCCTTGCCGACGCCCCGGCGGGCAGCTACTACTGGTGGGAGGCGCTGGCGCTGATCGGCTTCGCGTTGTTCAACCTCTTCGCGCCGCTGCTCATCATGCTGCGCAACAAGATTCGTGAGCGGAGGGCGGTCGCATGACGCGGCGATGGCTGGGATCGGTGGTCAGCGTCGTGGTCACCTCGCTCAGCGTGCTCACGATGTCGAGTCTCGGGCTGGGCGCGCTGGTCGAGGTGTCCCGGCGGGCGGCCGCGCTGCCGTGCGATCAGGTGCCCGGTGTGCCGCAGCCGTTCGAGGGCGACCGCCACATCCCGTACGACGGCGCGCCACACACTCCATATCGGACAGTCCCGCCAACGTCTGGCTGGCATTCGGCGCGCATCCTCACGCCGGGCATCTACCGTGATCCGATCCCCGAGGAGATGCAGGTGCACGTGCTTGAACACGGACACGTGCTGGTGCAGTACGCCCCGGGCACCAGCGCCGCCGACATCGCGGCGCTCGAACGGCTCGGCCGGCGCCATCCGCGCGACGTGGTGGTCGCGCCCTACCCGGCGCTGGACCAGGGTGTCGCGCTCACCGGCTGGCAACGCCTGCAACGGCTTCCGGGCGTCGACGAGCACGCGGTCCGGGAGTTCATCACCAAGGTGGCCCGCCGCTACGACCACTCGTGGCGCGACGGCGCGACCGACTGTCTCTCCGGCCCCGTCCGCACCGACCGGCGCGGTCTGCCTAGGAGCTGATCGCCCGCTCGGCACGGCCTAGTGCCAGACCTCGGCGACTGCGTCGGAAACCGTTGCGGCTTGGGTGAATCCGGCCTCGGCGGCGGGCCTGCGCCGCGCGGGGTCGAGGACGTTGCGGCCGATGGCGCGCAGTGCGGCGGGGTCGGGATGGACCAGGACGACGCGCGCACCCCGCGCCCGCAGGGCCTCCGCCTGGCGCTGCGGCGGCTGCAACACGCCACCGCCGCGCACGACTGGTGCGAGAATCACGACGCTGGAGGCGCCGGCCGCGAGGTCGGCGTTGGCCGCTGAGCGCATGCCGCCGTCGATGTATCGGCGCCCGTTGATTTCGGCCGGCGGCCACACGCCCGGCACGGCGCAGCTGGCGGCGACCGCGTCGACCAGGGGCACCCCACTGTCGCGGTCAAACACCACGAACTTGCCCGTGCTCGCGTCCACCGCGGTGACCTTCAGCGCGCGGTCGGACCAGTCGCCGACCGGCAGCCGGGACGCGATCACTTCGCGCCGTGCCTGCGCCGGCACCGTCTTGGCGGCCAGCGCGAGCGCGCCCATGCGGGCACCGAACCGCTGCGGGCTGCGGCTGATCGCCAGCGCCCACGCATAGCGCGCGAGCAGGCCCGGCCCGAGCCGCGCCGCGAGCTCGTCGTGCGCCGGGGCGAGCTGCGCCTCGTATCGATCCCGCACCGGGGCTCCGCTCGCGATCACGGCGCCGACCACCGCACCGGCCGACGTGCCCACCACGAGATCGGCGCCGGTCACATCGACGCCGACCTCGGTGAGCCCGGCCAGGACACCGAACTCCCAGGCGATCCCCGTGACCCCACCCCCGCCCAGCACGAGAGCGCGGGACCCGGTCACGACTTCTTTTCCACCTGTCCGCGGATCGTCACCATTTCGGCCTTGATCTGGTTGGACAGCGATTTGTTGTACCACATCACGGTCACGAAGCAGCCCTCGTCGGCCCAGGCGCAGGCGGCCACGGGCAGGCCCTCGATGGAAAGGTTGCCGCACTTGGCAAAGCCGCCCATCGGACCGGGGTCGACGTCGGTCACGCCGGTCATGTCGGACAGCCCGGCCCCCGAGGTCATGCTCTTGAACGTGGCCTCGAACGTGCCCTTGGACATGGCGGTCGTCGTGGTCGCGCCGGCCAGGTAAAGCTTGTCCTTCTTGGGATCCGCGGTGCCGTAGTAGGCGACGACGACGGACGAGACCTTGCTGTCCTTCTTCATCGCGGTCTCGACCTCCTTGGCGGCCTGCTGATGCTGCGAGTCGGTGATTTTGTTGCGCGAGCCCAGTTTGTCTGGCGCGGTCAGCGTGACCGTCACCTTCTTGGCTGGGCTGGCGGAGCCGCGCGGGCTGGGGGTGCCGGACGGGGTGAGGCTGGTCAGTGTCTCGTTCACCTTGTTCGAGCTGTATTTATAGACGGCGTAGCCGCCGCCGCAGCACAGCAGGATCAGCGCGACAGCGCCCGCCGACAGGCCGATCCACAGCCCCTTGCGCGACTTCTTGGGCGGCTCGCCCGGCTGCCCGTATGGGGGCTGACCCGGCGACTGGGGCTGCTGCTGCTCCCACGGCGACTGGCTGTAGGGCAGACCGTATTGGTCGAACTGCTGCTGCGGCTGCTGGCCGTATGCGGGCTGCCCGTAAACCGGCTGTTGCTGCTCATATCCGGGCGTCTGCCCATAACCGGGTTGCTGCTGCTCATATCCGGGCGTCTGCCCATAACCGGGTTGCTGCTGCTCATATCCGGGTTGCTGCCCATAACCAGGTTGTTGCCCATAACCAGGCTGCTGCTGCCCGTAACCAGGCGGCTGCTGACCATAGGTTGGCGGCTCATATCCGGGCTGCTGTCCGTAGGCGGGTTGTTGCCCGTAGGGGTCCTGCCCGTAGCCCGGCTGCTGCCCGTAGCCGGGCTGGCCATAACCAGGCGTCTGGCCTTGGCCCGGGGGCTGGCCGTAGGGGTCGTATGGCTGGTTGGGCTGCGACATAAGTCGTGAGGGTAGCAGCCTGCGGCAAACTATGTCTGTCGCTTCGCGGCCACGAACTCGCGCAGCCGGGCCAGTGGCCACGTATTGATCACTTCGTCCTTTTCCACCCAACCTCGTTGGGCGATGGCCACTCCGTACCGCATGTTTCTCAAGTGGACGGTCGAGTGGGCGTCGGAGTCGATGGCGAACTTCACACCGAACTCCCGTGCCCGGAAAATCAGATCGTCGGGCAGGTCGAGCCGGTCCGGGAAGCTGTTCACCTCGATCGCCGTGCCGGTCGCGGCCGCGGCCTCGAACACCGCGTCGAAGTCGGCCTGGATGCGCGGGCGCCGCCCGATCTGGCGGGTGGTCAGGTGACCGATGATGTTCACGCACGGGTTTTGGCACGCCCGGATGAGCCGCCTGGTCATCTCGGCCTGTGGCTGGCCGAACAATGAGTGCACCGATGCGACGCAGATGTCAAACCCGGCAAGGAATTCGACATCCCAGTCCACCTCGCCATCCGGATCGATGTTGAGCTCCGTGCCGTGCAGCAGCTCCATCCCGTCGATCGAGATGGCCCGCAACTGGGCCCGCTGCTTGAGCATTTTCTCCGTCGTCATGCGCTGCATGACCAGGTTGGGCGCGTGGTCGGTGACGGCGTAGTACTCGTAGCCCCGCTCGCGGGCGGCGGCGAGCATCTTCTCCAGCGGGGCGATGCCGTCGGTCAGATCGGTGTGCGTGTGCAGATCGCCGCGCAGGTCGTCGACCGTGACCAGCTCGGGCAGCGGCTTGGTGAGCTCGCCCCGGTCTTCGCGCAGCACGGGCGGAATCCATGGCAACCCAACCGACGCGTACACCTCTTCCTCTGTCGCGAATGGACCGTCGGGCGCCCGCAACGCCGCATTATGCGAAGCCGAACCCGTCCAGTATTGCCATGCCGAACCGAACGATGACGGTGTGACCGCGTGCAAATCGACCTGCATGCCGCCCACCGCGCGGATCGAGCCGGGCCCGAGCACCTCGCTCACCAGCGGCAGCCGCTCGAACGCGGCCGTGAGCGCCGCGGGATCGGGCGAGGCCGCCACCAGGTCGACGTTGCGGATGAAGTCCTTCATCCGGCGCAGGGAACCCGCGATCTCCACCCGTTCGCAACCGTCTAATTTGGATATGGTACCGAGGAAATCCAAGGCGACCGCGAAGGCTTTGTTGATCAGGACCCGGCCGCCGCCCTCGCGCAGCTGGCCGATCCCGCGCAGGATGTTTTCGACTCCCTTGGGCCCGAACCCGCGCATGCCGTCGAGCTTGCCCGCCTCGATGGCCTCCAGCAGCTCATCGATGGTCGTTACCTTCAGCGTGCCGGCGAGCATCATCGCCCGCGTCGGCCCGAGCCCCGGGATGGCCATCAGCTGGCGCGTGCCCACCGGCACCTGCTCGCGCAAATTTTCGAGCGACGCCATCCGCCCGGTCGAGAAGTACTCGATCACCTTCTCGGCCGTTGATTTGCCAACGTTTGGTATCTGCTGCAGCTCTTTCAGGTCCAACGTCGCGACATCGACGTCATGTCCGCTGATGGCCCGCGCGGCCCGTTCGAACGCCCGCGCCTTGAACCCCTGACTGCCGCTGACGTGCAGGAGGTCCGCATATTCCTGCAGCAACGCGCCTATTATGTGATTGGGGCTGGCCACACTCAGAAGTGTAGGCAAGCCAAAAAGCGCACTAGTGTATTGCCCCTCAATCGGGGTAAGGATCCCGAATGACCGAAGGCTACGCGGAGCAGTTGCTGCTGACGCTCAAACGGGCGGCAAGCGTGCTCAAGGCGAAGGGTGTGCCGTTCGCGCTGGCCGGAAGCTACGCCGCCTGGGCGCACGGTGGCCACACCAGCGAGCACGATGTCGACTTCCTCATCAAGCACGAGGATCTCGAAGAAATCACCACGGCCCTGGGCGAGGCGGGTTTCCGAATCGAGCAACCCCCGGAGGATTGGCTCATCAAGGCCTACGACGGCGAGCAGCTCGTCGACCTTATCTACCGGCCGATCGAGATTCCGGTGACCGACCAGACCCTGGCCGACGCGAGCGTGATGAACGTCGGCCCGATCAGCATCCCGGTGCTGTCGGCCACCCAGCTCATGGTGCACAAGCTGCTCACCTTCGATCAGCACAACTGCGATTTCGCCCGCGGCTTGCCCCTGGCGCGGTCGCTGCGTGAAAAGATCGATTGGGGCCGGGTCCAACAGGACACCGAGAAGTCGCCCTATGCGGCGGCGTTCCTGGTCCTGGTGGAAAAGCTGGGCCTGGCACCGGCGGAACAGCTGCGAGGGGGAGACGGTGGGCAGGCAACCACAACCACAGCATGATGAATACGCGGAGGCGAGCCTGCAGCGTGCGCTCGCCGAGGACGACGGCCTGGCCGAGCAGGGCATCGATGTGATCCGGCGGGACGGGCTGATCGTCGTGACCGGTGAGGTCGAGAGCCCGCAGCGGCGCGACGCGATCCTGCGCCAGGTCAGCGAGGCCTTCCCGGGCAAAGAGGTGCGCTGCGAGGTGGCGCTCATCCCGGTCGGCAAGCCGAACGGCGCGGAGGACGTCAGTTGAGAGATCACAGGATGAGGATCGCGGCGGTCGGCGACGTGCACATGGACACCGATGTGCTCGGCCGGTTCCGGCCCGCGCTGTCCACTTTGGAGGAGCAGGCCGATGCGCTGTTGCTGGCCGGCGACCTCACGCGGCACGGCACGCCCGAGGAGGCGCGCTGCGTCGCCGAGGAGTTCGGCAACCTGCCGGTACCGGTGATAGCGGTTTTGGGAAATCACGACTACCACTCCGATCGCGAGGCCGAGGTGATCCGGGTGCTTGAGGGCGCCGGGATCCAGGTGCTGGAGGGTTCGTCGGCCGTGGTCGACACGCCCGGCGGCAAGGTCGGGGTGGCGGGCGTGAAGGGGTTCGGCGGCGGCTTCTCCGGCCGGTGCGCGAGCGCGTTCGGTGAGCCGGAGATAAAGGACTTCGTGCGGCACACCGAGGTCAGCGCCGACCGGCTGCTGCGCGCGCTCAAGGACGTCGATACGGGCAAGAAGATCGCGCTGCTGCACTACTCGCCCGTGCCGGACACCCTCAACGGCGAACCGCTGGAGATCTACCCGTTCCTGGGCTCCTATCTGCTGGCCGAGGCCGTCGACGCGGGCGGGGCCTGCCTGGCCGTGCACGGGCACGCCCACCACGGGTCGCCGCGCGGCATGACCCCGGGCGGGGTGCGGGTGCGCAACGTCGCCCACCCGGTGATCCGGCAGGCGTTCAGCGTCTTCGAGCTAGACTGCTAGCCACCTTTTTGAGGTCTTCCACGAGGCCCTCGTAGGCCTCGTGGCGGTCGGTGGCACGCAGCACGCTCGACGGGTGGACGGTCGCGAGAAGCTTGATGTCGCGCCACGGCATGACCTTGCCGCGCGACTTGGTCACCTTGAACTCCCGCCCGGCCAGGGTCTGCGCGGCCGTGCTGCCGAGCACCACCACGAGCTTGGGCCGGACCACGCCGAGCTCGGACTCCAGCCACGGCAGGCACGCCGTGATCTCCGTCTGGTTGGGCTTGGCGTGGATGCGGCGCTTGCTGTCGGCCGTCGTGGTGTGCTTGAAGTGTTTGACGGCGTTGGTGAGATAGACCTGCGAGCGGTCCAGCCCGGCCTCGGCGAGCGCCTTGTCCAGCAGGCGGCCGGCGGGCCCGACGAATGGGTGCCCCTGTCGGTCCTCGATGTCTCCGGGCTGCTCGCCGACCATCATGATGTCGGCCGGGACGGGGCCCTCGCCGAACACGGTCTGCGTCGCCTGCTGGTAGAGGTGGCACGCCCGGCAGCCGGCCGCCGCGCTGCGCAGGGCCCCGATCGAGCCGGTGTCGGCGGGCAGGAAGTGCATATATGCGGGTTACCCGATTGCTAACGCGTTTGAACCAGTCATTGATGGGTAACCGCGATGACATGGAACTTCTACTTTGGATCCTGGCCGTCGTGCTGGTTGTGGCCGGCATCGTCGCCATCTTCCGCAGCCAGCTGCTGTGGGGCATCGTCCTCATCATCGTCGGGCTGCTGGTCGGTCCCGGTGGGGTCAGCATCTTCACCTGACCGGTGTTCAACGACCTGCGCGGCCGTTTCCCAGCCGCGCGGACGGTGTGCTGCGCGGTTTAGCGGTGCGCGCGAGCGCGACTGGCATGCCGAAGGTTCGAGAGGTTTAGGGCCTGGTTCAAGGGGGTAGGGAACGCCCGGTACCGCCGACACGAGCGGTGCCGGGCGTCTTGTGCGGGTTTCGATGCGGGGCGAGGATATGGTTGTTCTCATGTTCGGCGTGGAGCAGGTTGTCTCAAACGACCGCGTGACCGTCAAGGTGACCGGCGACATCGATTTGGCGACCGCCGACAAGGTCGGCGAGGCGCTCATCGACGCGCTGGCCCTTGGCCGCGAGGTGTGGGTCGACCTGTCGGCGGTGACGTTCCTCGATTCGACGGGCATCCGGGCGCTCGTGCAGGCTCACCGCAAGGCCGACACCCAGGGCACGCGACTCTATGTGTTCGGTGCGCAGCAATGGGTGGCCAAGGTTCTTGAGGTGACCGGCGTAGGACCGCTTTTGGCACCGCCGGAAGAGGGGTAAAGCGCGCCCATGCGCATGGGCTTTTTTCTTTCTTCTGAGGAGTACCCGCCGGATCGCCTGCTCGCTCAGGCCGAGAGCGCGGCGCGGGCCGGATTTCAGGGGCTCTGGATATCGGATCACTTCCATCCGTGGCTGGACGAGCAGGGGCAGAGCCCGTTCGTCTGGTCGATGATCGGGGCATTGAGCCGGGTGTGCGACCTGCCGGTGACCACCGCGGTCACGTGTCCCATCATGCGCGTCGATCCGGTGATCGTGGCACAGGCCGCGGCGACGTGCGGCGCGCTCACCGGCGGGAAGTTCACCCTGGGGGTGGGCACGGGCGAGGCGCTCAACGAAAGCATCACCGGCCGGGCCTGGCCGCCCGCGTCCGTGCGGCTCGAAATGCTCGACGAGGCGATTGACCTGATGCGCGAGCTGTGGACCGGCGAGGTGGTCAACCATCGCGGGAAGCACTTCACCGCGCAGCACGCGCGGGTCTACACCCGCCCGGCGGAGCCGCCGAAGATCTACATTTCCGCGGTGGGCCCGAAGTCGATCCGGCTGGCCGCCGAAAAGGGCGACGGATACATCGCCACCCAGCCCACGGGCGATCTGGTCCGCAAGTTCCGCGAGGGCGGCGGCGACGGCAAGGTGGCGCAGGGCGGCATGAAGGCGTGCTTCGACCGCGACGAGGCCACGGCCATGCGGGTCGCGCACGAGCGGTGGCGCTCCTCCGGCCTGCCCGGTGAGCTCAGCCAGATCCTGCCGACGCCCGAGCACTTCGCGCAGGCGTCCACATTGGTCGGTCCGGAGGCGATGAAGGGCCAGATGGTGCTGGGCGCCAACCCCGAGGACCATCTCAAGTTCATTTCCGAGTACCGAGAGGCGGGCTTCGACGAACTCTACGTCGCACCGGTCGGGCCCAACGACCTCGCGATGATCGAGTTTTACCGCTCGGAGATCCTGCCCGCCATCCAATCCTGAGGAAGCGTGCGCGCCTCCAGCGGCTCGACCGCCGGGCCCTGCAGCACGTAGCCGTTGACGTCGAAGCGGGAGCCGTGGCACGGACAGTCCCATGTGGACTCCGCGTCGTTGAACCCGACGATGCAGCCCAGGTGCGTGCACACGGCCGACACGGCGTGCGGCGTGCCGTCCGGGTCGCGATAGACGGCGACCGGCGCGCCGTCGACGCGCACCACGTCGCCCGTGCCCGGCTCGACCACCATGTCCCGCTTGGCCTGGATGCGGTCCCCGATGAAGTGCTTGGTCACGGTGGCCGCGTTGCGCAGCAGCTCGCCCGCCTCCGCCTTGAGGTGCACCCGGCCCGGGTCGAAAAGCCCGGCCCACGGCATCGGCGTGCCGTCCACCTCGCCGGCGATGATGCGCCCCGACGCCACCCCGTTGGTCATCCCCCAGCCACCGAAACCCGTTGCCACATAGACATTTTCGGCGATCGTGCCGATGTAGGGCATGCCGTCGGTGGTGTCGTTGTCCTGCGCGCTCCAGCGATGGGAGGGCTGGCCGATCGGGAAATGCCGTTGCGCCCACTCGGTCAGGCGGTCGAACCGCTCGCTCACGCCGGGAGTGCCCGGACGATAGATCTCGCCGGTGACGATCAGCAGCCGTTCGCCCCGCTTGTGCGGCGCTGTACGCACCGACCGGACGCCCTGCTCGCGCGTGATGTACATGCCTTCGGGGTCAACGTCTTTGGGGATCGGCGCGGCCACGACCAGCTCGCGCCGCGGTACCAGCCGGGTCACCAGGCCCACCTTGTCGTGGAACGGGAAGTGCGTGGCCACCACGATGGCGCCAGTCTCCACCACCACACCGGATTCGGTGGTGACCCGGGCGGGCGTGCCCGGTTGCAGCTTCACCACGCACGTGTCCTCGAAGATCTGGCCGCCGTGGCGCTGCAGGTCCTCGATCACGCCGTGCAGATAGCGCAGCGGGTGGAACTGCGCCTGATCCTCCAGCCGGACCGCTGCCACCACCGGGAACGGCAGACCCGTCGTGGTGACCAGGTTTGCCTGCAGCCCCGCCGCGTTGGCCGCCTCCACCTCGGCGCGGATCTCGTCGGCGTCGGTCGAATAGGTGTACGCCGACCGCTGCTCCAGATCGCAGTCGATGCCCAGCTCTTCGACCGTCGCGCGCACGTGCGCGAGCGCATCCTGCTGCGCCTGCGCGTATTGCCGGGCCGCCTGAGCGCCCAGCGAACCGGCCAGCCGCGCATAAATCAACGTATGCAGGCTGGTCAACTTGGCCGTCGTGTTGCCCGTGACGCCCTTGAGCACGCGCCTCGCCTCGATCACGATCACCGAACGCCCGGTGCGCGCGAGCTCCCGCGCGCAGCTGATGCCCGCGATCCCCGCGCCGATCACCACCACGTCGGCCACGGTGTTCTGCGACAACACCGGATACGGCTGCGCCCGGCTCGTCTGTACCCAATACGACGTCACTGTCCGTCCTTACCCTCCGCCCCGCGCATCCATGCCTTATCCCGCATCGCGTTGGGTATCAGCAACTCATGAGCGAGCCAAAGGGCGAGGAAGCCGAGCGCAGGGAAGTCCAGCGGGCGCAGGACATCGATGAGCGTGAGCGGAAGGGTCGGGAGGAGGGCGCCGTCGACCCGGCCGAGGAACCGGATCCACGCGGAGATCGCGAGCCGCCGCAGCCCTTCTCCGGCCCGGAGCGATAGAGCTGTCGCCGCCGCTACGTCTCTGCTCCGAGTAGCCGGGGCAGAGCCGTAGCGCTGAACAGACACCCGGTGGCCAGGCGGGTTGGGATCTCTTGCTCCGGGTGGCCGGCAGCGCGGTGTCGCGGCAATGATCTCCCGGCAGCGGGCGGGGTTCAACGCTCCGCGCTTCGGCGCGGCATCCGGGATACCGTCGTCCGGCGCGCCGGATCATGGTGCAATATCCGGGATGTTGTCGCCACAGGCGCGAAAACCCGTGCAGGATCCGGGATCTGTACTCGATCGACCAAGCACGGGCCCGCTAGAGCGTGACGAGATCGCGGGTGGTGCGGTTGAGGCGCTCGCCGCCGGTTTCGGTGCACACGACGATGTCTTCGATCCGTGCGCCGTGCCGGCCCGTGAGGTAGATGCCGGGCTCCACGGAGAACGCCATGCCCGGCTCCAGCGGCAGCTCGGAGTTGGCGACTATGTAGGGCTCCTCGTGCGTCTCCAGGCCGATGCCGTGCCCGGTGCGGTGGAGGAAGTGGTCGGCGTGGCCCGCTTGCGCGATGATGTCGCGCCCGATCGCGTCGAGCTGCGCGGCGAGCAGGCCTGGGCGCACCGCGTCGGTCTGGGCCCGCTGGGCGCGCTGGAGCACCTCGTAGTAGGCCCGGAAGTCCGCGGGCGGCTCGCCGATGGCATAGGTGCGCGTCGAATCAGAGCGGTATCCGGTGTCGGTCGTGCCGCCGATGTCGACCACGACCGGGTCGCCCGGCTGGATCACGCGATCGGACACCTCGTGGTGCGGGCTGGCCGCGTTGGGCCCGGACGCCACGATGACGAAGTCGGTGCGCTCGTGCCCGGCGTCAACGATGGCGGCCGCGATGTCGCGGGCGACCTCGCGCTCGGTGCGCCCGGCGCGCAGCCATTGGCCCATCCGCTCGTGCACCCGATCGATGGCCGCGCCCGCCTCGCGCAGCGCGTCGACCTCGGCGGGCGACTTGCGCATGCGCAGCTCGCGCAGGACCTCCGAGGCCGGGTGCTGTGTCGCCCCCGGCAGCACGGCCCGGAACGCGAGCACCTTTTCGGCCCACATCTGGTTGTCCAGGCCGATGCGGGCCACATCGCGATCCAGGCGCGCGGCCACGAGAGCATACGGGTTTTCGGTCTCGTCCCAGTCGACGACCTCGATGCCCAGGCCGGCCACCGGGGAGGCCAGCGCGGCCGGGCGTTCGAGCCGCGGCACGACCAGGAACGGCACGCCTTCGACGGGAATCACCAGACACGTCAAGCGTTCCGCGGCGATTGCCCGGTACCCCGTCAGATAGAAGAGGTCGGAACCGGGAGTGATGAAGACCGCGTCGAAGCCTGACCGGCCGGCCAGCTCTCGGGCCTTTTCGAGTCGACTCATGTGCTCAATCTAATTGGCAGAAGTCACACCAGTAGGTGTTGCGTCCCGCGCTGCACGGGCGCGCCGCAGGCGTGGCACGGCAGGCCCGCACGGCGATAGACGTAGACCTCTCCGCCGTGCCGGTCGACGCGGGGCGGGCGGCCCATCGCCTCGGGCAGGTGGTCGTCGGTCACCGTGTCGATGGTGCCGGACTTGCGGGCCAGCTCCATCAGCGTGCGCAGATCGTGCCAGATCCCTTGCCACGCCTCGGGAGTCAGCGCCCGCCCCGGCACCGTCGGCTTGCGCCGCGCCCGGAAGAGGCTCTCGATGACGAAGATCAGGCCCGCGCCGGCGATGATCGACTGGTCGAGCAGCAGCGCGGCGAGCGGGGTGTTGCTGCGGGCGATGCGGGCGTAGGCCGCGTCGGGGTCGGCGTCATCGCGCAGCGGGTCGGCGCCGAGCCGATCCCGCAGCGCGTCGACCTCGGCCGCGGTGAGCAGCTCACACGCGGTCGGCCCGCGCAGCTCCACCCAGTGGCGGCGGTTGGACAGGCGCAGCCGCACCTGGCCCACCGCCTCACCGAACGGCATGCGCCCGTCGCTGAACTTGCCATAGAGCCCAAGGTGCACATGCAGCGTGCGCCCGCTGCCGTAGTGGTGCAGCAGATGCTTGCCGTAGGCCTCCGTCGCCTTGAGCACCGCGCCGTCCAAGCGCGCCGCGTCGAAGCGGCCCTGCGGGCTCGCGGCGCGGACCTTCCCGCCGCCGAACAGCTCGAAGTGGCGCGCGGCGAGGCGGTGGATGGTGTGGCCTTCGGGCATGAACGGGCTCCGGGCTAGATTGGCGGACATGTCAGTCTACGAGCACACCATCAACACGCTGGACGGCCACCCACTGGACCTCCGGTCGTTCGCGGGCAAGGTCACCCTCGTCGTCAACGTTGCCTCGCAGTGCGGCCTGACCCCGCAGTACGCCGGGCTTGAGCAGTTGCAGAAGGAGTTCGGCGAGCGCGGGTTCACCGTGCTCGGTGTGCCCTGCAACCAGTTTGGCGGGCAGGAGCCTGGGACGTCCGAGGAGATCGCCGAATTCTGTGAGGCGCACTACGGCGTCAGCTTCCCGCTCACCGAGAAGATCGAGGTCAACGGCGCCGGCAGGCACGCCCTTTACGAGCAGCTCACCCAGTCCGCCGACGCGGAGGGCGCGGCCGGCGACATCCAATGGAACTTCGAGAAGTTTCTGGTATCAGGTGAGGGCAAGGTGATCGCGCGGTTCCGCCCCCGGACCGAGCCGACCGCGGAGCCCATCCGGTCGGCCATCACCGCCGCGCTCGGCTAGCTATCCGGCCGTCACGCCATACAGATATTCGACCAACGCCATGGTCGCCACGGGAGGATCCGGGTCGCCGGGGCAGTCCACGTAGTGCACCCGGATCTGATCCCCGACCATCACCTCGAACGTGAACGTGTCGCGGCAGCGGCTCTCGCCTGCCTGGCGCTTGCTCTCCTGCGCGATCCGCGGGTCCTTGAGGATCTGGTTGACCTGCGCGGCCTGTGCGTCGGTGAGCCGGCCCGACCGCCCGTCCTGTGTCCACTCGCCGGACGTGGCGACGCTCAGCTTGTCGTCGACGCCCGCGAGGCCGCCCATCCGGTGCACGGTCACCGGCTGGTCCACTTTGGACGCGGCGGCGGGCGAGCCGCCGCCACAGCCGGCCACAAGGAGTAAACCGATGGAGGCCGCGACGAGCCGGCCATAGCCTGCGAGCATGCCCATGCTGTCCTCCGTCGTGATCCACTGCAGCGACCCCTGTGGTGGTGGCCGCGCCGTTCTGGTCCTTCGCCCTCAGTTCGCCTAAGGGGCGGCACCCGTCCGGCCCCGCCCCTTAGCGGTTCACACCAGGAAGTTGCCGAACGCCCAGGGCTCGTCCTCGTTGTACTCGGACGGGCGGAAGTTGGCGAACGGCTCGTATGCCGCGCTGCGCGGGGTCCAGTCGGTCTGCACCGACGGGACCTTGCCCAGATAGGGGTTGGCGATCGCGAGCACCTCGGCGTGGTCGAGGTCGTCCGGGACGCACAGGCCCTTGTTGGGGTTCTTGACAATCCAGTACACGGCTCCGAGCACGGACGCGGCGACCTGCATGGTGGTCGCGTTCTGGTGCGGCACCAGGCTGCGGCTCTCATGAATGTCCAGTTGCGACCCGACCCACCAGCCGTTGAGGTCGTGGCCGAGCAGCAGCACACCCAGCTCGTCCATGCCCTCGGTGATCTCATCGTTCATGATGCGCTGGTTGGTCTGCAGCTCGTACCCGTTCATGCGGCACTCGTGCAGCGAGTTCATGGCCGCGTCGGTGGGCAGGTAGGCGTAGTGCACGGTCGGCCGGTACACAGCCTTGTCGCCCTCCCACACGGTCAGGTGGTCGCTGATGGTGAACGCCTCGCCGTGCCGGACCACCATGCCGATGATCGGACCGCCGATCGGCACCCATGACCGCACATAGGTCGTGATGCCGGTCTGCGCCAGGCAGATCTGGTTTTGCGGGCCTTCCGCGTGCGTGTAGGCGTGCTTGGGCAGCACGGGCTCGTGCGTGCCCCAGCCCATCTCGGCGGGCGCGATGCCCTCCTCGTAGAAGCCCTCCACCGACCAGGTGTTGACGAACTCGCCGACCTCCTTGGGCCGGTCGCTGACCTGGGTGTCGCGCTCCGAGATATGAATCACCTTGGTGCCGGTGGCCTGGCCCAGGCGCGCGTAGTCCTTGCCCGCCAAGGCCTCTTCGAGCGCCGTCTTGCGCGAAGGGGTCAGCTCCGTCTGGCGCAGCATGGCGCCGGCGATGTCCTCCAGCGCCACCTTGGTCCAGTGGCTCACCAGGCCCGGGTTGGCGCCGTGCTCCACGACCGCGGTCGGGCCGTTGGGCTTCCACGTGGCCGCGCGCTTGCGCAGCTTCATGTGCCGGGCGTAGAGCGTGCGGTCCTGCGGGGTCGTGGTGAGCTGGTTCTCGTACGGGTCCCACAGCTCCACCGACGTGTCCACGTAGAGCACGCCGTTGTCCTGGCACCACCCGATGATGTCGCCGGTGTCGATGTTCCAGCTCAGGTTGATCAGCAGGTCACCCTCGCCCAGGTGCTTGCCGAGCTCTTCCGCGAGGTTGTCAGGCGTGATCCGCACCCGCGCGTAGGTCGCGCCCGCCGCCATGGTTTCGGGGATGGAGCCCTCGAGATCCTCGAAGTCCATCACCGTGAGTCGGCTGAAGTCCATGTCGAGGTGCCGCAGCAGCATGGGCTGCAGGCACTGGGACACCGAACCGCAGCCCAAAAGCAGGATCCGTCCGCCGAAGCGGAGGCTGGGGATCGTGGTGATCACGCGTTATCTCCGATGCAGAAAGTGGCCAGTGGTGCGAATCCGTTGAATCCAACGGACGAATAGGTGGTTGTGTACGCGCCCGTGCCGAGAAAATCGACCATGTCACCCGGTTTGAGCTCCAGCGGCAGCTCGTACGGCGTCACCTGATACAGAATGTCGACGCTGTCGCAGGTGGGGCCCGCGATGTGGGCCGGGCCCTTGGGCCCGTCGTCGTAGGCGGTCACGATCCGGTACCGGATCGCCTCTCCCTCCGTCTCGGCCAGCCCGCCGAACCGGCCGATGTCCAAATAGACCCACCGCACGTCGTCTGTGAAGGACTTGTGGGAGACGAGCACCACCTCCGCGCGCAGCACGCCCGCCTCGGCCGCGATGAATCGCCCCGGCTCGATGGCAAGGCGCGGTTTGACCGCGAAATGCCGCTCCACCGACTCGTGTATCGCGGACGCGAAGTCCTCGATCGGCGCGACCGCGTCCACATATCCGGCCGGGAAGCCACCACCGCAGTTGAGCAGATCGAGCTCGATGCCGCTCGCGCTCACCTCCCGGAACACCTGCGCGGCCTCGGCGATGCTGGCATCCCAGCGGCTGGGGTCGAGCTGTTGCGAGCCCACGTGGAAGGAGACGCCCACCGGATTGAGCCCGAGATCGCGCGACTTGATCAGCAACGCGGCCGCCATGTCGGGTGTGCAGCCGAACTTGCGGCTCAGTGGCCATTGCGCGCCCGCGCTGCTGGCGAGCAGCCGACAGAAAACGGCCGACCCAGGCGCGTTTTCGGCCAGCTTGTGCAATTCGGCCTCGCTGTCGAAGACGAACATCCGTACCCCACGCTGATAGGCGTAGCGGATGTCCTTGGCCTTCTTGATGGTGTTGCCGTAGGAGAGATGGCCCGGGTCGACGCCTTCGGAGAGGCAAAGGTCGATCTCTGCGGGGCTCGCTACGTCAAAGGAAGAGCCGCTCGCGGCGAGTCGCCGGATCAGTCGTGGCTCTGGATTCGCCTTCACGGCGTAGAAGATCTGGGTCGGGCCGAACGCCTTGGTGAGACGGTCGTACTGGGCGGCGGCGACGTTGGTGTCGAGGATGAGATACGGAGTCTGCGCCTGCTGTGGTGGGGGTGGGTCGGTCCCGGTCAGCCCGTCGACAATGGTGTCGTTGATCATCTTTCGCTAATACCTCCCGCGGAAAAGTTGGTGGCAGCCGACCAATGTTAGCGGCGCGATGTGAATCCGCCAGAGGTAAGGTCAACAAAGACTTGCGATCCTTACCGGTGTCCGCAAACATGGACGCGTGAGACAGATCGCCCGGCTGGCCATCCCCGCTTTCGTGATCCTCGCCGCCGAGCCGCTATACGTGCTTGTCGATACCGCGGTGGTCGGTCACCTGGGCAGCCAGGCCCTGGCGGCACTCGCGGTCGGCGGGACCATCCTGACCCTCGTCGCTTGGCTCGGCACCGTCCTGGCGTACGGCACGACCGGGCGATCGGCCCGCCGGTTCGGCGCCGGAGATCGAGCTGCGGCGATCACCGAGGGGGTTCAAGCTTCGTGGTTAGCCCTTTCGGCCGGGGTATTCGTGGCCATTGCGGCACAGTTTGCCGCCGATCCGCTCGCGCGGGCGTTGCTCGGTTCGTCCGGTGACGAGGTCGCCGCGTCGGCGGCGCAGTGGCTGCGGGTGGCCGCGCTCGGCGCGCCCGGACTCATGCTCGCGACCGCCGGAAACGGTTGGCTGCGCGGGATACAGGACACCCGCCGACCCTTGTCCTATGTGGTCGGTGCCTTTGCGCTCTCCGCGGCGCTGTGTCCCCTTTTCGTGTACACCTTCGGCCTCGGCCTGGTCGGGTCGGCGATCGCCAACGCGGTGGCGCAGACCCTCGCAGGGCTCCTGTTCGTGCGTGCTTTGGTGTTGGAGCACGTGGATCTGCGACCGCGCCTGGCGGTGATGCGAGACCAGCTTGTCGTCGGCCGAGATCTCATCCTGCGCGGGCTGGCGTTCCAGGCGTGCTTCCTGTCGGCGACCGCGGTGGTCGGCCGGTTCAGCGTGACCGCCCTCGC